>NZ_LMIC01000049.1:0-318817 GCF_001428585.1 Duganella sp. Root198D2 | reverse complement strand
CAACCGAGGTTAACAGCATGTGATGACGTTTACAACACCCCAAAACGAAAAATGCCGTTCAGTCTTAACTGAACGGCATTAGCCCCGAGGGGCGGTTTTCGCTTCAGCCGGATAGCTGTTTAGAAGCGGTAGTTCAGCGACGCTGCATAGGTGCGGCCAAGCTGGCTGAAATGCGAACCATCGTAGGTCACCATGTCGTAGCGGCCGTTAAAGGTGATCAGGTTGCGCTGGATGGCTCGCGCGTTAGGATCATCAATCTTCTTCTGGCCTTCGGCGTTCAGGGCGCGGAACTCCCACTCAGGCGTGGTGTTGAACACGTTGTTGACGTTGAACGACACGGTCACATTCGGCATCAGGTTGTAGTTGAGCGCGAAGTCGGTGACGTTCTTGGTCTTGAACTTGGTCTCCAGGTTGCTGTCCAGGCCGGCCTGGCGGAAGTGGGTCGGGCCGAACACGGTGTTGTTGAGCGACAGGTTCAGCTTCTTGTAGTCCCAGTCGGCGCCAAGGATGGTCTTGAACTTCGGACGCGAAGTGAACATCAGCGCTTCCTGGGTTGCATCCATCACGGATTGGTTGGCGTCGGCCACCAGCTTAGGATTGCGCACCGCACCGTCGCGCTCGTTCCTGTGGGTATAGTTACCGGACAGGTTCAGGGTCAGCTTGCCGTCAGCCAGCGGGATGTTCTTACGCGACAGCACGTAGTCCAGGCCTTCGGTGCGGGTAGTCAGTGCGTTGATGAAGAAGCTCACCGAAACAATGCCTGCCTTGGCCAGTTCCTGGTCCAGCTTGCTCTTCGCAAAGCAGGCATCGTACTGCAACTGGTCTTCGGCTGGCGTCAGGCTATCGTCGTGGTGGCAGACCGGGCCGATTTCCTTGCCCAGCACGATGCGGTCCTTGACCTTGATGCGGTAGTAGTCCAGGGTGATGCTGGTGTTGTCGTCCGGCTTCAGGCCCAGGCCCAGGGTGATGTTGTCCGACTTCTCGGCATGCAGCTTAGGCACTTCCAGGGCAGCGGCTGCCGCCGACACATTGTTCACCAGGCCGGAAACCTGGATGCCGCCGCCGGCTACGAAGGAGTACTGCGCTTTCTGGGTGTAGATCTGCGCCAGCGATGGCGCGCGGAAGCCCTTCGATGCGGAAGCACGCAGGGTCACCCAGTCGTTGGCCTTGAAGCGGGTCGACAGCTTCCATACGAAGGCGGAGCCGAAGTCGGTGTACTTCTCCCAGCGGCCGGTACCGTCGACCAGCCATTCCTTGCTGATATCCCAGGTGGCGCCGGCGTACACGCCGTAGTTAGAGCGCGAGGTCGGGAAGGAATTGCGTGGGTCGTTGCCGGCAAAGGAGTCGGCGCCGGTGCCCTGGTAGGAAGCCACGTCGCCCGGTTTTGTTTCAAACTTCTCGTGGCGCAGTTCGGTACCGGCGTAGAAGTTGACGGTATCGCTCAGCTGCCTGGAGATATCGCCGTTGAAGACAAAATGCTCGAACTTCACGCCGCCTGCGTAGAAACTGGTCGGCGAATGGACCGTGCTGATTCCTTTCAGTACGTCATCCTCCATACTGCGGTTGACGGAATTATTCACATTGTATTTCTGCTCGTTGCCGCCATAGGTCAGGCTGAAATCGGTGTTCCAGCCAGCCAGGTCCAGCTTCACGCCCGCGGTAGCGTTGTAGTCGTCCAGCGTGCCGTCGAAGGTTGGCTGGTAGCCTTCATACACCGAACCGGCCGGATGCAGCAGGCCGTAATCGGTCGGGCGCCAGTACGGGGTTCGGTAGTTGGCAAAGGAATTGATTTTCTTGCGTACGTAGGCAGCATTGCCGTAGATGGCGACGCCATCGCCGATATCGTAGCGGGTGTTGAACAGGCCTTTGAAAGCCTTGGTCTTCGGCGAGCCGTTGACGTTGCGCGCATCAGGATACTTGGACAGGAAGGCCTGCACCTCCGACAGCGGGGCGCCGAAGTCGCCCGCTTCCCCAACGGCGCTGACCGCGCCGGAGCGGCTGGCCAGGTTCACGCGCGAGGCATCGATGGTGTAGTTGAAGAAGCCGCGGTCGCCGCCCAGGGCGAAGCCCTGGTTGAGGCTCAGGCCGCCCATGCCGCCGTCGTGCTCGTGGGTGATGCCGGCACGCGCCGTCACGGAGCCGCCTTCGGCATTGTCCTTCAGGATGATGTTGACCACGCCGGCAATCGCGTCGGAGCCATACTGCGCCGAAGCGCCGTCGCGCAGCACTTCGATGCGCTTGATCGCGTCGGCCGGGATGGCGGAAATGTCGGAACCGGATTCGCCGCGGCCGGGCGAGGTCTGGGTGTAGACCAGCGAGCTCATGTTCTTGCGCTTGCCGTTAATCAGGATCAGCACGCGGCTTGGCCCCATATTGCGGATCTCGTACGGGTCCAGCAGCGAGGTCGCGTCGTTGACCGGAGTCTGCACGGTATTGAAGGACGGGACGCGGAACTGCATCGACTTGTCGAGCGTGGCCTGGCCGGTCTTGGTCAGCTCGCGCGAGCTCAGCACGTCAACCGGTACCGGGGTATCGACCATGGTGCGTTGCGAACCGCGGCTACCGGTCGAAACGATGACTACCTTCTGGATGTCGTCGGTGGTGGTGTCGGCAGCCTGCTGCGCCTGGACAGGGGCAGCATCCTGTGCCTGTGCATGGGCTTGGCCCAGCAGCACAAATGGGCTGGCAGACAACATTAATGCTGCAATCGGAAAATGTTTATTCATGTATTTCTCTCTTCCATACAGATTTTAAAAAAACTAGGGAGAATTTATATGCAACATTTTCATCCGTCTATTATTTCCAGTTATACATGCGCAAATACAACATGTATGGATCTTTTTTATGAAGTTGCCCGGAACATAAAAACACCGTGATAATCTTTGTGCCATGAGCTACAAAAGCCTCTGCGTGCTGCTGGCACTGTTGAGCGGCATGGCTGCCCATGCCGCGAAAGAGCCGCCGCTGCGCCTGTGCTTTGAAGATGTCGACCAGCGGCCATGGAGCACGCCGGACGGAAAAGGCCTTAATTTTGAATTATTAAAGAGAGTTGAATCACTCCTTAATGAACAATTTATTTATTCGCCGAAACCCTGGAAGCGTTGCTTAAATGAATTAAAACTTGGCCAGGTGGATGCCGTAGTTGGTGCAGCGGATGCAATTGACCGCCGCGCCTGGTCACGCATTCCCCAATTACCCGATGGGCGCGAAGATCCGGGCCGGGCATTATTCGAAGATGCCGCCCTGGTATTCCTGCGCGTCGGGGGCAATGGCAGCTGGGACGGCCATGAACTGCTGGCACCCGGCAAGGTCGTGATCGTGCAGACCGGCTACCTGGTGGCGCAGCAATTGCGCGAAAAAGGCTATATCCCGCATGACACCGTGAAATCGGCCGCCGATGCGCTGCGCATGCTGACCAGGGGCAGCTTCGACGTCGCCATCCTGCAGGGACTGGAAGCGAGCAAGCTGGCACACGAAGATCCCCGTTTCGTCGGCAAGGTCCAGCAGGCCGAACTGCCGTATTCCACCGTCCACCTGCACCTGATGGTCGGGCGCGGCGTCTACCAGCGCGATCCGCAGCGGGTCGAAGCCATCTGGCAAGCCATCGGCAACGTGCGCCAGACACGCGAATACCGGCAAGTCGAGGAGGCGGCCGGCATAAAACATTTCCATTGATATTTCCATTGAGGAAATTTTATGGTTAAATAAATGGCATGAATTACCTTCTCGACGGACGCCTGTCCCTGATCACCCCAGAAGGCGTGCGTTTGCAGCTTGTTCCTGCCGGTCCGGTAGTGCGCGCTTACGCATGGGCCATCGATTTCGCAGTCTGGAGTATTGGCGCCAGCGTGCTCATCGGGCTGCTGGGCGCCATCATCCCTTCCGAAAAACTGTTCAACGGCGTGACCGCGATCCTGTTCTTCCTCGCCTACTGGGCTTACCCGGTGATCTGCGAGGTGTACGCCGGCGGCCGCACGCTGGGCAAGCACATCATCGGCCTGCAGGTACTGCGCGCCGACGGCCTGCCGCTGCGCTGGCGCGAATCGGTGCTGCGCAACCTGCTGATGGTGGCCGACTTCCTGCCCCTGCTGTATGCCTCCGGCCTGCTGGCCATGCTGTGCGACCGCCATTTCCGCCGCCTGGGCGATATCGTGGCCGGCACCCAGGTGGTGTACCGCGACAAGGTGCCCAGGCGCGTTGAGGTACCAGATGCGGCGCCGCTGCCGCTGCCTTTCCCGCTGACGCCCGAACAGCAACGTGCGCTGGCCGACCTGTTTGCACGCGAAAGCCGCCTGCCGCACGCGCGCATGCTGGAACTGGCCGATATCGCCGAACCGCTGACCGGCCGCGACGGCGACGCTTCGCTGGAACGCTTGCGCGGCATGGCCGCAGGATTGGTCCGATGAAGCAAGCCCAGTTTGAAGCGACCTACGCTCCGCTGTGGAGCGAGATCGACACCCTGCTGGCCAAGCGCGCCGAAGGCCGCGAAGCCCTGCCCGAACAATACCGCCGCCTGTGCCAGTGCCTGGCCCTGGCCGGCCAGCGCGGTTACTCGCCGCAACTGGTGTCCTACCTGCACGGCCTGGTCGCGCGCTGCCATCATGCGCTGTACGGCGTGGCAGCCGAACGGCCGACCGTGCTGCTGCAGTGGCTGCGTGCGGACTTGCCGCGCCGCGTGCGCGCCGAATGGAAGCTGCTGCTGCTGGTGCTGCTTTGCCTGCTGGGGCCGGCCGTCGCCATCGGCTTGCTGGTATGGCACGACTCGCACAATGCTTTCATGTTCGCCTCGCCGGAAGAACTGACGCGCATGCACCAGATGTATTCGCCCTCCAGCATGAAGACCGGCCGCGGCGGCAGTGAAGGCGACCTGCAAATGTTCGGCCACTATATCTGGAACAATGTCTCGATCGGTTTCCGCACTTTCGCCAGCGGCATCTTCGGCGGCGTGCCGGCCTTGCTCAGCGTACTGTTCAACGGCATGAAGATGGGCGTGGTGGCTGCGTGGCTCAGCCTCGACCCGGCGACCCGCACCAACTTCTGGTCCTTCGTGGTGACCCATTCCAGCTTTGAGCTGACCGGCCTGGTACTGTCCGGCATGGCCGGCGTGCGCCTTGGCCTGGCGCTGGTGCAGCCGGGACGCCTGGGCCGCCGCCGCGCGCTGCAGGAAGCCAGCATCCAGATGTACCCGGTGGTAGCGGGCGCCGCCCTGCTCACCGTGCTGGCTGCCTTCTTTGAAGCCTTCTGGTCGGCCAGCAGCCTGGCACCGGCCGTCAAATACAGCGTCGGCGCCGTCTGCTGGGCCCTTGTGTTCCTGTTCTTTGCTTGCGCCGGCCGCGGGAAAGGCGTGCATGCAACTCGATAAGCTGCGCCTTGATTTGCGCCCGCGCAGCAATGCGCAAGGCCTGGACCTTGGTTTCTCCCTGCTGCACGCCGGCGGCGCCGACGTCTGGCGCGCCTGGATGGCCCTGTGGCTGCCGCTGTCGGCGCTGGCCGTCCTGCTCAGCTGGTACAACCCCGACCTGGCCCTGGGCTGGCTGCTGCCATGGTGGCTGCGTCCCTTGCTCGAGCGCGCGCCGCTGCACGTGCTGGCGCGCCAGGTCTTCGGCGAACAGGCCAGCTGGCGCGATGCCTTGCGCGCCTGGCCGCGCGAACTGGGCGGCGGCTGGTTCCGCATGCTGACCTGGTGGCGCCCCTTCATGGCCGGACGCGGCCTGCACCAGCCGGTGTGGGTGCTGGAGCGGGCGCGCGGCAAGGTCGCCACGGCGCGCCGCGCCACCATCGCGCGCAACGGCACCGGCGGCGCGGCCCTGATGTTCGGCAGCATGTGTGCCAGCTTCGAATTCGTGCTGATGATGGGCGTACTGGCCCTGCTGGGCCTGTTCATGCCGGGCGAAACCGCCAATCCTTTCGCCCTGCTCACCTTGACCAACCAGGGCCCGCTGCAGGCCGCGCTGGGCACCGCCGCCTGGTGCCTGGCGTGCGCCATCATCGGCCCGATCTACACCGCCTGTACCTTTACCCTGTACCTGAACCGCCGCGCCACGCTGGAAGCCTGGGACCTCGAAATCGTGCTGCGCCAGCTGCGCCCGCCGGCACGTCCAGCCGCAGCGCGCCAGGCTGCCGCCGTGCTGATGGCCGCGCCGCTGCTGGCCATGGCCTTGCTCGGCATGCCGCCGCCGGTGCAGGCGGCCGGGCCGGCCGCCGGCGCCAAGTCCGTGGCCACCGACTGCGCGCCGCCCGAAGGGCTCACCAAGCAGGACAGCGGCCGCGGGCCTGACCGGTCGCCGCAACAGGCCGCGCTGCGCCGCCAGCTCGACCAGGTGTTTGCGCACCAAGACTTGCGCGGCTATCGCTGCGGCGAGCAATGGGAACTGCGCGTACCGCCGGCTGCGGAAAAAGAAAAGGAAAAACCGAAGTCGCCGCCGCTGCTGCCGCGCTGGATGGTTGCGATCCTGGCCGGCGGGTTCAAGGTCACCCTGATCGCCGGCGCTGTCGCCCTGGTGGCCTGGCTACTGTGGCGCTATGCCGCACCGCTGCGCTTCAATTTTGCGGCCGCAGCCGAACCGAAGCTGGCCACCGAAGTGGGCGGCCTCGATATCCGCGAAGAGAGCTTGCCGGCCGATGTGGCGGGTGCCGTGCGCGCGCTGTGGCAGCAAGGCCAGCAGCGCGCTGCGCTGGCGCTGCTGTATCGCGCCACGCTGTCGCGCCTGGTCAGCCGCCAGTCGCTCAAGCTGCACCATGGGGCAACGGAAGGCGAGTGCCTGGCGCAAGCGCGCAGCGCCCACGCCGCCGGCGCACTCGATAGCGCCAGCCTGGCGCTGGCCGACCAGGCCACCACGCTGTGGCTGAACGCCGCCTACGGTGCGCGCTGGCCCGCTGCGGAAAGCGTGGCGGCGCTGTGCACGCGCTGGCAAGCCCATTTCGACCGCGAGGCAGCATGAAGCGGAGCCATACGATCATCATCGCCATCGTCGCCGTGCTGCTGGCCGGCGCCGGCTACGAGCTTTGGCACCTGTACTTCCATAAGGTGTGGCGCGGCCAGTACCACGTCTCGGAAGCACAGGCCAAGAACCCGATGCTGGCGGCAACGCGCCTGCTGGAAGCGAGCGGCCACAAGGTACGCGTCGAGCCCGTGCTCAGCTACCAATTGCTGAACCAGTTGCCGGATGGAGTCCTGCTGCTGTCACGCTACGCGCGTCCGCCGGACGAGCGCCAGGCCAGGCTGCTGCTGGACTGGGTCCGCCGCGGCAATACCCTGGTCATGACGCCCGATTGGGTGGGCGACACCGAAGAAGGCGAGGCCAGCCCGGCCGACCTCGACCAGGCAACCGATCCCTTGGGCAAGCACTTCGGCGTTGCGATGTCGGGCCGTTCGCGCGTCGACGACAGCTGCCGCATCGACCCGCTGGAAACCAGCCGCCGCGAGAAGCGCGCCGCAAAGGCCAAAGCCGGGCAGGCCCAGAACAACGATGGCGACGACGGTGAGGAGGGCGACGACGGTGACGACGGCGACGGCGCGGCCGGCAAGGAAGCCGAAGGCCCGGCCCGGCTGGTATGCCTGAACGCGCCCGGCGCCGCCAACACCATCGAGCTGGCCCGCCCATCCGACACCTTGCAACGCTTCCAGGGCAAAGGTCCGGCACCGCTATGGGGCGACACCTACGAGCTGGCGGTGTTGGTGTATGGCGAAGGCCGCGGCAAGGTCGCAATGGTGGCGGTCGATGCCGGCGACAGCTATTTCGACAACGACGCGCTGCGCCAGTTCGACCACGCCGAACTGCTGCTGCTGCTGGCCGGGCAAAGCGGTCCCCATGCCCCGGTGATGCTGGTGCAGCACAACGAACCGGTGGGCTGGGCCGCCTGGCTGTGGCAGCACGGCCGCCCGGTCGTGCTGGGCCTGGCCGCCCTGCTGCTGCTGTGGACCTGGAGCGCTTCGCGCCGCTTCGGCCCCATGCTGCCGGAAGCGGCCACCGCACGGCGCGCCCTGATCGAGCACATTGAAGCCAGCGGCCGCTGGTTGTGGCGCCTGCCGCAAGGCCGCGCACTGCTGCTGGAAGCCGTGCGCAAGAGCACGGAGAAGCAGCTGCTGCGCCGCCTGCCGGAATTGCATGCCCTGGGGCCGGCCGAGCGCGCACGCCGCCTGGCACGCCTGGCGAAAATGCCGGAAGCGCAGGTGAGCGATGCACTGCTCGGCGCACCGGCCAAGCGCGCCGCCGACTTCACGCGGCAAATTTCAATACTCCAACAATTACGAGCCCATCATGAGCGATAGCATGTCCATCCAACCCAACAACGCCATTCCGGCCGACCGCCTGGCGCAGGCGGTCGACATCGTGCAACGCCTGCGCGAGGAAATCGGCCGCGCCATCGTCGGCCAGCAAGCGGTGGTCGAACAGGTGCTGGCCTGCTGCCTGGCCGGCGGCCACGTGCTGCTGGAGGGCGTGCCGGGCCTGGGCAAGACCCTGCTGGTCAAGGCGCTGGCCAAGACCTTTGCCGGCGAGTTCTCGCGCATCCAGTTCACGCCCGACCTGATGCCGGCCGACGTCATGGGCCACGCCGTATTCGACCAGCGCCAGCAAACCTTCAGCGTGCGCAAGGGGCCGGTCTTCACCCACCTGCTGTTGGCCGACGAAATCAACCGCGCACCGGCCAAGACCCAGTCCGCGCTGCTGGAAGCCATGCAGGAGCGCCAGGTCACCATCGAAGGCGAAGCGCATGTCCTGGACGCCCCCTTCATGGTGTTGGCCACCCAGAATCCGCTGGAAAGCGAAGGCACTTACCCGCTGCCGGAAGCGCAGCTTGACCGTTTCCTGATCAAGGCACGCATTGCCTACCCAAGCGAGCAGGAAGAAACTGAAATGCTGCTGGCGGTGACCCAGGACCGCGTCGGCGACGCGCTGGAAGTGGCGCAGGTGCGCACCCTGATCAAGCCGGAAATCCTGGTCGCGCTGCAGCAGCTGGTGGCCCGCATCCGCGTCGATGAGGCGGTTGCCAACTACGCCGTGCGCATGGTGCGCGCCACGCGCCAGTGGCCCGGGGTGTCGGTCGGCGCCGGTCCGCGCGGCAGCATCGCCCTGATCCGCCTGGCGCGCGCCATGGCGCTGATGGCCGGCCGCGACTACGCCACGCCGGACGACATCAAGCAAGCCAGCCTGCCGGTGCTGCGCCACCGCATCGCCCTGTCGCCGGAAAGCGAACTCGATGGCCTGGGCGCCGATGACGTGCTGGCCGCGCTGATCGACTCCGTCGCCGCGCCGCGCAACTGATGAAGCCAACCCGCCGCATGTTCCAGGCCCTGCTGGGCCTGACCGCGCTCGGCGTGCCGGCCAGCATCTGGCCGGCGCTGCAGGCGCCATGGCAAATGCTGGGCGGCGCCCTGCTGCTGGCCGCCGGCGCCGACGCCTTGCTGGCGCGCCGCCGCCCCGCCCTGCGCGCAGAGCGCAGCATGGCCGGCGTGCTGCCGGTCGGCGCCTGGCACGACGTGCGCCTGACCCTGCACAACGAAGGCAAGGCCGCGCTGCAGCTTGACGTATTCGACGATTACCCGGCCGCCTGGGAACTGGAAGGCATGCCGCACGCAGCGCAGCTGGCGCCGGGTGCGTTTTCCAGCATGACTTACCGCGTACGCCCGCTGGAGCGGGGCGACGGCGAATTCGGCACGCCGTGGCTGCGCGTGGCCGGCCCGCTCGGCCTGTGGCAGGCGACCCACCGCATCGGACCACAGCAGACGGCAAAAGTATTCCCCGACGTGGCGCGCCTGCTGGGCCAGGCCCTGCGCGCCACCGACCGCCAGGCGCCGACTGCCGGTTCGCTGCTCAAGCGCCAGCGCGGCGAAGGCACCGACTTCCGCCAGCTGCGCGAATACCGGCGCGGCGACAGCCTGCGCTCGATCGACTGGAAAGCCACCGCGCGCCACCGCAAGCCGATCAGCCGCGAATATCAGCTCGAACGCGACCAGCAAGTCGTGTTCCTGCTCGATACCGGCCGCCGCATGCTGGCGCGCGACGGCGACACCAGCCACTTCGACCATGCACTGTACGCCGTGCTGACGCTGGCCTTCGTGGCCGGCAAGCAGGGCGATGCGGTGGGCTTGATGAGTTTTGGCGTCGACAAGCGCTGGCTGGCGCCGGCCAAAGGCCGCATTGGACTGGACCGCATGCTGGCCGGAGTGTACGACCTGCAGCCCGGTGAAGCCGCGCCCGACTACATGCGCGCCGCCAACGACCTGCTGAACCGCCTGAACCGGCGCGCCTTCGTGGTGCTGGTGACGAACGTACGGGATGAAGACGATGTGGCGCTGCGCCAGGCGGTCGACCTGCTGTCCTCGCGCCACCTGGTGCTGTGCGCCAGCCTGCGCGAGCGCGCCCTGGATGCCGCCAGCAGCGCGCCGGTTCAGGGCTTCGAAGACGCCCTGCGGCTGGCAGCCAGCGAGCATTACCTGCAACAGCGCCAGGATGCCATCCGCCGCCTCGGCCTGCGCTCGGGCCACCTGGTCGACGTCGCGCCGGAACAGTTGGCCGGCGCCCTGCTGAACCGCTACCTTGACATCAAAGAAAGCGGAGCGCTGTAAAGCCGAACAGCAAGGCCCCCCCGAGTGCGACCCCGAGCTTCACGCCCCAGTCGGCCGGTGCCGGCAGCGCACCAAAACGGTTCGCTTCCGGCGTACCGGGTGCGACCAGCAGGTAGATCAGGAAGATGAACTGGAAGATGGGGAACAGCAGCAACAGCGCCCACCAGCTGCTGACTTCGATATCGTGCAGCCGCCGGCGTGTCGCCAACACAATCGCCAGCAGGAAAACCAGCGGGATGGTAAAGATCACCGAATCGCTGGCCGAGGATTCCGCAGGGATGTACTGGCGCACCCTGGATAGACCGAAGGCGATGGCGATAGCGTACAGCACTGTCACCGGGATACCCAGCATGCAGTACGCCACAAAATGCAAGCGCCCGATGCGGCCATTCCAGGAAAACAGCCGCGCCTGGTTCGCAGGTGCAAACGGCAGCTCGAGCGCTGCCTGCGGCGCGGCGTACGGGTTATGCACTGCTTACTGGCCGCCTTCCTGCATCTGTGCGGCGCGCGCGCGATCGGTGTAATCCTTGTATGCCGGGATCGACACCGCGGCCAGGATACCGCCCACGACGATGAGGACAGGCACGATCCAGGCGACGACCAACACGCCCGTGGTGTTCGGCGCCGGTTGTGGGCCGTAGTCGTTAGCGCAATCGTCACCCGGTGCAAACAGCAGCCACAGGCCAATACCGATCTGAACGATGGGAATGATTGCCAGGATGCTCAGCCAGCCCGACTTGCCCATGTCATGGAAGCGGCGGCGCGCCAGGATGATGGTGATGGCGAGATACATGCCCCAGATCAGCAGGCCAAACATGGTGCTTGCGGCGCCCGGGCTGGTCATGATGCCGGACAAGACGCCCACCACGACGACCAGGAAGAGTACCGGCATCATCAGCAAGCCGGCCAGGAAGCTGTACGACCAATAGCGCACGCGGCCAATACGCCCATTCAGGGCAAAAAACTTCGGCATATAGGTTTCGTCGCCGGCGCGTTCCGCCAGGTCGGACTGCGGCATCGAATAAGGATTACTCACGGTTGCTCCTAAAGGATTATTTATATCGTTATTAAAGTTACCAACAAGAAAATCTTACATTATTCTTTTACCAAGGCACAAGGCCGATTTCGATACAACACCCGGCTTGCGGCTTGCACCCGCGGCTGCGATACTTTCTTTAAAGACTGGACGGTTGCACAATACACAAAACACCTCCATGCATCCCTCACTCAAGTGCCAGGGCAAGTTCTCCCTGAACTGGACCTACCTGAATGCCATCGCCTCGGGCGTGTCGGCGATCGACCTCGGCGGCCTGGCCCTGCGCAACCAACACGACGCCCACCAGTTCGTGCGCGAATACGGCTTCGACATCGATAACCCGCATGCGCGCGAAGTGATTGCCGGCGCCCATGCCGAAGCACTCGACTTCATCTGCGGCAACTTCCTCACACCCGGCCAGGCGGCCCTGGTCCCGCCCGAAGTGCGGGCGCCGCAGGATCCGCTGGACCTGCTGGTATTCGCCTCGCTGCACGGCAATGAACAAGTCGAGCTGCGCCGCATGTGGTCGTGCGCCGTACTGAAAGTCATGCACGGCATCTTCTACATCGATAACAACCTCAAACTACGCTACTTCAACACCATCCGCCAGCAAGTGTTTGCCAGCCTCGATGAAGTGATCCAGGAAGAAGATGGCCAGTTCTATTTGAGCGATGGCGAGATTTGCCTGCCCTTGCTGCATTTTGACCGCAAGAACAATAAAAGCCGCGGCAGTATCCTGTTGAAGCTGCTGCAGAAAGCAGCCTACCTGGCAGCCGACATCTTCGACCATCTCGGCGTGCGGCTGGTCTTCAATACACGCTTCGAATGCCTGCTCGCCTTGCGTACGCTGCAGCGCGCCCACCTGATCTCGGTAACCAATGTCGATTCCCAGCGCACCCGCAACACCCTGCTCGACATGGAGGCGGCCAAGGAAGTGTTCACCCAGTACCGCTGCATGCTGGAAGCGGCGGATGGCTATCCGGCCGGATTGCTGGAACAGATGGACGCGGAACTGATGCAGATTTCGTCGCCGCAAACGCGGGCCGACAACCCGCACAGCGGCGCCGGCTTCAGCAGCATCCAGGTCACGGTGCGCAAGATGATCCACCTGCCGCCGGACGATCCGGCAGCGAGCGGCCCCGACTACGACGTCGGCTTCTTCTTCGAGTACGAAATCCAGCTGATGGACAAAGCCAGCCATGGCCGAACGCTGGAAGGCCCAGCCAGCCACGACGCTTACAAGAAACGCCAGGTCGACACAGCGCGCCTGCGCGTGCTGGGGCGCGACCTGGTGCGCTATCTCGACACCCGGCCCGCAGTGCACGCCGCTTAATGCGGCCGTAGGCCTTCCGGTGCGCCTGTCTCCGCGCCCGGCGGCATCGCATGCTCGGGTGGGATGCCCTCATGGATCATGCCGCGGATGGCGCTGCGCAGTTCAGGACTATCCGCGTGCTTGTGGACCGAGACGGCGTGCTGGACAGCGACTTCCAGCAGCTCGTCTTCGTTATCTGCCGAAATCGCGACGCTGCATTTCGCATCGCTGGGAAACTCGCGGCAGTCGATATATTTGCGGGTCATGGCGACCTCCCTTCCAAAGAGCTACTTACACTATAGCGCGCCTGACCCGCAATGGAACTCAGTTCTTTTTCTTGGCAGGCTTCTTCTCGAGTTCTTTGGAAGCCGGCGTCGAACCGCCCTGCACGCCCAGCGCGCCGCCGGTACCCATGCCGCCGGCCACTTCCTGCGCCCTGTAGTTGCGCACCGCCTTCACCAGTTGGTTGTACGAGTCCATGAACGAGGCAATCAGGATCTTGCCCTCAGGCGTGTTGGAATAGCCGCCGGCTGCGCCAAAACCGCCGCCGCCGAACAGGGCGCCGCCCATGTTGAAGTCATAATTCTTGGCGCTGCCTTCGGCCGCAGCCAGCTGGATGCCGGAACGGTTATCCACCATCAGCAGGGTGGTGGAAGCCTCGTTGGCCTTGAGGCCGCCAGCGACGACACCCGCCACACTGCCCAGCAGCCCCAGCCCGCCCAAGGCGCCGCCAACCCCTTGCGTGCCTTTCTGGCTGAAGGTAATGCTCGGGCTCATGGTGTAATCGGCCGCCACCATCTGGCCTTTGCCGTAATTGCTGCCGGCCCGCATTTCACCGGACGAGGCCAGCGCGCGTTCCTGCATCAGCTTGCCCATTGCCGCGCCACGCTCAACGACGACGAAGCAATTCGATTGCTGGATCATCATGCGCAGTACAGGCACGGTCGAGCCGAGCTTGTATTGCGACAGGTGGTGGTACCAGGGTGCCGCCGTGTCTTCCACCACGCCCAGCGTGCCTAGCGGCTTGTCACATTTTTCCAACTGTGTGTTGGCATTCGACGCCGTGGCGCCGCCGGCCGAGCCGGTCGCCATGGTCGGTGCTCCGCCCAGTTTTGGATCCGTTCCCGCACAGGCAGACAGCAGCAACAGCGCCAGGCCGGCAGTGGCAGTTCCTGATTTGAAGACCTTCTTATTGTCCATGTTCACTCCCCAAGGAAACGGCCGTTTGAACTCATCGGCGTTCTTTGAGAATAGGCCACATCGACAAAAAATCTATGTATAGTTGTTACCGCAAGACCAACTCAACTGTTAGAAGGAAGCCGCCTCATGAAAAAACTGATCATTGCCGCCCTGGCCCTGTCTTGTTCCGCCGCTTTCGCCGCGGATCCGGCGCCGGCAAAGAACTCCCAGCAATCCAAAATGACGACCTGCAACAAGGAAGCCACGGGCAAGAAGGGCGACGAACGCAAGGCCTTCATGAAGGAATGCCTGGCCGCGAAGCCTGCCGCGCCGGCAACCCAGCAGGACAAGATGAAGACCTGCAACGCAGACGCGACGGGCAAGAAAGGCGACGAACGCAAGGCATTCATGAAAGAATGCCTGAGCGCGAAGAAAGCTGCCTGAGCAGCTTAAAGTTAGCGCAGGCCGCTGGCGAGGCGCGGCGACGACAGCAATGTCTTGAACGCTTCCCAGCGCTGCTTGCGGGCGGTTGCCGGATCGGTGGCCGTCACATGTTTTTCCACCCAGGCTTTGACCATGTCCTTGCCCAGGTTGTAGTTGATGACGTAGCCGCGGTTGGCGTCATAGAAAGACAGGCGCTGCGCCGATTTCTCCGGCGGGTACAGGGCCACGTTCACCAGCCATTCGATGGTCTGCTCGCGCGTCCACTTCCCTTCCAGGTAAGCCTGTGCCGCATCGTTGTCGGCATAGCTCAGCTTGCCGAGCAGTTTCATCAGCTTCGCATATTGCGGCGCCAGTGCCGGGTCCAGCCCGGCCAATGGATACAGTACCTTCTGCTCGAAGGCCAGCCGCTCTTCATCGGTGAACGCCATTTCGATGCCGTAGTTGGCACTGCCCTCGGCGATCAGCGACATCGGCGAATACAGCGGGTAGACGCTGAACTCCACCCAGTTGCGCTGTTTGACCAGCGCCTGCTCCAGCAGGGCGTTGTAGACGTGGTGGCCCGGATAGCCCTCGTGGCAGCCCAGGTCCACCGCGCGCTCGATGTAGATCGGGAATTCGGTATTAATCTGGATCAGGCTATGCGCATTGCCCTTGTACCAGTTATAACCGGACCAAGGCTTGTTGCTGACGAATTCCAGTACAAAGCTTTCCTTCTGAGGCAAAGGCATGAAGGCAGCGGTGCGCTCGCGGCAGGCGGCAATGGAAGCATCGAACACCGGCTGCAGCTTGTCTTTCGGGATCGCGAACCTGGCGCGGAAGGCTTGCAGGCGTTCCGGCAGCGTGCCGACGCCCGGCAGCAGCTGGTCGACCTGCGCCACCAGCGCCATGTAATGGGCGCGGTCATGGTGCGGGCTTACGGCGTCGTACAGCAGCGCAGTCTCTGCGTCGAACGTAAACTTGCGGCCCTCCATCATCTCGACGCGGGCCTGCATGGCCTTGAGCTGCTTGGCCAGGAATTCGATGCGCAACGCTTCGTCCGCGCCGCCGGCCTTCTGCTGCGCGATGTCGCGCTGGGCCGCCGCGACGCCGGCCTTGATCGAAGCCAGGCTTTGCTTGTCCTTCGCTGCCTGCTGCTCCAGTTCCGGCGGGCCGTAGTAAGCGTCCACGTAGCTGGCGTCATGCTGGCCGATGGCCAGCGCCAGCTTGCGATAGCGCTGCGCCACGTCCTGCACCGATGCCGCCATGGCGCTGCCTGCCATCAGCATGGCCAATCCTCCCAGTACGATTTTTTTCATTGTCTCCCCTACGCCTTGTTTCAAAGTCGTAGAGTGTAACTCAGCCCGTGCGCAGCTGGCGGGCCAGGTCGGCCAGGCGATATGGCTTGCCCACGACGGCAAATTCCTCTTCGGATTGCGGGAATCCGGACGCCAGGATGATCTTGACGCGGGGGTAGCGCTGGCGCACCTCGCGCGCCAGTTCAAGGCCCGTCATCCCGTTCGGCATCATCACATCGCTGAACAAGACATCGACCTCGCTATCGCGCTGCAGGCAGCGCAAGGCCGCCGCTGCATCGTTGGCATGCAAGGTTACGTAGCCCATGGCCTGGAACAGCTCGCGCGCCGACTCCATTACCAGCGGATCATCGTCCACGATCAACACCCTTTCCTCACGCGCGGCGCGCGGTGCGGGCGCCTCCGGCGCCGACTCCGCCAGGGCTGGCAGGAAGAGGTTGATGGTGGTGCCTTTGCCTTCTTCGGTATCGATCGCCACGGCGCCGCCGGATTGCACGATAAAGCCGTACACCTGGCTCAAGCCCAAGCCGGAGCCCTTGCCGACTTCCTTGGTGGTATAGAACGGTTCGAAGGCACGCTGGCGCACCTCCTCGCTCATGCCGGTGCCGGTGTCGGCAACACTCGCGCGCACATAGTCGCCAGCGGGCAGGGCACCGGCCTGGTTGGCCTCGAGCTTGACGTTGCGCGTGGTGACTTCCAGCGTACCGCCTTCCGGCATGGCGTCGCGCGCATTCACCACCAGGTTGAGCAAGGCGGCTTCAAAGCGCGCTTCGTCGATCGAGGCCTGGCGCAGCTTGGGATCGAGGTCCATCTCGAAGCGCATCAGCGGGCCGGCAGCGCGCCGCAGCACGCCTTCGAAACCGAGCACCAGGCGGTTCAACTGCTGCACGCTGGGCGCCAATGGCTGCTGGCGCGCAAAGGCCAGCAGTTGCGCCGTCAGTGCCGCACCACGGTCGACCGCGCGCCGCATGCTGTCCAGCACGCGCGCGCCGGTATCTTCCGGCGGTGCCGTGCGCAGGATGTCGATGCCGTTCGATACCACCGCCAGCAAATTGTTGAAGTCGTGCGCCACGCCGCCCGTCAACTGCCCGATCGATTCCATCTTCTGCGCCTGGAACAGGGCCGCGCGCGCCTGCTCCAGCGATTCCTGCGCCTGGCGCTGCTCGGTGTTGTCTCGAGTAACCTTGGCAAAACCGAGCAGATCGCCGTCATCGTCGTACAGTGCGTCGACCACGGCGTGGGCCCAGAAACGCGTGCCGTCCTTGCGCACGCGCCAGCCTTCGCTTTCGTAGCGGCCCTCGCGCGCCGCGACTTCCAGCGCCCGCTCCGGCACGCCAGCCGCCTTGTCTTCTTCAGTAAAGAACTGGCGGTAGTGGGTGCCAAGCACCTCCTCCGGAGCATAGCCCTTGATGCGTTCGGCGCCAAGGTTCCAGTTGGTGATCAAGCCCTGCGGCGAGAGCATGTAGATCGCATAATCGATCACGCCCTGCACCAGCAGGCGGAAACGCTGCTCGCTCTCGCGCAGCGCTTCCATGACGCGCTTGCGCTCCGTGGTGTCGCGCGTGACATTGGCAAAGCCGACGTGATCGCCCTCCTGCGTATAGATCGGATCGATCACCACGGTGGCCCAGAACAGCGAGCCATCCTTGCGCACCCGCCAACCCTCGTTTTCAAAACGGCCTTCGCGCAATGCGGTGGCGAGGGCATGTTTCGCCAGGCCGGCATCCTGGTCTTCCCGCGTATGGAAGCGCGAGAAATGCGTGCCCAGTATCTCATTCTCGCTGTAGCCGTTAAAGCGCTGCGCACCCGCATTCCAGCTGCTGATGCGGCCTTCGGGGTCCATCATGTAGATCGCGTAGTCGCTGATGCTGGCCACCAGAAGTTCATATCTGGTTGACATACTCTCAAGCGCCGGGGCTTCATTGATCATTAGTAGCTGCGCGCACTGCAGCGCGCATTGATTGTGCGAGGATTTCAGGAGAATGCCACAATCTGCAATTATGTGGAAAACGACTATGTTGCTGGCATTGGCCTTGTCGATCCCCACGGTAGAAGTCCCCAGCACCCGCTCGCCGGTGGACAAGTCCTACCGCAAGATGCTGCAAGGCATTGAGCGATTCAAGCGCGAGCACGCGCTGGCACCGCAGGCCACCTTGCGCTTCCGCCTTCTGCCGCGCCAGCCGGGTACCGCGATGCAGGGCATCAAGCTGAAGGTGGTGGGCGATACCAGCAGCATGGACGTCCCGATCGGCGCCGACAACAGCTTCACGCTGGACTACCAAGAGCTGCTGTGGCGCGAAGACGCCGCCGTGCTGGCCAACCGCAAGACCTTGTCGATGACCTGGCGCGCCGAGGTGCGCAGCCCGGGCGTACCGGACGGCATGCGGCGCCTGGGCGACCTGCGGCTGGAATGCCTGGTCGGGATGGAGGCAGGGCTGGTATCGAACAATGCCCAGTTGTTTGCCTGGCTCGATGAATTCCTGCGCAGCGCGGACAAGGTGTGCAACGACCCGCACGGCAACTATCTGTTCTTCACAGAAAAGCCATTATTCTCCGTCACCCTGCTGGCCGACGAACGGCATGCAACGCTCCCTTTCCACGCTTTGTATGCCGGCAATCCGCCCGCCGCTGAAATGCCTTTCTGCGACTGCCAGGTATTGCTGGACCGCAGTTACATGGCGCCGGTATGGGACCGCTCCTGGCCCGACGATACCCTGCTGCACTTTGAATACATGGACGATCCGCCACCCGCCAGCCTGGCCGCACCGCGCGACCGTACTGCGGCATTGTCGACGCTCGGCCCGCCCCAGCTCAGCAGACGCTTCGACAGCGGGCGCGAAGTCTGGCTGTACCAATCAAGCCCGCCAAGCCACCTGGCACCCGGCGCCGACGGCCGCCCGCACATGGGCGAGCACGTGCTGCTGTTCGACGCCGACGGCATCACACTCAAATCGCGCCAGCGCGCACCTTGAAAGGTGGGGTCTGATACCGTCTTGAATAGCAAGCCCCTTTTGCCTGACTACCTACTCCGTAAATCATATTCGCTACACATGATTGCTCCAGCCATGGCCATTTTTGGAGCGACCGTTGGCCTCCAAACGTTGGCCAAACTGCTTCAGGGTCGGGCTGTGACGTTTAACAACGAGGCTGGCAAGAATAAAGCTGCGCGCAGGTATTTGTTCACCCATGCGGCTCATCATTGTCCGGCCATGCACTGAAGTTCCAGATTGGCGTTGCCTGGGCGTGACCCCAATATATGTCCTGAAGTGCCGCCAGCCTGTTGCTCCGGGCTCGCAGTTGTCGTTGCTCTCGCGATGGCGCATCCCAAGATGACGGTGACCAATACAGGGCCACAGGTTCGCTATAGACGCCCGACAAGCTGGCCTCGGTGTAAAGGCAGCACACGCATAGTGTCGAACATGATCGCGCTTATTCGCCCGCCTCCAGCTTCTCGCCCGCAATGGCACCGGGGTTGGCTGTACGCGTCACTCGGGCATGCGCTCAAGGTAACAAGTTCACCTGCAACTTCACTTCCGGTACAAGACCGTGACACGGCGGCAGTCCTCAGCGACAGCCAATAGCGCGCACAAGCGGGGGCATGCCGTGACTCAACTGCTCTCGTTGATCAAGACGCCCCTGCGCATGAATGCAATATGTCCCGGATCGAGATTTGCCGCAACCATGGCAACATTCTGGCGCACTGTACTCCCGTCAGGCCCGCCAAGCCAGTCCAGCTGCTAATCTTGACGTGCAAAGTATGCATGCCCAATAATTCCATTTGATAACTTTACAAGCGTCACCCCGCTACTACGACGCGCTCCCTCTTACATGATTGATAAAATCGCCTACGCGGCAACTCATTACCTCGCCCTGCTTATTTTCTTATGCGCCTGCTGGGGTGCCGGCCGGTCCGTGCTGCGTCGTTTCGATTCAAGCGCGTCGCAACTCGAAGCTGAGGGGGCGATGTTGTGGCATGGCATTGCGGCAGCACTCGGCATCGGTCTGTATATCTATGGAATGCAATTGCTGGCACTCGCAGGTCTGTTGCGCCTGGCGCCTGTGGTCGCCACGCTCATGCTCGGTCTATGCCTGTGCGTGCTCGAATGGCGCGCGCTACCTGTACGGCCTGGCCCGTCCATGTCTCAGCGCTGGCATGCCGCAAACTGGACTGCACGCGGCACGCTGCTCCTGTTCGCCTTGCTGATCCTGCCAACCCTCATCGACCCTCTTTGCCCGCCGCTGGCTTGGGATGAAGTGCAGAGCCACCTGCCGCAAGCCCTGCAGTGGGTACTGAACGGCAGGCTAACCGTTAACGAATGGCTGCGCACTCCTTGGCACCCATTCAATACCAATCTGCTCTTCAGTGCGGCCATGATCGTCTATGACGACGTGATGCCCCACCTGATCAACGCACTGGCAGCATGGCTCTGCGCTGCCTTGGTTTACCTGGCGGGCAAGCGCTATGCCGGCCAAGCCGTAGCCAGCATAGCCGCCCTCATCTTACTAAGGTTGGTGCGTAACGAATTCGATGGCGCGATGCTGGATACCAGTGTCATGCTGTTTGTTTTCACAGGCTGCCTGGTCTTCCACCAATGGCAACAGCAGCCCCAGCGAGGCGTATTGCTGGCTGCTTCAGCCTTTCTGTTTGGCGTCGCAGCGGGCAGCAAATACCAGGCGCTTCAATTACTGCCTCTGATGGCTTTCGCTTTGCTGATCCACACGCGCTCACCCCGCAACTGGCTTATTGCCACAATCAGCCTGCTCCTTCCATGCGCATATTGGTATGGAAGAAACTACGTTCTAACAGGAGACCCGTTCAATCCTCTCGGGGGGAAGGTATTCGGATTCAGCGACTGGAATCTGGGGGATTATCAGCTCCAACTTGAAGATATCAAGCGCAACGCGGGTGTGCCAAGCTGGATTATCTGGCCGGCGTTGCTAGCACCATTTATCGCCAATGTGCGTCGCCTGCCAGTTGCGCGGGCCGCCATGATACTGTCTGGCGCTGGACTTGCAGTCTGGTTGCTGACTTCGCGCTACCCACGCTACCTGATGCCGTTTTATCCCGTATTGGCACTGTTGGCGGCCGCTGTGTGGCACTGGCTATTCGTGAGTTTCTGCAGCCGGCTTGCTCGCGGACCGGAATCGCGACTACAAAACAAAGCAGCAGCGGCCTGCATCATCATTGCGCTTCTGCTCGTCCTGCCTTTTGCGCTGAAGATGGGATACAAAAGCTGGAAAATGGTAGCGCCGACTGCGGCCGCCCGCGAAGCTATATTGCAAAGGGAAATTACGGGCTACCCGGTGCTGGCATATTTGCGTGAACATCCGATGGGCCGCACCTATCAGTTTGGCCTGGAGGACTCACTCTATTACGCGCCGCTGCGAACTGGGGGCGATCATTTTGGACCTGGACGTTATCGGGATTTTGCCGGACTCGCTCCAGCCGATCTGTCCAAGGCCTTACGCCATTCCGGCTACTCCAGCCTGTTGATCCACGCCGAGCGCTGGCGGGGTATCAACACCCAGCCAGGGTTCGCGGAATCCTTTACCCTAGTACATCAGATTGGCCCGGTATCGCTTTACCAAATTGTCGACCCATTATCAAAAGATGAAGTGACTCAGTAAAGGTCCGGACACACTGCATTTATGACAACCTTTAATTTGCCGTCGAGCCCTTGGCAAATGGGAAAAGCCTCTGCTATAATTGCGCGCCTTGGCCTGGTAGCTCAGTTGGTAGAGCAGAGGATTGAAAATCCTTGTGTCGGTGGTTCGATTCCGCCCCGGGCCACCAAAGAATAAGAAATAAAACGCCGACCTATGCAGGTCGGCGTTTTTACTTTCTGCTCATAGAATTTCATCTAACAGCTTTACGGATTTGCCGATTACAAGCCCGGCAGGCTCGATTGTCGCGCCCAACCTTCCAGTTGGGCGCTCACGGTGCCGGTGCGCCTTAATGCGAGGATGGCGTGACGCCAGTCAACGCGCGTGCCGCGCTACCCAGCCATCGAATAGGTGCGCTTACACGCCAGCTGGTCGAACTGTGCAGTGCCTGGACTGTCTTGTTTAATCCAGCGATGTGCATTTCGCTATCCAGCACGGCCTGTTGTAGGCGCGCCGCCTCGCTAACGTGCTTAGCCTCCGCTTCAGACAACGCAGCGGTTAACCCGCTTAGCTGCGCGTCACGCGTCCCTAATGCCGTAAGCAATCCGCTCAGTTGGACGTCGCGTTCAGTCGTGATAGCTCGCAACTCATTTAGCTGCGCGTCGCGTTCGGCCAGCGCAGCGTGCAGCCCATTCAGTCGCAGCTCACGTTCGGCCAACGCCCCATTGGCCACATTTAATTGCTCGCTGCGCTCAACAATAACCTGCTCCAGCGCAGAAACCTGCTGCAAACGGGAATTTAATTGATCTTCAAAAGCAGCAAGCTGCCTGTCGCGCTCACTGATTGCCAGCTGGTGCGCGGCCGAAGTCTCCTCGTTTTTCTGTTGCATCACGCGCAATTGCGCTTCTTGCTGCATGCCGTGAGCGCGCGCATCAGCTTTTTGCTTCACCAATTGGTCGGCGAGGCGCAATGGATATTGGTGCAGTTCATACTGCTTGAACCAATCTTCGATTTTTCCTCGAAGAGTGGCATCCTGCAAATCCAATCTGTCGCAGGCCGCTTCCAGCAAAGTTGCATAGACCTCGTGCACCAGTGGTGGGCAGGTGACATCAACCAGCAAATCATCAGCGACGTACACCGTGTGGCGCAAATTATCATCTAGGAAGTCATCTTTGTAAGCCTGTAACGCAGTCACATCGATTTCCAGGTTTAGCGCCTTTGACAAACGCACCAGTTCGCTTTCCGGCGCCTGCATCATGCGGTCGTAGTCAACCATGACGCAAGTACTACCAGCACTATGGACGAGTCCCGTGATGACATGCCCGAACCACGCCCAATAGCTTTGTTCACTTGCCATACCATCGCGTTTGCCCAGCGAACGCGCAACGCTGAGTGGATTGCGCATAGCGAAAACATACGTAACTTCAAAATCACAGTGGGCAAACACTTCCCGCCAGAACGGCATCAGCTTCGCGACGCGCGGATCCTTGAATCCGAAATAACGTGAATCGTTAACCTTTCTTCTTATTAGTTCGACGGCACGCAAGAAGAATCCCTGCTGCTGCAATCGGCTTACGTCCTCCGGGGTAATCATCGCTACGTGCGACCACTCCGTGCCGAGGAATTTCATCATCTCGATATCGAGGGTATGAAGATCGATATCTTCCCAAAAACCCTTGTCGTTATCGCCCTCGACCGGCGGCAACAAGCGGTCTCCCAGCTGAATACCGAGGACAGCCAAGCTTCGCGTGATCGCACTTGTTCCGCTGCGGTGCATCCCCAACACTACAAACAACCGTTTTTTCGTAGATTGACTCATCTCTATTCTTTCAATCCCCGGCAATAGCCAATTCGGCATCCGGGTAGCAAGCAAAATCGATTATCCCAGTCGCCAAATTGTCCATTTCATGACCTACCCTGAACATCGCAATATCGACCAGCCGATGGAGGAATGACTCGACACCGTCAATATCCCCTTGCAGACCTGCGTTCAAAAAATAAACCCCAGAGTTCAAACTGCAATTAAACCTGAACTCGACTTTGTATTTCGCACCTGCAGCAACAAGCGGTATCCGATCAAATGCTGCATTGGCCGACACTGCCCCCCCAAGCTCAACACCATTGATGGTCTTAATCAGCATGCCAAACCGCACATTGCGCACATCGCGGTTGAACGTCACTGTGTAAACATACCGATAGGCCCGCCCTCGCCGCAAATTATTTACGTGCTTGCCTGCGATTGTAAGTATTTTCGGTTCGCTGATCTCCGCACCGCGGACCTCATACGAAATAGTACTCGTCGGGACCAGGGTCGGATCGAAACTTTCCGGCTCCTCTTCGCTAGCAACGTCGATCACCGGAATATTGGCGCTCCCGTTGCCTGCATCGTCGGTTGTCGCTACGGCAGGCAAATTCGCATGTCGCATACGTTCACGCATAGCCGCTTGCTTATCCGGTTCCGCATACATCAGCTTTTGGTACCACCCAACGATCTGTTTGGGTGCCCCGATCGCCAAATGTTCGCCCGCGTCCAACAGGATGGCACGGTCGCACAGGTCGACCACAGTGCCACCCGAGTGCGAAACGAACAAAATGGTAGCCCCTTTGGCACGGATGGCTTCGATACGCGAGAAGCACTTCCGCTGAAATAGTTCATCGCCTACTGACAACGCTTCATCGACAATAAGAATTTCGGGATCAACGTTGATTGCCACGGCAAATGCCAGTCGCACCATCATGCCGCTGGAGTATGTTTTGACAGGCTGTTCGATGAAATCGCCAATATCTGCAAAGGCAACAATATCGTTAAAGCGGGCATCGATCTCATCCTGAGCCAGGCCCAACACAGCTGCATTCATGTAGACGTTTTCACGCCCATTGAATTCGGGGTTAAACCCCGAGCCCAGTTCGAGCAACGCCGCGATCCGGCCAAACGTCTGCACACTACCTTTGGTCGGATTCAGGGTGCCGCATATGATTTGCAACAGTGTCGATTTACCGCTGCCATTTCGCCCGACAATGCCAACAGTTTCGCCACGTTTGATTTCGAATGAAACATCGCGTAGTGCCCAGAACTCTCGAAAATACTGCTTGCGGTTGCGCGCCAACATTTGCTTCAAACGATCGCGCGGCTTGTCGTAGATCTGAAAGCACTTGCTCAGATGCTCAACCTTGATCGCGATATCAGAATGCATCATGGAACGCTTTGGTACTTCCTGGGAACCAGTAGTTCATCGGCTTGCCATAGTTGGTCAGAGATTGGATGCAGAGAATTTTAATCACTTGATAACGCCAAACGCTACAAATGTGAAACAACCGCTCGTGAATTTCACCTTGCGGGAATTCTAACCGTAAATTTGCTTGGCAGCGCAAGCGCGGAATCGAGAACGGATGTCCATTTGCGATTCTGGCAGATAGGGCGTCGTCCTGGTGTAACATGCAACGCTCCCTGCCAACCGACTAAGGTGTTCAAGTGGATTTTTTTAATGAGTTCAACCGGTTCTACGCGACCAGTCAGACCAGCCCGTTCCCGCACCGCTTAAATGCCCGCCACCAGGCGATCATTGCAAACAACGCAGCAGCGCTCTCCGGCAAGAAAGTTCTCGACATAGCCAGCCATGACGGCCGCTGGACATTTGCTGCTTTGGCAGCTGGTGCCGCTTATGTCAAAGGCATCGAACCACGGCAGGACCTGATTGATAGTGCCGTGACGACGTTCAATCACTACGACGTTACGAAATCCCGCTATGACTTCGTCTGTGGTGATGTCTTCGATAAGCTGCAAGGTGAGTCTTTCGACGTGGTGCTTTGCTTGGGTTTCTATTATCACACCGCCCGGCATGCCGAATTGCTCGACAGGATCGAGCGTAGTGGTGCCCAGTTTGTTGTCATCGATACCGAGGTAACTCCTGCGGCAGAGGAAGTGCTGCCGCAAGGCCAGCAGGATCCTAGATTGATTTTCAAAAACCCTTACGGCATTCAACTCATTCGGGAACCGGTTGATGATCAGCAAATGGCTTGCGACGACTCATTGACCCGCAACGGCCATACTTTAGTCGGGCGCCCATCGCGTGCGGCGATACAGTTTATGGCGGAACATTTCGGCTATGCGAGCAGCCAATATGACTGGACAGCGCATTTCCTCGCTCACCCGGAGCACGCGGACTCGATGCATGATTACCACGAAGGGTGGAGGGAAACGTTTTACTTGCGCAAGCCTTGAGTTTGACTATTGCGTCTTGGGCAAATAACAACCTGGCGCCGATGCGATAAAGAACGGGTTCAGGACTTCCGGTTTCCCGTAGCAAAGCGCCTGCCCTGACACGGAAAGCACTGTCCCGCCTGCAGCCTCCAGCACCGCTTGCGCGGCGGCCGTATCCCATTCGCAGGTCGGTCCTAGCCGTGGGTAAATGTCCGCCACGCCTTCGGCGATTCGGCAGATCTTCAACGAGCTACCGGCTTGCACCAATTCGCAAGGTCCCAAGCCGGTAATAAACTCCTGCGTCTCTTCATTCAAATGGCTCTTACTGGCAACCACGCGAAGCGGCCCAGCTCGTAGCCCCTGCGCAACATGGATCGTGCTAGTGCCCGTGGCGTCAGCACGGAAGGCACCGATCCCGCCGGCGCCCCAATACGCCAGGTTCAATGCAGGCGCAAGTACGACGCCCAACACGGGCCGACCATCTTCGACCAGCGCCACGTTGATCGTGAACTCATCATTTCGGGAAATGAACTCCTTGGTCCCATCAAGGGGGTCAATCAACCAGAACTGTCCGCCGATGGGCCGTGCGGGAGCGGCATCGCCATCCTCCTCCGAAACGATCAATATGCCCGGTGCCAATTCCGCCAAACCTGCGACCAGGATCGCATGTGCTTGCAAGTCCGCCTGGCAAAGCGGGCTGGAATCGCCCTTCTCTGTCCATACCAGCGCGCCCGCTTGGTAAATATCCATGATGGCATCCCCAGCATTTTGCGCTAGAGCAACTACGGCCTGCATTAGATCATCGGTGATTTTCTGTCGCATTATGCATTATTCAGATATTGTTATTTACATGCTATCATCGAAAACAGAAGTAACAAACTTGAATCCATGATATTGCAAATTGCGACACCAATCAGGATAGTATGACTTCATCTCTTCCCCCGTTGTTCAATCTCGATTCGGAACGCCCCTGGGACACCGAAAGCGCCTATTTGCAACTGCAGGAACTGGGCGTTGCCGAGACCAAACGTACCGCCGAACGCCTGCTGCATAAACTCGGTTTGCTGCCGCCATCGCTCGGGCCTGACTCACTGAGCGACGAAGACGGACGCCCACCCACACCGGCCGTGTTGGAATGGGAAATCAGTCAAGCCCGCAGTAAGCGTGTTTTGCTCGTTTTCGCGCAGTTATCCAGCCTGCCCGGTGGACAAGCCTGTCTGCATCTCAATGACGCACGCGGTGCCCGCTATTGGCTGCCGCTAGGGCAACAGGAAATTAATGCGGATGTCGTCGCATCCGGACTGGCAAGAATGCAGGGACATATCGGAAAAGCCTTGGCCGTGTTTCCCCACGGTCAGCTGACCGCCGTGTGCAGAAACCTGGCTTCTACCAGGGAAGTCCAATTCTGCCTGCTCAGCTATTTGGCGCCAAAGGCCGAAGTCAAACGTGGCCCGGTCTTGGGCATGTCGCCCCACCTGAAGCGGCTCGAGGCGGAAAGCATCGAGATCCTGCGCGAAGCAGTCGCCACAGGCGGCAATCCCTGCATGCTCTACTCGCTGGGCAAGGACAGCTCGGTCATGCTGCACCTCGCACGCAAGGCCTTTTATCCATCGCTGCCCCCGTTCCCGCTGCTGCATGTCGATACACGCTGGAAGTTCCAGGAAATGTACGCCTTCCGGGACGCCATGGTGCGCGAGAGCGGCATGAAGATCCTGGTGCACACCAACCCGGAGGCGATCGAGAGGAACATCAATCCCTTCGACCATGGCTCGAGCGTGCATACCGATATCACCAAAACGGTTGGCCTGAAACAAGCGCTCGACCAGTATCAGTTCGACGTGGTATTTGGCGGCGCGCGGCGCGATGAGGAAAAATCGCGCGCCAAGGAGCGTATCTTCTCGTTCCGCTCTGCCAGCCATCGCTGGGATCCGAAGAACCAGAGGCCCGAACCCTGGAATTTGTACAACACCAGGAAGAACAAAGGCGAAAGCGTGCGCGTCTTCCCGCTATCCAACTGGACTGAACTCGACATCTGGCAATACATCCACCAGGAAGGCATCGCAGTCGTTCCGCTGTACTTTGCCAAAGAGCGCCCTGTGGTATGGCGCGACGGCATGTGGCTCATGGTGGATGATGCACGCATGCTGATCGGTCCCGGCGAAACAATCCACAAGAAAACAGTCCGCTTCCGGACCCTGGGCTGTTATCCACTGACCGGCGCGATCGAATCGACGGCCAATTCCCTGCCCGAGATCATCATGGAACTGGTACACGCCCGCAATTCAGAACGGCAGGGACGCGCAATCGACAACGACGCCGCTGCCAGCATGGAAAAAAAGAAACAAGAGGGATACTTTTAAATGCAACGCTCCAGCAGCAGGACCCCAGCGCACGCACCACGCCTTCCTGTGGCGGCCCCACTCACTACCCTGGAAACGCTGCAGCGGCAGCAAGATGGCCAGGATTTGCTGCGCGTGATCACGTGCGGCAGTGTCGACGACGGGAAAAGCACACTGATCGGACGCTTGCTGTGGGAATCGCAGCAGCTCCTCGACGACCAGTTGGCGTCACTCGAGAAAGAATCGAAGAAGTACGGTACGCAAGGCGAGCAGATCGACTTCGCGCTGCTGGTGGACGGTCTCGCCGCTGAGCGCGAGCAAGGCATTACGATCGATATCGCCTACCGATTCTTCGGCACCAGCCAGCGCCGCTTCATCATTGCCGACACGCCGGGCCATCAGCAATATACGCGCAATATGGTGACTGCCGCCTCCACCGCCGATGTCGCTGTACTGCTGATCGACGCCCGCCATGGCCTGCAGACGCAAACGCGGCGGCACGCCTTTCTAGCCTCGCTGATGGGCGTGCGCCACGTGGTGTTGGCCATCAACAAAATGGATCTGGTTGCGTATGCCCAAGCCGTCTTCACGCAGATCCGTGAGGACTTCAATGCCTTTGCCGCCAACTTCAGCTTATCCAGCGTCACTGCCATCCCACTCAGCGCCCTGCAGGGCGACAACCTGGCCGAACGCTCGCTAAACATGCCCTGGTATGCAGGTCCGACAATGCTGGGCTACCTGGAGACCGTCAAGCTTGAGGCGCCATGGGGCCAGCAAGCTGTCTTCCCGGTGCAATGGGTGAACCGGCCCGACTCCACCTTCCGTGGCTTCAGCGGCACCATGGCGCAAGGATCGCTCAATGTCGGCGATGAAATCCGGGTTACAGCATCGGGACAGACCAGTAAAATTGCCGAAATCTTGACCATGGATGGCGCGCTGCAGCTTGCCTCCCGCGGCGATGCAGTGACGCTGCGGCTGGCAACCGAGATCGACGCCTCGCGCGGCGATATCTTGTCGCTGGCCAAGGCCCCCCTCGACATGACGGATCAGATGGAAGCGACGCTGATCTGGACCGATTCCGACCCAGGACTAGTCGGGCGTAACTATCACATCAAGCTCGCGACCCAGGATGCCTCAGCCTCCATCACGAAGATCAAACATGAAGTCGATGTCAACACGCTTGCGCATAAAGCCTGCAAACAGCTTGAGCTGAACAGCATCTCCAATTGCACGCTCGCACTCAGCAAGCCGCTGGTCTTCGATAACTACGAGAAGTCGAAACCGCTTGGCAGCTTTATCCTGATTGACCGCTTCAGCAACGCTACCGTTGCGATCGGCATGGTGCGGCATAGCCTGCGCCGCGCGCAGAATGTACACAAGCAGGCGCTGTCAATCAACCGCGAAGCGCGCGAAAAACTGAATGGGCATCGGGGCAAGGTGATCTGGCTGACCGGCCTGTCCGGCTCAGGCAAGTCAACCATCGCCAATGCGCTGGAAATCGCCTTGCATACAGACGGCAAGCGCACCTATGTGCTTGATGGCGACAATGTGCGCCAAGGATTGAACCGGGACCTCGGCTTCACCGATGCCGACCGGGTCGAGAATATCCGCCGGGTCGCGGAAGTGGCCAAGCTCATGCTTGACGCCGGCATGATCGTCATCACCGCCTTCATTTCGCCCTTCCGGCGCGAACGCGAAATGGCACGGGAATTGATCGGCAGCGATAATTTCGTGGAAGTGTACTTGAACACGCCGCTCGAGGTTTGCGAAGGACGCGACCCTAAAGGCTTATATAAGAAGGCACGCGCGGGGCAACTGCCGAATTTGTCAGGTCTTGGCAGTCCTTATGAGGAGCCTCTGGCTCCCGGCGTTATTATCGACAGCGCCAAGCACAGCATTGAAGACTGCGTCGCGCTTGTATTGAAGGAAGGCATGGCATAAGCCGAAGGTTGCATCGCCGCTGTGGCCTTGCTGCTAATTGGGCGCACCGCGCTATAATTGCGCGCCTTGAACCGGTCGATTCCGCACCGGGCCACCGAGATTAAGCAGAAAGAACGCCACCTCCGGGTGGCGTTTTTGTTTTTTGCCTTACAGATGACATCCCCCTCGGGGCTGACTTAAAATGCAACACGTCCAACTTGCATTAATGAGAAAAAGTACATGAGCATTCCCGCACAAGGCGTGGCCCTTTCCCTTCGCGGCAGAGTCAAGTTCATCTCCTCCAATCTCGTTTTCCTCATCTTCCTGGTATTGACGGCGCTGGCCGTATTCGTCCCCTTTTCGCCGGCCTTGCCGGGAGAGGGGCTTGACCCATCATGGATGCTGGCGATGAACCAGGCCATCGCGCAGGGACTGGTGATCGGTTCCGATATCGCCTTTACCTTTGGGCCGTATGCCGCCATCTATACGAAGGCATACCACCCGGCCACCGATCATTTGATGATCTGGGGCGCCATGTACCTTGGGTTGTCGTTTGCACTGGCGGTTTACCGGAATTTCAAGAATGCCAGCTGGACCATGCAGCTCGCTCTCCTATTTGTTCTTGGCGCGTTCATCTATTTTCCGGATGCGCTCCTGTTCTTTTACCCCCTCCTTGTCGGCGCCAGCCTTTATCGGTCGGTCGCCGCGGACGAAATCGAAAAGACCGGCACGCGCACCTTTGCCGCCATCGTGGTCGCGCTGTTCATTCCTCTCGGCCTGCTCCCGTTGATCAAGGGCTCCGCCCTGGTTGCGTGCATCGTGATCGTTTTATTCTCCGCATTCCTGCTGGTGAAAACCGGACGGCGCCAGTTGGCTGCGGCATGCTGCCTGGTTCCCGTCGTTTCGATGATGGCGTTCTGGGGCGTGGCTGGCCAGCCTGTCGCTGCCCTTCCCCGCTATTTCCAATCCATGCTTCCTATTATCAGCGGATACACGGAGGCGATGTCTCTCAGCGGCAGCGCAAGGGAGTTGCTGGCCTATGCGGCTGAGGCAAGCGCCATTGTGATCCTCGTATTTTTGCGCAAGGATGTGCCGCTATTCCTGCGCTCGACAGCGGCCCTGATGTTTTCGTGCGTGCTGTTCCTCGCATTCAAAGCTGGATTCGTCCGGCACGATGGCCATGCGGTGATTGCCAGCACCACGCTGTTCCTGGTGGCGATGCTGGCGGGGACCCTGCTGTCTCGCTATAAGGCGCTCGTCCTCTTTCTTGTTGCAGCGGCCGCTTGGTCATATATCGATAGGGCGCAAATCAAGACGTCTCCCCAGACCGCTTTCCACAACTTCAAATCCACCTACCTGAATGCCTGGACCGGCATGGCTTCGAGGATATCGGTGCCAGGCAAGCTGAAGGAAGATTATGCGCGCAGCCTGGCCGAGCTCAACGCCCGTGGCATGGTCCCTGCCTTGGAAGGGACCGTCGATATTTATTCTTACGACCAGGCGTATCTGATTGCATCGGGTAACAAATGGAATCCCCGTCCTGTTTTGCAGAGCTACTCGGTGTATGCGCCTGCCTTGGCCGATAAGAATAAGGAGCACTTGGTCGGTCCTAACAGGCCGGATAACATCCTCTTTAAAGTACAGCCGATTGACGGCAGGCTGCCGGCCCTGGAAGAAGGTCCGAGTTGGCCAGTGCTCATATCTGACTATGAGCCGTCTTCTTTTGTGAACGGCTACCTGCTGCTTAAGCACCGCCAGCCAGGCAGCATCACCCCTGCCCAGTCGAACAGCGTTCTCAAACGTACCGCTTCGCTCGGAGAGCAGCTTATTTTGCCGGCGACCAATAAGGCCTTGTATGCAAAGATCAACCTGCAAAAAAGTGTGCTCGGCTCACTCTCGAACACCCTGCTCAAACCGAGCCAGCTTGAAATCCGGGTTACGACGGCAAACGGGATTGAAAAAAAATACCGCATGATTGCGAGCATGGCCGCGGCGGGATTTGTCCTCTCGCCGCTGGTTGAAAGCACCGAGGACTTCGGCCTACTGTACGCCGGGACCAACTTCCTGAAAGGCAAAGCAGTCGCATCGATCAGCATCGAACCTGTCGGCCGTAACATATTCTGGCGCAACAGTTTCGAGATCGAGCTCTTCGCGCTGGAATACAAGGCAGACGAAGGCGTGATTGGCAAATACGGCTTCGCCCAAGTGGAGGACAGGACAGGTTTTGGCAATCCCGTCTTAGTCGAGAAATGCGATGGCAGCATCGATTCGGCCAACGGCGTCTCTCCCGCCCAGACAGTCGTGTCCGCCGCCGCGTTGCTGAACGTGAATGGATGGCTGGCACTTTCGGCCGACGCAGCGGAACTGCCAGATAAGACCTACCTCATGCTGACCAGCGAGCAAGGAACGCGCTACTTTGTCGAAACCCAACAGACCGAGCGCCCGGATGTCGGCGCCCATTTCCACAAACCGCAATTGAACCAGTCAGGCTACGTGGCCACTGCCGATGTGACCAAGCTGGCAGGCGACTACACGCTGGGCCTGGCATATGAGAAAGGGAATTCCATGTTCATGTGCCCGCAGTTCAAGATGAAGACGCATATTGGGCGATAAGCCAAGCTAGGCGTTTCGTGCGGCCTGCTTTGCCGAAGACAGCAGGGACAAGGCGCCAATGGCCATGCCCAGCCAGAGTGTCACAAGGCGGATGGCAATCGCCATCGACACGGCAACGCCGCCATCCACCCCGCGCTCGGTCAATTGAATGACCAGCGCGGCCTCCATGGCACCCAAACCGCCCGGCAGCATGCTTGCCGCGCCAAACAAGGTTGCCTGCACAAAGATCAGGACGCAGGCGGCGACAGGCACCCCAGTCCCCGCGGCAGCACAGAACCAGGCGAACACCAGCGCCTGCGTGCCATAGGCAATCATCGCCACGACGGAATAAGCCGTCACTCGCGGCAGTTTCCACACACCGGCCCAGCTTTCGAGGACAGCTTGCCCGCTCTTGACAGGCAGGCGTTGCCAAGCGCGGCTTAGCCAGCCCCAGCAGGCTCCGGCATGTGGCTGGCGCAGGAAGCCGGCAAATATGCAGCTGCCCAGCAGCAGCATGCCAAAGGCCAGCATCCAGGCCCAGGCCAGCACCTGTCCCGCCATCCATGCCGCAGCAAAGCCCAGCAAGCACATGCCCAGGACATCGCTGGCACGGTCGACAATGAAGGCGGCAAGGCTGTGGGAAACCCGCACGCCCTGCTGCAGCAGCAAAGCGGAGCGGAAGGTCTCGCCAGACTTGCCCGGCGTTGCTGTCAGCCCCAGTCCGGACAGGTAGATGGCCAGGTGGCGCCACATCGGGACCTGGTGCCCAAAGCAGCGCAGCGAAGACTCCCAGCGGCCGAAACGCCACAGGTAAGAAGTCGACGACAGCAGGGCTGCAAGCAGGATGGTTTTCAGGCCAAGGGACGATAATGCTGCCGCCGTCCCCGTCCAGCCGAACCAGAAAATTGCAGACAGGTAAAGCAGCACCGCGGCGCTGACAAACAGGACGACGGCCCGGATGATGCGTGGATCACCCAGTGCCAACTGGAGTCGCGCCGCAGCCCCGCTCATCGGAAAGTCAGGAACTTATGGCCAAAATAGCTGGTAACCACTGGCACGAGTACGCCAGCCAGGTGCGCCAGCGCTTCGGCATGTTCGACAATGCCGAGTGAGGGCAGCAGCCAGCGCGCCAGCAGCAAACTGATCGCCAGTGTCTGGAGTACTGCCAGCACGTTCACGCCAACGAACTTGCCGACCTGGGATGCAAGCGCCCCGTCCTGCGCCTTGAACACGTGGCCGCGCATCAGCGTAAAGGCGACCAGCATCCCGACCAGGTAGGCAAAGAAGACCGCCGGCGCATAGTCCAGGAAGGTGCTGAAGACAAAGCGCGAGCCGAAATTGGCACCGGCGGCAATGCCCCCGGCGACGAGAAATCGCAGGAATTCCTTATTCAGCATGGGCCGCCATTTTCGCCATGTTCCGGCCAAAGTCGATACTCTCGGAGATGCCGCGATCCTCCGGGTAGTAATACGAGGTGTCGGCGACCCATAGGCCCTTTACCGGCAGCGCCACGGGCGGCAACTTGTCAAGGTAGCCAGGGTCGCAGATCGGCTGCGCGTAGCGGTAGCGGCTGGCGCGCATGTCGAGGAAGTCTTCGTCGCGCAGCCCCGGATTGATCTTCTTCAGGTAGCTGCGCACCTTATCCAGGAACACTTGGTCCGGGTCGGCAAACTTCGGATGCTCGCCCGGCATGTAGAACGGCACGTAGGTGATGTGCTCGTCGAGCGGGCGCAGGTTCGAATATTCGACCAGGCCAGGAATGTCCATGTCAGGGTCGTTGGTGTTGAGCCAGAAGTTCTCCGTTACCGGCTTGCGCAACTTGGCAATCACGCATACCACGGCGATATTTTTCACCGACTGGAACTTGGCCAGCACGTCTGGCGGCAGGTCCGGCATCACGCGCGGCACATACGGCAGCGGGATGGTGCTGACCACCTTGTCGAACGCCTCTAGCTGCCCGCCAGCCTCGACGCCGCGCACTTTGCCCTGTTCCATGACGACTTTGGCGACAGGCGTGCCAAGGCGCACTTCGCCGCCGTGTTTCACGATATCGTCGCGCATTGCGTTGAGCAGCGTCTCGGAGCCGCCGTCGAGGTAGCCAAGCTTTTCCTCGCACAGGCTGGCACGCGAAGTGCCGATGCGGCGGATGCGGCTCCAGATCCAGGCCGCCGACAGGTTGGTGCTGTGATCATAGAACTTGTAGTCGAACAGGCGGCGCCACAGCACTTCCCAGGCTTCCTCGCCCACCCAACGGCGAATCCAGCCGGTCGCCTCGACGTTATCGAGCGGGCGCCAGTCTTCGCGCTTGCGCTTGGTGGACAGGAAGGCGTGCAGGCCATAGCGGAATTTGGCCGCAAAGCTCAAACCACGGAACTTCAGCAGCGCAACCGGGTTCCCCCACGGCTGCAGGCGGTTCTGGTACCAGTAGCCCATCTTGGTAGCGACCCAGTGCATCTTCGACTGCAGGCCCAGTTCATCCAGCACCTGCAGGAAGGCGGTGTCGGAGATGCAGTGGAAGTGATAATAGCGCTCGATCGACAAGCCGGAGAAGTCGAAGGCTGCCGCCATTCCGCCGACCCGGTCGTCCGCTTCGAACACGACTGGATGATGGCCGTCGCGCGCCAGTTGATAGGCAACGGCCAGGCCCATCGGCCCGGCGCCCAGTACTGCAATACGTTGGCCCATGATCAGAATTCCAGAATAATCGCGTTATAGCGCGCATCGTTGAACGTGGCATCGAGGGCCTTGTCGAACGGCGTGTAAGGAACACCGAACTTGCCGGGCCAGTCGATCACTTCAAATTCATCTTTGGCGGTCAGCGCAGCAAGCTGCTGGGTGGTGAACGGCGGTTTCTTGTCGAACAGCGACCAGGTCCAGATCAGCGCATAGAACAGGCCGTACGGGATCTTGACGATAGGCGTCTTGGCGCCGGTCGACTTCTTGATCATGCGGATGATGTCGATGTAATCGATCTTTTCGTGACCGGAAATATTGAAGATCCCGCCGCCAACACGCTGCTCGAAGCAGCTGATGATGATGTCCGAGAAATCGCGTGCCCACAGCGGCTGTCGCATGTAGCGGCCATGACCCGGGATCGGGAACACCGGTACTTTCTGCATGAAGCGCGACAGCCAGCCCAGGTGTTTTCTGTCAAACCAGCCGAACATCAAGGTCGGGCGCAAGATCGGACACGCGATGCCGCTGGCAAGGACCACTTGCTCCTGCTCGATCTTGCTGCGCGTGTAAAAGTCGTCGGCCACAGAACATACGACCGAAGAACTGATGTGCACGAGGTAGGGCTGCTTGGCACTGGCTTTGACCAGGTCAAGAATATGCTTGGTCGAATCGATGTTGTTGCGCTGGAAATCCGTATAGTCGAGGCCGCCAATTTGCGCTTGCAGCATCAGTACCACGTCGGCGCCGTCGAAATGGCGCATCCATTCGCCGGGTTCGGCCAGGTCGGCGTACACGCAGGTAATGCCGGGCTGTGCCTTCTTCAAGATATCCAGGTTGGCCTGATGCTTGTCGAGCACAACCAGGTTGGTATAGCCGCGGTCGATCAAGCGGGCCACCAGGTTCTGGCCTACCAGGCCCGCACCACCGGGCAAAAGTATTTTTTGGTCGAGAGAACTCATAAGCATTCCTGTATAAAAATCATTGTTTCGCGGCGCGAGATTCGTCGGTCCTGATAGCTACAGCCGACCATTCGCCCCACCCGTTACCGGAATCGGTCAACTTGACGGTAAAGGCTTGTTGCGGCAAGGCGTCGCCGGAAAATTCCAGCAGCCCCCAATCCTGCGCTAACGGCATCGCTACGCTTCCGATGCCTTCAATTTCCATGCTTTGCTGCCGGCCCGACGGGCCGGAGCGATAAAACAGGCGGTCGCCGCGCTGCAGGCGCAGCACAATCGCGCCGCGGTCGGCGTCGGAATTGATATGGCTTCCGTAAACCCGCATGCCCGGGAAACTCGACTTGGCATAATCGCCGCCCTGCCATGCGCCGGCATCGACCACATTGGCGCTGCCGACCGTGGCACGCAACGCCGACGGCTCCTCCGTCGAAAAGCGATACGGCAGCGCCATCGGCGCCTTCAGCTGCATCTGGCAGATTGGCCCGGCAGGTCCCTCGCCGCGCAGCGTCAAATCCTGGCCATGCACGGCTGCCATCAGATAGCCGAGGTACCCCGCCGAGCGGGCCTGCTGGCCCGCAGTGGCCGCAACGTCATCCCTTCGCTTGCCGCCCAGCGCGTAGCCGACCTGCTTACCTTCGGCATCCAGGAAGCGCACGACCTGTGGCACAGTTTTCCTGCCGGCTTCGTACAGCCAGCCGTCGACGCGCAAAAAGCGCGCGTCGCCTTCGATCAAACCGGCGGAATCCAGGGCGCCCACGCATACAGGCAGTGCCGCAGGCGCAAAAACAGTCCCCATCTGTGCCCGCGCACTACGGAATGGATACATGCCAAACACCGAACGCTGGCTGTCGGCAGCCTGTGCCGACAGGGCAATTGCATCCGTGTTGGGATAGACGTGGCCAATTTGAACCTTGTCGGGGACGCGCAGTTCGATTGCCAGCACGGCAACCGCACGGTCGTAGATCTCGTCCGCTTGCGATTCGAGCGCTTTGAGCTGGAACGCCAGCATCGGCAACACCAGCAGTGCCAATGCACCATATGCGAACTGCCGCCGCCTGCCATGCAAGGCCAGGAAAGCGGGCGCTGACAGGGCCAGCAGCGCGGCCCAGGCCATCAGCGCTGGCGTGGTGTAGCGGAAGGCTGGGGCCATGCTGATATGCATGCGCCCCATCGCGGTACCGCTTGCAGTAGCGCCGATGTAGGCGATGAAGAACAACAGCGCCAGCTGCAGGGCGGGCGGATGCGGATGCCGCAGGTTCTGCCAGGCAAACCGCACCGAACTGGCGATCAGGAACAAACCGGCAAGCAGTGCCACCGTTTTACCAGTGCGGCCTGCACCCATCGCAAAGTAGAACGGGCTGCCGAGGTACATGGCAACGTAACGGACAAACTGCTCCTTCCGTTGCCACAGCGGGGACAGCGCGGCATGCCCGGCAGGCGAGGCGTAATCGTGCAAGTAGGCAAACAGCAGCAACGCCGACAATGCTGCGAGCACGCCGGCGCGACGTGCCCCCTGGCGCGTCAGCAAGGCGTAGACGGTCATCATCGGCAGCGCCAGAATGCCATTCGCCATCGTGCCGGCGCTCAGGACGCCGAGCAGGCAGGCCAGCGCAAACTGGGCACTTCCGCCCCGGATCGAACGATACAGGATGTACAGCGCAGCCAGTGGCAGCAACTGGGCGAGAATGAACTGGCTTTGGAAGGCCCAGGTCAGGTTCTCATGCTGGCTCCAGAAAAACAGGCTCGCGACAGTGAATGCGGCAAGCGCATGCTGGTCCAGTTCCCGGCCCGACGGTGCCGCCGCCTCGCGCAGTATGCGGCAAAACAGCACAGCGCCCAGCAGCACAAGAATGTAATTGATGGCGATCAAGAACCAGCTAGCACCGCCAAACCAGCGCAGGTCAACCCAGAAAAGCAGGCGCGACAATACGATGCGGTGTTCGTTATGCTGGTGCCACCAAAGCGACCACCCCCCGTTTGCCGCCGGGTCCGCCATTGGCAGGTAGCCGCCCCACATATCCCAGAACGGTACCGGTGAATAGCCGCGAACGCCGCCCACCACCGCCAGCACGGCAAACAGCAAGGCCAGGCCGCTGAGGCCAAGCCGTACCAGGCGCGGCGACGCGACGTTCGCGTCGCTCATATATCCATCCGGTTGAAGACGAAGCGCGGCAGGTTGGCGATGATCAGCATGATCAGCGCCCATTTACCCGGCGCATACAGCACCGGCTGGCCTTTGGCCGTGGCCGCAACGATCTGCGCTGCAACCGACTCGACGCTGGCCATGCCGCGCTGCGGCATGTGTGCCGTCATCGGCGTAGCGGTCGGTCCCGGCTTCACCAGCACCACTTTGACGGCGCTTCCCGCCAAAGCCAGGCGGTGCTGCAGGCCTTCGGCGTAGCGCGTGACCAGGCCCTTGGCGGCACCATAGACGTAATTGGACTTGCGGCCGCGCTCGCCGGCCACCGAACTGATGATTGTCAGGGTGCCGCGGTTGACGCGCTGCATATGGCCGGCAAAGGCTTCGGCGAACAGTGCCGGCGAAATGCCGTTCACGTCCATGGCCTCGGCCGCCTGCGCCAGGTTGTCCTGGCAGGCTTGCTGGTCGGGCAGCGTGCCGTGCGCTACCAGCACGATCTCCGGCACGCCGCCGGCGACAATGCCGTCCACCGTGGCGCGGATCTGCTGCGGGTCGCTGAAGTTCGCTTCGATAACGCTGACCGTCGATTGCGGGCTGCGCACGCGCAGGTCGGCAGCCACCGCTTCGGTTTTCTCGCGGTTGCGGCCCAACAGGGTCAGGTCGAGCGCCTGGCCTGCCGCCCACAAGCGGGCGCAGTGCTCGGCCATGGCAGAGGTGGCGCCAACGATTACGATTTTCTTTTTAGCAGACACTTATTTCCCCATCAAGCGACGCGACATCGCGGAACTGATGCCCGGGTCGCGGTATTGCAAAAATTCGGCGAGGCGCGGGTAGCCGGCCTCGAACAATGCGCGCGGCATGCGCGCGTCTTTGGCCATGTAGATGCGGCCGCCGGCTTCGGCAACGATGGCGTCGAGCCGTTCGAACAGGCGCAGCGTGCGCTCGCCCCGGTTCGGGAAGTCCAGCGCCAGCGTGACGCCGGGCTGCGGGAAGCTCAGCATGCCAAGCGACTCGCGTTCGCCAAAGGTTTTCAGCACGGCCAGGAAGGAACCCTCGCCGCTATCGCTGATCGCCGCCAGCATGGCCTGCACTGCGGCGCGGCCCACTGTGCGCGGCACCACGCTCTGGTACTGGTAGAACCCTTTCGGGCCGTACATGCGGTTCCACTCGTGCAGGTTATCGAGAGGATAGAAATAGCTCTCGTAATGGGCCACGCCCTTGCCGGCCCGGCTCTTCTGCAGGTTGTAGTACGCGAAGTTGAACGGCGCCAGCGACAGCCTGTTGACCAGCGATACCGGCGGTACGAAAGGCATGGTGCGCGGACGCGCGGCAGGCACTGGCTTGCCTTCGATGGCGCAATGGTTAGCACGCAGGAAGATTCCGCGCCCGTTGCCGGACAAGCAGTCAATCCACGACACCGTATGTTCCCAGTCCGCCTCGGAAGCGTCGGCCAGCGCGAAGAACTCGTCGAGATTGTTGTACGGCAGGGTTTCAGTTGCCAGCCAAGGGCCGGCAACGCGCCGCAATTGGATTTCGGCAGTACTGATCACGCCGGTCAGGCCCAGGCCGCCCACCGTGGCGGCGAACCATTCGGTTTGCTCGCCCGGACCGCAAACGATGCGGCTGCCGTCGGTGCGCAGCAGTTCGATACGGCGCACATGGTCGCCAAAGGAACCGACCGCGTGATGGTTCTTGCCGTGCACGTCGTTGGCGATGGCGCCGCCGACGGTGACTAATTGAGTGCCCGGCGTGACCGGCAGCATCCATCCACGCGGGATCGCCATGCGCTGTATATCGCGCAGCAGGACGCCAGCCTCGCAGCGTAGCAGGCCCGTCTCCTGGTCGAAGCTGATGAAGCGATCAAGCCCGGTGGTGCGCCACAGCAGTCCGCCAGGATTCAGGCAGACGTCGCCATAGCTGCGCCCCATGCCGTGCGCCAGGCCAGGCATGCCGGCCTGCAGCTGGCGCGTCATTTGCGCGCGCTCCGCCAGGGGACGCACCTCGTGCTCCCATTGGCCCAGCCGTCCCCACGAGGAAACCATTACCTTGGCCATCCTGCGGTCCCCACCGCCAGCACCGCCGCGAAGCAGACGCCGGCAACCAGGCTGGCTTTATCCTTGACCGCGAATACCAGCGGGTCGTCGTGCATATGACCGCGATGCGCCTGCATCCACATCCAGCTGACCCAGAACAGCATGACCGGCACCGCGCCCCATACGATTTCGGGTGTGCGGTACAACGTCACCACCGCGTCGCTATTCAGATACAAGGCCAGCACCACCAGCGCAGCATAGCCGGCGCAGACGCCCAGCATCTGGATCAGCGGCGCATCCGTCGTGTAGTAGCCGCGGCCATGCGCCTTCTTCTTGCCATGCAGGACCTGGACTTGCAGTTCCGCATAGCGTTTGACGAAAGCCAGCGACAGGAACAGGAACACGGAGAAGGCCAGCAACCAGAACGACAGCGGCATGCTCAGCGCGGCGGCACCGGCAATGATGCGCAGCGTGTAAAGCAATGCCAGCGTCACGCAGTCGACCAGCATCAGCCGCTTGAGGAGCCAGGAGTAGGCGCAAGTGAGCAGGAAATAACCGCTCAGCCAGCCAAAGAAGCTACCGCCGACCTGCCAGGCCACCGCGGCGCTCGCAATCAGCAGCAGCGGTGCGCACAGCACGCCCTGCCAGGCTGGCACCTGGCCGCTGGCAAATGGCCGGTTGCGCTTGCGCGGATGCTGGCGGTCGCTTTCCAGGTCGAGCAGGTCATTGGCGATATAGACGGAAGACGCGCAAAGGCTGAAGGCAATAAAGGCCAGCAGTAAGGGCATCCAGTTTGCCGGGTCGGTGAATTGGTGGGCAGCAAACAACGGCACGAACAGCAGCAGGTTCTTCAGCCATTGATGCACGCGCAGTACGCGGCGCCAGGCGGTGAAGCCGGCGCCCGGGGCGGCGAAGGAGCGTTCCACCTCGCAGCAATTGGCAGCGCGCCGGGCCAGGTCGGGCGGCGCGTTGACCACCACGGCGCGGCGCGCACTGCGCCACACCGGCAGGTCGGCATGCGAGTTGCCAGCATAATCGTATCCGGCCTGGCCAAAGCGCTGCACCAGCGCGTCTGCCTTGTTTTTGCCCGCCAGGTTGACCACGCCATCGCTGGCCATCACTTCGTCAAAGACGCCAAGGTGCTCGGAAATGGCGTTGGCGATCGACTGGTCCGAGGCGGTACACAGGATCAGCTTGCGGCCTTGGGCGCGCTCCTGGCGCAGCCACTCCAGCAGAGCGGTGTTATATGGCAGCGACGTCGCATCGAACTCACCGTGCAGGGCCAGGCGGCGCTTCAGCACGGCCTTGCCGCGTGCCAGCAGGAACGGGATGCGCAAGACCTCGACCGGCTTGTCGCGCAAGGTTCTCAATGCCGACTCGTGAAGCATATCGGTGTGGATCAGCGTACCGTCGAGGTCGATGATAAGAGGCAGCGTACTCATTACTGCGTGCCTTGTGGGTTGCTCATGCATTCTCCAGCTTGGATCGTATTTTCAAATAATCGTTCTGCGAAAGCCGCGCCAGCGCGGTGTGCAGCGGCACCGGCTAACAAGAATGGACACGTGGCGGCCAAGCGTAAGAGAAGTCTTCACTGTCAAGAGTCAAATTCGGGCTATAGGTCGGATCGTTTAACAAATCGTCGCCCCATCGCGCTTTCACGAAATCAATCTCCCTCTTGAAGCGGGCAATCTTTTCCGGCGAATCCTCTTCACCTCGCGATGCCGATTCGTGGTGGTTCATTTCCGCATAAGGAGTCCACACGTTGCGATAGCCGGCTGCCTGGACCCGCAAACAGAAATCAACGTCGTTGAATGCCACCACGAGCTGTTCGTCGAGACCTCCCATCTGCTCGAAGGTCGAACGCCGCACAAGTAAGCATGCTGCCGTCACGGCGCTGAACGATTGGTGCAGCACAGCGCGCGCGAAATAGCCCACATGCCCTTTGGGAAGGTATTTGTGGGAATGGCCGGCAATCCCGCCCACTCCGATAACGCAACCACCATGCTGCAGGCGGCCATCCGGATACCAAAGGCGCGCGCCAACGCAGCCGACGTCCTCACGCCACGCAAACGAGACCATTTCCTCCAGCCAGTCCGGTGTCAGGATCTCGATGTCGTTGTTCATAAGGCACAACAACTCGCCTCGCGCCAGCCGGGCAGCACGATTGTTAAGGGCGGAATAGTTGAAAGGGCTGTCATCCCGCACCACTTTAAAGCGCGGCGCCTTCAGGCGATCAAACAAGGCCTGCGTGGCAGGTTCCACGCTGCCGTTATCGACGATGATGACCTCGTAATTGCTGTAGCTGGTCTTGGCCTGCAGGGAATTCAGGCACATTTCCAGCAGGTCGGCACGGTCCTTGGTTGGGATAATGATGCTGACCAGCGGCTGCGGTGTCGGGCATGCAAAGCGCACGCGATTCTGTGCCCGCGCTTCCGGGGCTTCCGTCACTTCTGCGGCCAGCCCTTTTCGCGCCAGGTGCTCGGCCACGGCGCGACGCCCGGCAACGGCCGCATAATTCTTTTCGCCGGCCCCCAGCGCGGTACTGCCCGCGATGGCACGCCAGTGGTATAGCACGTGCGGTACGTGCACCACCTGCGCAGGCTCAAGCTTTTCAATGACGCGCAGCGCCAAGTCGTAATCCTGTGCGCCGTCAAATTCGGAGCGGAAGCCCCCAAGACTTCGCACCAGGGCCGTACGGTAAACGCCCAGGTGACAAATCATGTTATGCGCCAGCAGCAATTCGTAATTGAGCTTGGATTTGAAATACGGGTCATAGCGGCGGTTGGTGGCGTCGACCTTGTCCTCGTCCGAGTAGATCAGTCCTGCCTCCGGATTGCGATTGATGGCCTCCACGATCCAGTACAAGGCATGCTCGGTCAGCAAATCGTCGTGATCAAACAAAGCGACAAACTCGCCCTGCGCCAGCGCGAGGGCGGAATTGCTCGCCCGCGAAATATGGCCGTTTGCTGCCCTGAAATCAATCTTGATCCTGCTATCTTGCGCCGCGGCGGCTTCCAGCAGCGCGCGTACCCGTGGATCGGTCGACGCGTCGTCGGCGATGCATAGCTCCCAATTGGGGTACAGCTGGCTGCGCACGGAGTCGATGGCTTGGGATAAGAACTCCACTGGCGCGTTATACACCGGCATGAGCACCGAGACCAAGGGCTGCAAGGCGAACCCAGCCATCTTGTTGCGCATTGCCTCACGCGACTCGTCAGTCAGGGTTGCATAGCGCTGCAGCCACGCCTGGTAGTCGTTACGGTCAAAGCTATCGGAGCGTGTCTTGACGACCATCAGGCCGCGCCGCAGCCCAGCCACACCCTCGCGCCGGAACAAGCCAAACGCCATGCGCGCGGTGCCGCCCCAACCGCCATAGCGACGGCTGACGCTCGATGCGATCTGCCAGGCACGGCGCAATTTCGACACAAGGCCGCCAACTGCGCGCACCGGCCGGGTCAAGCGCCAGCTGGTCGAATTTTGCATCGCTTGTACTGCCTGGCTCAATTCAGCGATGTGCCGCTCGCGTTCAAGCAAAACCTGCCGCAATTCCGTAACCGCCATTGCGTAGTCGGTCGGGCGACCTTGGGCACGCCCCACTTTCTTATAGTGCTCTAAGCCGGAGGCAAACTCCTGCTTACGCACAGCCTCCGCGACATCCGGATTCACCTTCAAATAGACAACTTCATTAAATTCCGAATTCATGGGACCACTTAGCCATTCAACGATAACGAGGCGAAAAGATCAGCGCCAGCCTCTGGGCGCTTGCGGATACTTCTCCTGCCATAGTGCGGACAACTGCAATCAATTTACATACTTACAAGAGCACAATTTAGTATTTTAGCATTCTGGAGAGCACGTCCGAAGTAGTGCTTAGGGAAGCCGCCAAGGACTGAGAGAAGCTGGGAACAAGGGGCCAGTCCCGACAGAAATTGCCGCGACAGCTCTCCCGAAGGGAACAAGAAAGTCGATCCACCGCCAGGCGTAGTTTTCAACGAAGAGTGTACGAACTTGCGCCTGCCACGCAAATTTTGCTTGCCAAGACAGCAATACATGGCGAAAGATGTGGGGCAGCGACACACAGCGTCGCCTGAGCCTGATGCGGTCGCCTGTCCGAAAAACAGAAAGCCAATAAGGCGGTGTCTCCGTCCCTGCCTCGTTCGGCAATCTTCCGGAGCGAAAAAACAGCGCCTAGGGGAAAGCGCCCATAAAAAGTAGCTAAAAAAACAAGGACTTTGAATGCTATTCAGCTCAATTACCTTCGTATTTTATTTCTTACCGATATTTCTGGTTTTTTATTACGTCTGCGGAATAAGGAACTCCGTTCTTTTAACTGGAAGCGCCATATTTTACGTTTGGGGTGAAGGTGCGTACGTATTTCTTCTACTCGCCCTGCTTGCGATTAACCAACCAATTGCATTGATGATGCAAAGTCTGGCAGCACGACGACGCCTTACGATCCTGGTTATTTCGATAGTCATCAATATTGCCGTGCTCGGCTTTTTCAAATATAGCCAATTCGCGCTGGATATCATGTCATCGATCACGGGTGAAAAAAATATTCGTTTAGATCTCCACTTGCCGCTTGGGATATCTTTTTTTGTATTCCAATTGGTTTCCTATCAAATTGAAGTATATCGATCGAACATTCCGGCCGAGCGCAGCTTTGTAAGAATCGCTACTTACATTATGATGTTTCCACATCTTGTCGCCGGGCCGATTGTTCGTTTCGGCGATATCAAAGATGAGTTGCATGAGCGCACTATTGATTCAGATAAGCTGACAGTAGGCGTACAATATTTTATTGTCGGCCTCTGTCAAAAGGTGTTAATTGCAAATAGCATCGCACCGCTTGCCGACCATGCTTTTGACCTCCCGGTTGCAGGATTGATAACCTCAACTGCTTGGCTTGGTATTATTGCCTACACATTGCAAATCTACTTTGACTTTTGCGGTTATTCAAATATGGCAATTGGTTTGGCATTTCTTCTCGGTTTCCATTTTCCTCGAAACTTCAATTACCCTTATTCGGCAAAGTCGGTTTCTGAATTTTGGCGCAGGTGGCATATTTCGCTGTCTTCCTGGTTCCGGGATTACTTGTATATTCCGCTTGGCGGCAGTCGCCTTGGCAAGGCAAAAACAGTCAGGAATTTGTTAATCGTTTTCTTCGCCACCGGCTTGTGGCATGGGGCTGCATGGAATTTCGTATTCTGGGGACTTCTCCACGGTTTTTTTGTAGTCCTGGAAAACCTGTTCCTGGGTGACATCTTGAAACGTGGACCGCAGTGGATTGCTAGACTCTACACCCTATTGATAGTAATGTTTGCGTGGGTTTTCTTCCGGGCTGACACTTTCGGACATGCCTGCTTCTATCTGCAGACACTAATGGGTTTTGGCCACGGGCAGGCCCAGTTGCCAATTTCCGCATTGATCAATCCGGAAGTTGTGGTGGCGCTGCTGGTGGGCGCGATACTGTCGTTTCCTGTTCTCCCCCGCCTATTCCAGCGCTTTAAACTCAAGGAAAGCTCTCTCAATGGCAACACCTCAGTGCCCGATGAGAGAATTTATTTTATTCCGTCGGGATCGCTGGTACTGGGATTTGTAATGTGCACTTGGCTCCTCGCGAGTGGAACATTGAACCCATTCCTATATTTCCGTTTTTGAGATTGCCATGATAAAAAAAGATTCATCGAACGGGCGCGCGAAAATTTCACTTTTCTTGCCGTTGTCCGTATTGGCACTGATATTGTTTTTTAACTTGTTCTTTTTATTTGGGATTGCTCCTCCTGCCTTACAAGAAAATAGGTTGTTAGCTGAGCGTCCATCCGTTCCCAAAAACCTCACGGAATGGACGGATTTTGCAACGCGTGCTGATGCATATTTGACAGATCACTTCCCGCCTCGGGCACACATGATCGGATATCTCAATTACCTTCGATTTTGGATGGGATATTCTCAATCCGCCAAAGTCATGGTCGGCAAGCAGGGATGGATGTTCTACAACGATGGTTCCCGTATGGCCCAGACATTAGGACGCGAGCGCTTGAATGCGGAGAGCTTGAAAAGCTGGGTGAATGGCTTTAAGCAGCGCATGAATTATGTCTCCGGAAAAGGGGGGCAGTTTTATATGCTGATGGCCCCCGTCAAGGAAGATATATTTCCGGAATTTCGCCCGCGATGGGCTGCCCACGAGCGAGTTGCGACCGAGTTTGACGATTTTGTCAGCGAGACATCCAAGGCTGGAATTGATCGGCTGATCGATCCTCGGCCTGCACTTCTCGCGGTGAAACCGGAACAGGAAATATGGTACAAGTACGACACCCACTGGAACGGTTTGGGGGCTTATCAAGCCTATCGGGTGCTAATGCGACGGATTGCCCGCGATTTCCCAGGACTGGAACCACTACCAGTTAGCAGTTTCACACCTAGCGCGCAGGCGCCACATCAGCAACCGCGTAACTTGTCCCTCATGCTGGGTATATCGAGCTTCCTGAAACATGGCGGCACTTCATTTGCAACAGATCCAATACATGACCCGAATGCGACGGTCTTTTTATCGGAGCGAAAAGACTGGACGGCCCCCCAAATCCTGGTCACGGATAATCCTTCGGGCCCGGTTTTGTTATGGATACGGGACTCGTTTGGTAACGAGCTACTGCCATTAATGAAGCGGCATTTTTCAAAAATTATTATGGTCCACCTGCAGGATGGCTTCTTCAGGAAAGACCTGGTTGATACTCATCAACCATCCGTGGTATTGCTTGAAGTTATTGAAATAGGCGCAAGACACACGATGGGCAACTTGCCTGAATTGGCAAGTGAGCCCGCCCTCGACGCGAAGCCTCTTGCGAAGAACTAGAAAGTCAAACGGCCAGCCATCCTTGGAGCACAGCTTTGCCTTGGCCAGACAAAAATCTGGCTTTAAGGATGGCTCGCAAACCCATCCGCTAATTGTTTTGTGGCGAGAGTCGAGTTCCCGTCAAGGCGGGACCCCGGCTCATCGGCAGCAGGAATCAGTTCGAGTGCCGTTCGGTAAATCTCAACGGAATTGTCGATTATTCGCTACAGATGTTTGGGGAGGCTCCTGGCACATCAGTAAATCGACGTTTCACACGCTTAACTGCGTCGCTTAGCGTTGGCCAATCGAGAAAAGCGCGACGCTCATAGTAGAGGCTGCCAGAATGCGGCGGCGTTGACAGAACTGAGCTGTCAACCCGCTGAAGTTGCTGTGCGCCGTCGTACAAGTAACGTAGGCAAACAAAGGGGAAGAGCCCCACCCAACTCCGCCACTGCGATGGATAAGCCAGGCAAAGGCGCACGTAACGCATACGCGTACGCCATCCAACCGCTTGACGCTCGACAGGCCCGTTAACCGGTATTGGCGACAACACGCGGAAAAATGGCCCAAAGCACTCTTGCCCGTGATAAAGCGCGAATTGCCGGACCATATCCAAGCGATCGCGCAAGGCCGGCAACAGCACGGTGATCGCGTACAGCAGGTCGTGGTCTGGATGTCCGCCTTCCCATGCCGGTACGTAACAGGACACTATTTCTGGATGGGAGTTAATAAATTCGTCCATCCATTCAGCGAGCCGCTCAACATGGGCGTGCAGTGCGCCATCTGCGATTTGAAGCTGCTGGCCGGTAAACCAAATGTCAGCCGGATCAACCCCCAGCTGTTGTAGTACCGCTTTGGATTCGGCATTGCGACACATTGGATCGGCCGTTGTCGATCCATCGGTTACGTAGACGCAGCAAATCCTCCGTCCGAGCTTTCGTTCTTTCTCTATCTGAAAAAAAACGCCAAATTCATCATCCTGGTGAGGAAACAAGAACAGTGCGATGGGCGCGCCGCGGTCAATATGCATCAAAGTCAATAAAGCTGAGGAATACGGCCTCGGAGTCAATTTCCTTTACACGACCATTCAACGAGCGATAGATCAGATTTAAGGGCGATGGACGGAAACGTTTCGGAATTTCCGCATAAAGCGCAGTACGCTGCCAAGCAGAGGGAACTTTTCCCAGGAATAAACGCAGGGGCGAGACAGTTTTCAGTTTTTGCTCAACGGATGCAGTCAGATCCATATCGGCGGCAACTGTGATCGGGCTGTTCGGCACATCCGCCAGCAACGTCGTGCGGCCTTGTTTTACCCTTGTCTCGACGGGGTTGGCCGGGGAAGCACAGCGCCAGGCAATGCTCTCTTTGCTCCAAGTGCGCCGGAATTGCAGCGAAGCTTCGCGCGAAAAGTCGATGCCAAGGCGGCCGACGCCCACACAGGCCTGCAACGGCCCGACTAACTGGAACCCCAGCTTGCGGATAAACCCCGGCGTACTGTTTGCATTGGCTACCCCGTACACACTGTCATAGCCGCGCTCGCTACCGGCCGCATACGTACGCTCGGCAAGTTTTGTAAACAGGCCTTTGCCCTGGTAGTCTGGATGAGTCGCTGTATTGAGCGACAACAATACGGTGACGTCGTCGCCGCCAACGCAGGCTCGCGCCGGGATGCATACATAGTGGGCCGCCAGGCGGTCACCATCGTATGCATCGAAACCCACTACTTGGCCATCGGGATTGCAGCGATATAACCAGTCGAGATAATCCCGGCTGAACTTGTCAACGCCAGGAAAACAATCGGAAAAGAGCCGAACATAATCGGCATACGCCGCCTCATCACATCTAACAGGGGAAAATTCGATCACTTATAGACCCAGTGTTTACTTAGAAGATAACCGTTAACCGCAACTACCGGCAAGGATAACACTTTCCCTAACACTGCCCCATCCAGCCAGTAATGAAACACCGTAACGCATACAAGCGTGAGCAGGTAATTCACCAGCACCACCCCCATAAAGCGCATCAAGGTCCCGTGTGTATAGGCGGCCCTGAAAGTCAGTCGGGTGTGCAACAGGAAGTTGGCCGCCAATCCCGTGACGAAGCCACACGTGGCCGCAAGCATGTAATGCATGCCCAGCTGGCTCAACAGCTTCATCAAACCGACGTCAATTACCGCACAAGTCAGGCCAACGAATACAAACACGGCAAACTGGTGGGGACCCTTCATTTGATTTTCACTGGCATTACTAGGCACGGTGGATACGCCTGCGTGGCACGGTCGAAATGTCATACGAGATGAACGCCAGGATCAGTTGCAAGCCCATCAGCGCAGGCAGCGCCGCCAACATGACGGTACCGGCAGTCGTGGCGATTCCTGTTTGGACCGAATGCATCCAGTGATAGCTGCCATATGCAAGGCCGAAACCACTCAGTGCGAGTCCAAGCGGTAATTCAATCGACGCCAATGACATGTCCCTCAGGTAGTAATTGTAAAAAATCCTTTTCGAGAAATTCCGGACATGCTTTACAAAAAACTCGCCGATGATTTTCGAGATTTTCAGGTTACTCACTTCGTCGCCGTATTTGGCTTCCATCGGCACATCGACAACCACTGCGCGCAGTGTATTCAACCTGAACAGCATATCCGTCTCAAAGAAGTAACGCCGGCTGATTTTGTTGAACGGCAGATGGCGCGCCACATTGGCATGGATGGCCGTGTATCCGTTGGTTGGATCGAAAAGATTCCAATAGCCCGACGACAACTTACACATGAGTGAGAGCACTGCATTGCCGAACAGTCGCATTTTTGGCATCGAGCGAACATCTTCCAGGTCGAAGAAACGGTTGCCTTTGGTGTAGTCCGCTTCACCGTTCAAAATGGGAGCGATGAAATCCGGAATCAATGCCGGATCCATTTGGCCATCGCTATCGATCTTGACCAGGATGCCCATACCGTCTTCGATCGCGGCGGCGTAACCCGTCATTACGGCCCCACCGACACCTTGGTTTTCAGTATGTCGAACGACAACCACACGTTGATCCTTGCAAGCCTGTTCGACATAGTCCCCGGTTTTGTCCGGACAGCAGTCATCGACTACATAGATCCGCTTCACTTCAGTACCGATTTCAGTTATCACGCCCAGAATGTGATTGCGCGCTTTGAAGGTTGGAATGACAACCGCGACTTCAGATTTCTTGTCCATTATGATGTTGCCTGCTTGCCTATTTGCGCCGGAACCACTATCGGTTCCGGGAATGTCTGTTTGACCTTGCGAATCCGCAAGGTCGAGTGCTGTTTCGTCTAGCGCCACGTTATTCAAGACCGTCACCTTTTTGATGAACCCGATTTCTTTCCTGGGCTGAATGCCACAGGTCCGAACCGAGAATCGCGGTTGCTTGCAGCGCTGCGAAAATCGTCCAAGTAATATAGCGGTAGTCCGCAGCCGTGGCGATGACAAACATCGATGCTGTCCCAACGAGCCCGCTTATTGCGACCGCTGCGGCGAGCAAGTTCATCTGCCTATCGCCTTGCGTCTTCAGGAAGCGCGCACTGGCAACCGTGACCACAAACATCGCCAGCAATACATAGACCCAAGGCCGGTAAAGGATGGAATCTACAAATTTATTGAACAAGCGGAAGCTCCACTGCACCTCTTCAGGAGCCATATTGCTGAAGCCGATCTTGAATTCGTTCTCATCGATACCAGGATGGTAAGGGTAATAAATTTTCTGATCTAAGACCCCCATCATTACGCCCAGAAGATGGGCGCGATGACGCAGGTATGGACCCGGATGAGTCACGACCAGTTCAAGCCAGTCCCGCACCAATTGCTTCTGAAACGCTTCAGGAGGATAGGGAGAGACCACGCTATAGCTGGGGAAATTGGCTTCGCGGCTATTGGCGGCAGCAAGCGCCGGAATGATATTTCCCGTAGTGCTGCGCGGCAGATACTTCGGCAGCAAGTCTTCGTTCTCCGCCAGCGAAATGGCCACCATGTCCCAGACAACCAGTGTGCCCATCCCATAGCTTTTCTTCACATTGGAGTTCAGCAGATTCAGCCCCACGCCAAATGCGAAACTGAGACACACAACACCAGCCGCGGTCAAACCCGCGGTTTGCCATTTCGAGCGCCCCAGTTTGCTCACGGCAAAATAGGACACCAACAACAAGAGGGGCATGACCGGAATGAAGCCGTTTACCCTGACCGCAAACGCAAAGAACAAGGCCAGCAAGCACGCAATCAGCCATGCAATATGGGACTGCCGCACATAGCCAACCAATGCTGCAACGGCGATGCCAAGCGCACACATCATTCCCACATCTTTCCACAGATGCAGCGAGAGGATGAGCAGCGGCGGACAGAATCCGATTGCCAGCAACAGCAAAATCCGTACAGACAGCCGCCTTGCTACCAAATAGGCAAACAAGGCGATGCCGAACCAATAGATAACCTGGTGGAACACCAACAGCACACCGGCGTGATGATAGACATTCAGCAACAGCCGCCAGATGTGCATCATAATTACCGGATGGGCGTCATTAGCCTCCAGCTGCCCCAGCGCCTGGCGAAATTGCTGGAAACTGTCAAACGACATGAAGCCAGGGAAAAACTTGTAGGCAAAGCCGATGGTCAGGAGCAGCGTACAGGCCACCAGCGCACCTGTGCCTTGCAAGTAGCGCGAGCGCAAAACACGTAACAAGGCAAATGCAAGAAGGCTTGCGAGCAGAACAATTACCCCGCCTTGTCGCCGCAATGATGGAGTGGCGAGCGGCACTTCCAGCGCGGGATCGTTACCCGTGGCATGAACGAGCAGACCATCGTCGCTCACATGCAAAGGGGCGATCATCTGCACCGGCTTGGCGAGCGTCAACAGTTCGGAAGGCCACCAGATGCGCGTGCCAAACAGCGACTGCATTTCAATTTTTTCGATCGCCATGTCACCTGCTTGACTCCCAAGGTCCAGGCGCACATGGCTGAAATGGCGCGCCCGAAGCGGAACGTCGACACGGCTGGCGGTTCCCGCCTCGATACGCGGTGAAACCCAGCTTTCTGTCTCGCTATACCCTTCGTCATTGGGGAAAAACACTTGTACCGAATCGGCGCTGGCGGGCTTGAGATAAATGACCAGATAATCTGGAACCATTAACCGCACGGCGAGCAAAATGAGTACGCTTAGCAGAAATAGCAAGCTATATGAAATCCAGTCGCGCCGCGTCATTGCGCGCATCGTCATCAAATTCATGCCTTCGTCATTGCCTCATCAGTTCGGTTCAAGAGTAATTGCGGATACGGTGCCACAATCCCGCCAAGCCCTCGTGCTTAAGCACGCGGGCCGACACGCGCAGCACTTGCAAACCACGCGACGGCGAGAGAATACCCTTGAAGATTTGGCCAATCACTGTGCGCTGATAAATCACCTGCGGCTGCGATGCCGCCACCTCAACTTGCGCGGCGGACTGTGCCGCCTGCTCTGCTTTCCACCAGCTCAGGAAGCTCGGCTCGGTAACACTGTACGGTTGAGGGAATGCCTGGCGCAAATCGCCCCTGAGTTGGTACAGGCGGCGCGCTTGCACGGGAATCGCTTCGCCGTTTTCATAATGCGCGTAATTCCAGCCTTGATACTGAGGCGCGCCATGGCCCTCATTGCGCAGGTCTGCGCCATAGCCTTCCCACAGATCGAAGGCAAGCTGCTGGTTCGCGGCGTACTGCTTGAGCATGCCCATGCCATTGCCGTTGTCATAACTCGTAAAGTGATAGAAACGTAAAGGCACGCCAGCCACCAGGAGCGTACCTTGCTCATCTTGTGACAGGGGGCGATGGGCAATATTCCAGGTCGCGACGTTGCAGCCGCGATCGCGAATGATGCCCAGCTTGCTGAAAAACGCCGGCGCCAGGTCGCACCAACGCTGGTCGGTGAACAAGCCGCCGGGAATGTCATCGCGACAGAAATGATACAGGCGGTCTGCCCACCACTTGATAAAGCTCAGGCCCTGGCCCGAGGTGCGCGCAGCGAAGAATCCCAGGTTGTATACACCGTGCTTGAGCGCCGAAATCTCGTTGTCCATGATGGCATGCAAAGTGCCTTCCGCGTCGAGCAGGTGCGGCGTCAGCAAGATCTCGTGCTCGTCGAGGCCATCCTCGATCGATGCCAAGGAGTTGAAGACCTTGATGTCCGGATCCAGGTACATGATCTTGTCGACCCCTGGCCGTTGCGCCAGCAGCGCCGCTGCCGGCCCTTTGACGGCCGTACATAACTCGACAACGGCATGGCCGAAGGCCCAGCTGCGCCAATCGGGAATGCCCAACTGGTCAATGCTAAGCACCTCGTCAAACGGTTCTTGCTGCAAATCAAAGCCGGTCGGCAACTCGTCCGAGAACAGCAGGACAAACGTCCAATTCGGATGGAAACGCTTGACCGATTTGGCAAGCACCCTCGCCTTAGGCAAATAGCTCTTGGTAATTGAGGTATAGACCAGCATTATTTCTTCATCTCCTGTGCGGCTTTAAGGCAGGATTCCATGGCCGCTAACATAGTCTGCGGCGAGGCCCCAAGCGGAATTACTTTTCCTAAAACATAATCTTTAAGGCGATTGCCTTGTGCGCCGATGTCGAAGGCGACAATGGGCAAGCCCATTTCCATTGCTTCGGAGATGGTGTAGCTGAACGTCTCCGGCACGATTGTGGCCATGAAAATTACATTAATGCCCAATTTTTCGACAATGTCGGGCAAATCATCTGTGGCATAACTACCAATGACAGTCACCTTGTCGGACAGCGGCGTATAGCTCTGTCCCACCACGGTCAGCGGTACTGGCAGTTGTTGCTCTTCAATGTATTCCTGTAGCGCGACGACCGCGTTGCCGCCCTTCAAATGCGACAGCGTCCCCAATACCCCGATATGCAACGGCCCATCGATACTGACTGGACGCGCTGCGGTGAAATACGTACTGCTATGCGGTACCACGTGCACCTTGCTGTCGTCAAAGCTGAAATCCTTGCGCAGGATAGGGACCGACGACGCGTCAAAAAAGGTAATCGTGGTCGCTGCATCGAACAAGTCGGCAAATGGCTTACGCCAGGCCTTGATCTCGCTTGGACGATTTTCAATTGGGAACCAGCTATGGTACCACGCATGATTAACTTTGAGACAAGATCTGCAGACGTCGGGGTCAGCCGGGACACCGCAATATTTCTGCTCGAAGTCCGACAGGTGCGGCGAAGGGCACAACGCCAGAAAGTCATGCACCTTGAAGTCCAGGGTAGCACCGGTGCCGCGTGCCAGGTTGGCGATGGCGTTGCAGGCTGCCGCCACATCCATGTAACCATAGACGGAATTGACGACGATGCTCCGGGTACCGGCCGCCTGTATCAAGTCCATGACTTGTTCCAGCGAAGCCGCTACATACAAGCTTGCTTTCTCGCCGTCGACCCACTGGACAAACCACTGCGCCTCAAAACAATACACACGCAGTACCATCTCGCCTTGCGCCACCATCGAGCGGATGATCTCGCGGCTGTAGGAATTACTGCCGCCGCCACCGTTATGGTCGAAAATGATCGCAGGATGACGCAAACTGCCATCTGCCAGGAAAGCATACAGTCTTCCGGCCGACGGCACCGGCGCCACTGCCGTGGTCACGTCGCTGCCGGCCAATGGTCCAGGTGCCGCGGCGGTGGGCATCGCCCGGAATACAAAGTTGGGGATCGCGGCCGCGTCATCAAACGGGGTACCTCGCACGCTCTGCGCCAGTCCGCGCAATGGCCGCGTGAGGCGCCAGGAGCGTGAAGCGTAGATCGCCCTCAGGCGACTTTCGAGATCGGCGATGTGCGCTTGAGCTCGCGCTTCACTGTCAACGAGGTGCGTATTTTGCCGTGCCAACTGCATAGTGGCCTGCGCGACCTGCGCCTTAAGAAGGGTATTCTCAGCATCAAAGCGAACGGCTACGCGCAGCATGGCTTGATGCACAAATTCTTGCTGCGCCATGACTTCGCGCAAACACTTCAACTCGACATCGCGCTGCCGCAAAACCTCTTTATGCAAGGAGTCAGCCCGCGCGCCGGCTTCGCGCAACGCATGCAACTCGGCCTGCCGCTGTCGCATCATGTCCTCATGCACCGCATCGTCATACACGCTGACTGCGCGCAAGGTCTGCAACTCGGATTCGCGCTGCCGCATCAAGTCTTCATGAAGAGCTTCGTCGTATAAGCTGGCCTCGCGCAAGGTCTTCAACTCCAGGCCACTTTGCCGCACCAGCTCCTCCAGCGCGGTAAATTCATCATGCCCGCGTGCGAGCAATTTCCCGGCACCGCCAAGCTCGGCCTGAAGATCACTTGCCAGCGGCGATGGAAACCTGGTTCCCATCTGTAAAGCGACTGAAGATTGTTGCAATATCTCCGGCACATACTGCGGCTTAAACAACATCGCCAAGGCCAGGTCGTCGACGCGCGTCACTGCAAATATGCGATGCGCGCGCAGCTTATCGAGGTTTTGCTGGGCTTTTTCCGACGGCAGTAATAACAGCGCCAGTTCTTTGCCATCGCCCCATACATTCTCTGCCTGGCCATTGAAATTGGCCGGATTGAAGGCCGGTGCCAGATAGCCATGCATCGCATAGCCGTTTGCGCGGCAAAATGCCAAAAGTTCAGCGCCGCCCTCCAAGTCATTACATTCGCAAAACACGATCGGTCGGCAGCGTGCTATCGTCGCCGCTGCGCCAGCCAGAACACGGGCCTCCATGCCTTCGACGTCGAGCTTGATCAAGTCCACGCGTTCCGGTGCCAGGCTGTCCAGCGTGACCACGCCAGTCTGGTAGCTGGCGGCAGTCGAGGCCGTCCCCGCGCCTTCCAGTGCCAAACCGCCGAAGTTGCTGCCGTCATCCAGGTTGAGGGCCTCGAGCGTCAGCTCAAAGGCCTTTTCGGCCAGCCCGAGATTGTGGACCGTCACATTGCCGTATCCATTCAAGGCGACGTTGGCGGCGAGGACGGAAAAGATCTCCCGGCGCGGCTCGAACGAGGTCACCGCGCCTTGACTGCCGCAAAAACTGGCGAAGGCCAAGGTGTGGGTGCCGATGAATGCGCCAACGTCGAGCACGCTCATGCCCGGCACAATCAGTGCCTTCAGCAGCAACAATTCGTCGTCAGCCCATTCGCCATACAGCTTCAGGGATCTCGATACTACCGCATCGGATTCGATGACATGCATGCGCCCGTATTTCGTTACAACAATTCCCATCCTTACTCCAAATTCACGCGTGTTACCTGCATGCTCATAGATAAATCCTGCAAACCGCAAATGCCATGTACCAGCCGGCTCTTCAAACTGTGCAGCGAGAGCACATCGTTGATCCAATGGTGCTGGACATGATCGTCCCCGGCGCCTTCAGCCACCGCAACGTTCATCGAGTACTCGCCCTGGATCAGGATCGGCATGCGGAACGAAAAACGCACCAGCATCGTGTCGCCTGGCCCGAGCGCTGGCGCACGATTGCGGAAGCCCTGGTCGGTGCCTTCTGCAAACACGAACTGTCCGAGGCGGTCTTTGAGCATGAAGCCGAATGCCGGATAGGAAATGGCCTGCCACACCCGCGCCTTGATGCAGAAGGTGACCTCCGCCCCGCCGTCAACCATCGACAGGCGCGACTGCGCAGCGTCTTCGAACCAGGCGTCGAGGATGCTGATCCCGCCCTTGCCGAAGGACTGGGCCTGATCGCGGAACGGCGTGATGCGGACCAGGTTTTCGGCCAATGGCTCGCTCTCAATCAAGAGCGGCGCAACATCCCGAGCAGATTGCGTCGCCGTCGGCGCATCCGCCTCGGGAGCGGTGGGACCGCGTTCGGCGTAGACGTTTTCGATGTACTTGCGGCAAATTTCGTCGGTCTTGCCAATCAGCGGCAACTGCCCGCGCACCAGCAGCACAGCCTTGTCACACAGGCTTACGACGGCGCCGGTGTCATGGCTGACAAACACCACGGTGCCGCCGCGCTCTTGCAATCCGCGCAGGAAGCGCATGCATTTCTGTTGAAAGAACACGTCACCGACTGCAAGTGCTTCGTCGATGATCAGGATGTCAGCATCGACATGGGCAATCACCGCAAACGCCAGGCGCACATACATGCCGCTGGAATAAGTCTTGACCGGCTGGTTGATGAAGTCGCCGATATCAGCGAACTCGACAATAGCATCGAAGCGCGCATCGACTTCTTCACGGCTCAGGCCAAGGACCGTCGCGTTAAGGTAGACATTCTCGCGTCCGGTAAATTCCGGGTTAAAGCCCGAGCCCAGCTCCAGCAACGCGGCGACCCGCCCGTTGGTCTGCACGCTGCCTTCGGTTGGCGTAAGGGTGCCGCAGATAATCTGCAGCAGCGTCGATTTTCCGCCGCCGTTACGGCCGATAATGCCAACGGTTTCCCCTTTTTTGACCTCGAAGGAAACGTTCTTGAGCGCCCAGAATTCCTTGAAATACTGCCGCTGGGGCTGCCCGGCCAGGCGCCACAGGCGCGGCAGCAGGAATTGCTTCAGGCGGTCGCGCGGCTTGTCATAGACCTCAAAGCGCTTTCCCAGGTTGTTGACGCAAATAGCCAATTGCTCAGAGGACATCTGCGAAACCCTTGCGTGTTTTCTGGAACCAGACGTAGCCCAGCCAGGCACAAATCCCTGCGATCACGGTGTAGCAGGCCAATCCCGGCCAGTCAGGAATCTTCCCTGCTATTAAGGCGCCGCGTGCCTGCTCGATGATAAACGTCAGCGGATTTGCCATGATCACGTCGCGGAAGCGTTCCGGCACCGCGGTGACGGGATAGAATACCGGCGACAAGAATGTCAGCACCGTGGTGATGATCGTGACGAATTGGCCGACGTCGCGCAGGAAGACCCCCAGCGAAGCCAGGATCCAGGCCAGGCCGAGCGTCAGTACGCATAGCGGCAACAGGATCAACGGAATGAACACTGCGGTCCACGGTACATAGCCGTTGAACAGGCCGAACGCCACCAGCAGCACAGCCAAACTGATGAGGCTATGAAAACAGGATGCGCACAGGGCGATCACCGGCAATATCTCGAGCGGAAACACCACCTTCTTGACGTAATTGACATTGCCCAAAATCAGCGCCGGTGCGCGGTTGACGAGCTCGTTGAACAAACCGAGCACGATCATGCCGACAAACAGCACCATTGCAAACTGAGTTTTGCTTGCATTTGCACCTAGGCCGTCCCAGCGTGCGTTGAAGATCTCGGAGAAGACGAAGGTGTACACCACCAGCATGAAAACCGGGTTGAAGAACGACCAGGTCAACCCCAAAGCGGAACCCTTGTAGCGACCAACCACTTCGCGCCGCGTCATTTGCGCGATCAGTTGCCGGTGCCGCCACAGGCTGGCTCCGAGCGCAAGTAGCGAAGTTGGCTGCGCAGCATGCGGGTTAATTGTCAAACTTTTACGGCTCACGCAAAATGCTCCGCTTCGGCCAGAACCTTGGCTTGCTGGTCTTTACCCGACAGTTGTGGCGCCTCGGCGATTGGCCAGGCAATGTTGACCGTCTTGTCGTTCCAGGCCAAGCTGCGTTCAAATTCGGGGAACCAGTAATCGGTGGTCTTGTACAGGAACTCAGCGCTCTCGGAGAGCACGACAAAGCCGTGTGCGAATCCTTCAGGAACCCACAATTGGCGCTTGTTCTCAGCACTCAGGATTTCACCGACCCATTGGCCGAAAGTTGGTGAGCTCTTGCGCAGGTCGACAGCGACATCGAACACTGAGCCGGACACGACCCGTACCAACTTGCCCTGCGCGTGCTGGATCTGATAGTGCAGGCCACGCAGCACGCCCTTGACCGAGCGCGAATGGTTATCCTGTACGAAAGTGACATTGTGCCCAACGGCCTCGTCGAAGCGGGCCTGGTTGAAGCTCTCGTAAAAGAAACCGCGATCATCGCCGAACACCTTGGGTTCCAGCAGCAGCACATCAGGGATTTGTAAACGCGTTACGTTCATTAATAGACCTTTTCATCGAGGATGCGCAGCAGGTATTGGCCATAGCCATTCTTTGCCAGCGGGCGTGCCAGCTTTTCCAGCTGCGCCACGTCGATCCATTCCTGACGGAAGGCGATCTCTTCCGGACAGGCCACCTTCAAGCCCTGGCGGTTTTCCAGCGTTGCGATAAACTGCCCCGCCTCGAGCAGGGACTCGTGGGTACCGGTATCGAGCCAGGCGTAGCCGCGGCCCATGATTTCGACGTTGAGCTTGCCCTGCTCCAGGTATAGGCGGTTCAGGTCCGTGATTTCCAGTTCGCCGCGCGGCGACGGTTTCAGGCTCTTGGCCAGTTCGGCTACCTGGTTGTCGTAGAAATACAGGCCGGTCACGGCGTAGTTCGACTTTGGCTTGGCCGGCTTTTCTTCCAGCGACAAGACGCGGCGCTGGTTGTCGAATTCAGCAACGCCATAGCGTTCCGGGTCATGCACGTGGTAGGCAAATACGCTGGCGCCTTCGTTGCGTTCCATGGCATTGCTCAGCAGGTCCTGGAATTCGTGTCCGTAGAAGATGTTATCGCCCAGCACCAGCGCCGACGGCGACTGGCCGATAAAGCGCTCGCCAATGATAAAGGCCTGCGCCAGGCCGTCCGGCGATTCCTGCACCGCGTATTCCAGGTTCAGGCCCCACTGCTCGCCGTTACCGAGCAGTTGCTGGAAGCGCGGCGTGTCCTGCGGCGTCGAGATGATCAGGATGTCGCGGATACCGGCCAGCATCAAGGTGCTGAGCGGGTAATAAATCATCGGCTTGTCGAATACCGGCAGCAATTGCTTGCTGATTGCAAGCGTAGCCGGGTGCAGGCGGGTGCCGGAGCCGCCGGCGAGAATAATGCCTTTGCGTTTCATGCGGATGTCCGTTCAGGAAAGTTGTTCAATAAGGCGGTCGACGTGGATCTTCCAGTCGGGAAGTTGCAGGTCGAGGGCGGTAGATAGCTTGCTGGTGTCCAACCGGGAATTCTTGGGCCGCTTGGCCGGTACTGGATAAGCCTCCGTCGGGATCGGCTTGATCTGCTCCGGGTCGACCTTGAGCGCTGCGCCGTGCACCTTGGCGCGTTCGATGGCGTAGCTGGCCAGGCCGTGCCAACTCGTGGCACCGGCAGCGGTCAAATGATAAATGCCGCCGGCCAGCGCGCTGCGGCGATAGGCGGCCACCGCCAGCGCGGTGACGTCGGCGATCAGCTCGGCCGAAGTCGGTGCGCCAAACTGGTCGGCCACCACGTTCAGGCTGTCACGCTCGCCTGCCAGGCGCAGCATGGTCTTGATGAAGTTGCCGCCATGTGCCGAAAATACCCAGCTGGTGCGGAACACCAGGGCCTTGCAGCCACTCGCCATAATGGCTTCTTCGCCGGCACGCTTGCTGCGTCCGTAGGCGCTTTGTGGCGCAGTGGCATCGTCTTCCACGTATGGCGCAGGCTTGTCCCCGTCGAACACATAATCGGTCGAGTAGTGCACCAGCAAGGCATTGCGGGCGCTGGCATATGCGGCCATTGCGGCAACAGCGGCGCCGTTGACAGCCTGTGCGCCAGCTTCGTCGGCTTCGGCGCGGTCAACCGCCGTATAAGCGGAGGCATTGACGATCACGTCCGCTGCCTGGCTTTCCAGCACTTGTTTCACTGCCGTGAGATCACTCAGGTCGAGGCCATCGCGCCCCAGCGCCACCAGCTCCCCTAAAGGCAGCAAGGTACGCTGAAGCTCATGCCCTACCTGTCCATTTTTGCCGATCAGCAGGATCTTCATGCGTATTGCTTCGCAACCCAGTTGCGGTAGTTGCCGCTGGTGACGTTCTCCACCCAAGCCGCATTGGCCAGGTACCACTGTACGGTCTTGCGGATGCCCGTTTCGAAGGTTTCGGCCGGCTTCCAGCCCAGCTCGCGCTCCAGCTTGCTGGCATCGATCGCATAGCGTTTGTCGTGGCCCGGACGGTCTTTAACGAAGGTGATCTGGGTCTTGTACGACTGCGCATCGGCGCGCGGATTCAATTCATCCAGGATCGCACACAAGGTGTACACCACATCGAGGTTCGCTTTTTCATTCCAGCCGCCGACGTTATATGTCTCGCCCAGAACGCCTGCTTCCAGCACGCGGCGGATTGCGCTGCAGTGGTCCTTGACGTAGAGCCAGTCGCGAATCTGCTGACCGTCGCCATAGATCGGCAGCTCCTTCCCGGCCAGTGCGTTGTGAATCACCAGCGGAATCAGCTTTTCCGGGAAATGGTAAGGGCCGTAATTGTTGGAGCAGTTGGTAGTCAGCACCGGCAGGCCGTAAGTGTGGTGGTAGGCGCGCACCAGGTGGTCGCTGGCCGCCTTGCTGGCCGAGTACGGGCTGTTCGGTTCGTAACGATTATTTTCGGTGAATGCCGGGTCTTCCTTGCCGAGCGAGCCGTATACTTCGTCGGTCGAAACGTGCAGGAAACGGAAATTGGCCTTGTCCTCGCCTTCCAGCCCCCCCCAATAGGAACGCACGGCCTCAAGCAGGTTGAAAGTGCCGACGATATTGGTCTGGATGAACGCTTCCGGGCCGTGGATCGAGCGGTCGACATGGCTTTCGGCGGCAAAATTTACAACCGCGCGCGGGCGGTGCTCGGCCAGCAGGCGTGCCACCAGCTCCTTGTCGCCGATGTCGCCCTGCACGAAGATATGGCGTGCATCGCCGTCCAGCGAAGCCAGTGTTTCGCGGTTACCGGCGTAGCTCAGGATGTCCAGGTTGACCAAGGCTTCATCCGATTGTGCCAACCAGTCCAGCACAAAATTGGCCCCGATAAAGCCTGCACCACCCGTTACTATGATCATCGTGACTTCCTCTAAAACAAGTTATTAATTAGCTACCGTTCAGGCAAAGGGAGATTTTACCGCATAAGGGAAAGGCCCCCGCCTCGTTTTGACCGATCCGCGGAATCTGTCACACAAGTTACATTTAGGCTTGCTGCTTATCCAGCTTTCGCCATGCGCCGGATCAGGACGCGCAGATAGGCGGAAGAAACGAAAAATTTAGCCGCGCTTTGCACGTGCCACCACATGAAGCGCAGTTGCCGATGGCTGTCGCGCTGGGCCTGGTGGATCACTCGGGCACGCTTGCATACCAGGATATGGCAGCCGGCCAGGCGCGCGCGCGCGCCAAATTCGACGTCTTCGAAGTACAGGAAATAGGCGTCGTTGAAACCGCCCAGCCGTTCATAGTTCGCGCGAGCGACCATCACAAACATACCGGCCACCCAGTCCGGCTGCACGGTGTCGCTATCCTGCCGGAGCGTATCAGGCAGGATTGGGCGTCCCAGTAAGCGGCACAACAAGCGCTTGAAAAGACCATATGGCGTTGGAAAATTGCGCGCGCTATCCTCGACCTGGCCGTCGGCATCGACAATCACCGGGGCACAGATATTCAGGCTGTCACGCTCTGCCAATTCCAGCAGCGGACCGAAAGGATCGTTCAGCAACTCGATGTCGGGATTGAGGATGACGAAATAGTCCCCGGTGCTTTCAAGGAAGGCTGCATTGTGATTGGCGCCAAAGCCTTTCGGCGTCGCATTCTGAATCAGCTTTACCGGGTAAGGCAAAGCCTCAAGCGCCACCGGTTCCGGCAAGTTCAAAGTCAGGATGACTTCGAAATCACTTCGATCCAGTTTCGCCAACTGCTGCAACAGCGTAGCCACATGGACATGATGCCCGTGGCTGATGATCGAGAGGCTTAATTTTTTACGCATGTCTTCATAATTTTGGTTTCCGCTGATCCAGCCACGCGGAAAACTCGGCCCCGATTTCATTATGCTGGGAGCCCAGGTCCACGGTGGCTTGCAAAAACCCTAATTTACTGCCGCAGTCATAACGCGCGCCTTTATAGCGATAGGCAAACACCTTTTCTCGGCGCAGCAGATTGGCGATACCATCGGTCAGCTGGATTTCCCCGCCAATCCCGCGCGGCAAATTTTCCAGTTCTTTGAAAATTCCGGGCGTCAGGATGTAACGCCCTGCGACGGCGAGCGTGCTTGGTGCCGCCTCTGGACTTGGCTTTTCCACAATCCCTGTCACATTTACGATGTCTTGTGTGACGCTTTCAGCGCTAACGATCCCATAGCGCCTGGTTTCTTCGCGCGGTACGTCTTGCACGGCGAGAATAGTTGCACGCCAATCGGAGAACTGTTCGACCATCTGTGCGATGATCGACGGCGTTCCCACCATGAGGTCATCGGCAAGCAAGACCGCGAACGGCTCGTTGCCCACCAGTTCTTTCGAGCACAACACAGCGTGGCCCAGACCTAAGGCGCGCGGCTGGCGCACATAGGTGCAAATCATGTCCTCCGGGGCGATGCTGCGGGCGATATTCAGCAGATCGGCCTTACCGGCAAGTTCGAGTTCATTTTCCAGTTCGTAGGCAGTATCAAAGTGGTCTTCCACACTGCGTTTGGTACGGCCGGTCACAAAAATCATGTGCCGGATCCCGGCAGCATAAGCTTCCTCAACCGCGTATTGAATCAGCGGCTTATCCACCACCGGCAGCATTTCTTTGGCTGATGCTTTGGTAGCGGGAAGGAAACGCGTTCCCAGCCCCGCAATCGGAAATACGGCTTTTCTTATTTGGCTCATTTCCAGCGATTTCCTAATAAACAACTGCCATCAGATATTAAAATAGGCCGATATTTTAGCAAACCATCGGTTTTATTCATATCCGTTCGGGTTTTGCTTCTGCCAGTTCCAATGGTCGCGGCACATTATTTCGAGACCACGCTGCGCCTTCCAACCCAGGTCGCGCTCCGCCCGGGCCGGGTCGGCATAGCACGCCGCCACATCGCCGGCACGCCGCGGCGAGATGCGGTATGGGACAGCCTGGCCGCTGGCGCGCTCGAAGGCCTTCACCACCTCAAGAACGCTGTAACCGTTGCCGGTACCGAGGTTAATTTCCGAACACTGCGGCGACGCAAGCCGCTGCAAGGCCTGCAGGTGTCCTGACGCCAGGTCCACCACATGGATATAGTCGCGCACGCCCGTGCCGTCGGCAGTCGGATAGTCATCGCCCCATACATTCAGGTATTCACGCCTGCCTACCGCCACCTGTGCCACGAACGGCATCAGGTTGTTGGGAATGCCCTGGGGATTTTCGCCAATCAGGCCGCTTTCATGGGCCCCCACCGGATTGAAGTAGCGCAGGATGGCAATGCGCCAGCTTGGGTCGGCACGGTATACGTCGCGCAGCATGTCTTCAATAAACAGCTTGCTGCGGCCGTAAGGATTGGTCGCAGACAGCGGATGGTCTTCGGTCAGGGGCAGACGCTGGGGCTCGCCATACACCGTTGCCGAGGAACTGAAAACCAGGGTGCGCACGCCGCAACCCTGCATTGCTCCCAGCAGGCGGTGCGTGCCAATGATATTGCAGTCGTAATAGGCAAGCGGCTTTTCGACCGATTCGCCGACTGCTTTCAGGCCGGCAAAATGAATCACTGCTTCGCATCGATAGTGGCGCAGGGCCTGTTCGATGGCGGCCTGGTCACGGATGTCGCCCTCAACCAGGATGGGCCGCTTGCCGCTGATCCGCTCGATGCGGGCCAGGGATTCCGGGTGGCTATTGCTGAAATTATCAAAGACCACAATGCTGTGCCCTGCCGCCAGCAGTTCAACGCAGGTGTGGGAGCCAATGTAGCCGGCACCGCCTGTTACGAGAATGTTCATGGAGTCGCGCCGTCAGGTCATAGTTTGTTGAAAATGGCAGCCGCAAACAGGGCGATATTGCCAAGCCCTGTTTGTCGACTGACGCCGCTGCGGCGCAGATGGACCAGGCGGGGTATCAGGCTCTTTTCACGGGCTTGGGCAAACTGGTTCAAAATTTCCCTGTTTTCCGGTGTCAGCCGGTCTTCCAGTCTGCGCAGCGCCGCAATATGATCCCCGTACCACTTCCTGTGCTGCCCTTGCCACAGTTTTCGCATGCGCTGGAAGCGCGCCTGCCAGCTTGAATTTACCCCGACAACGTTTGCCTCATGCTGCCGGTAGCGCAGCGTAGGAACCGGGTCGAAGAAAACCTTGCCGCCACATCCTGTCACTGCCATATAAAGCCACCAGTCGTGATAAACCACCGGTATTTGCGGCCCTGCCTGCAGCAGCAGCGCACGGGCGGCATTATTGAAAACCATGGTATTGCCACCGGCAATACTCTGCACCAATGCATTGGCAAAGCGGGGATCGCCAAATAAGGGAGAAAAGCCGATCTCCCGGTTATTCGAATCAACCAGCCGCGTACGTGCGCAATACAGTGCAGGAGCATCGGCTGGAACGCTTTCCAGCCATTCCAGGGCCCGTTCGAGTTTATCGGCCTCCCAGATATCGTCCTGGTCCGAATAAGCGTAATAATCCGCCTGGATACTTGAATTGCAAGTCAGGGCCAAAAAGTTTGAAACAAATCCTTTAGCCGGTCCCGCCAGGACCGACAGGCGCCCAGGGGGCCACTGGTCTTTGAAAAGCGCGAGTATCGCCAGGGTATTATCTGTCGAGCCATCGTCCGATGCCCATACTTCCCAGTTGGAATGGGTTTGGGCCGCAAATGAATCGAGCTGTTCCGCCAGATACTCCTGGCCGCGGAATGTGCCCAGCAGTATCGCCACTTTCGGGCCCTCGGATGCAATTCCCAGCGGTGCGCCAACATTTTCCATGCAAAGTTGGGTCACCAACCTTCCTCCATTGTTACCGCCCGGGCAAAGTTAAAAATTAAAGACATCTGCGATTCTAGAGAATAAAGGCGCGCGGCAGAGGCGTTATTACAATTCCCCTGTATTTAGCGGCAGATCAGCGATATTTTGATGCAGATCCCGCACAAGCATCGATACGGGACCAAAGCTCTATGATAACCCAGCGCTGTAGCCGGGACGTGCTCCGTTAGCTTGCTGCCGCCTTGCGCGCGGCCTTCGATGCATACATGGCCTGGTCGGCATGGCGCATCAGCTGGTCGATGACTTCACCGTGCGCGGGGTAGAGGGCGATGCCGATGCTGGCATGCGGCCGCACGGTGCGGCCGGCCAGCACCAAGGGCGTGGCGATCACCTGCTGGATCTTGCGGGCCAGGGCCTCGGCCTGAGCCTGGTCGGCCACGTTTTCCAGCAAGGCGACAAATTCGTCGCCGCCGATGCGCGCCACCGTGTCGGCTTCGCGCACGCAGGAAGTGATGCGGCGGGCAATGGCATGCAGGAGCTGGTCGCCAGCCACATGCCCATGCTCGTCGTTGACCTGCTTGAAGTCGTCCAGGTCGATGAACAGCAGGGCGCCGCGCGACTGGCCGCGCCGGCAGCGCGCAATGGCCGACAGGATGCGGTCCTGGAACAGGCGCCGGTTCGGCAGTCCGGTCAGCTCGTCATAGCGCGCGGCATGCGCCAGGTCGGCATGCAGCGCCAGCCTTTCGATGACGGCGCCGGCCTGGCCGGCTGTAAATTCCAGCAAATCGATTTCCTTGGCCGACAGCGTGCCGGTGCGCCCAAGGTCCAGCTGCATCTCGCCAAAGGCGATGCCGGAAGCCGACAGGCTGAGGTGATGCCAGCCCGCCGCGTCCGACGGTGCCGTGCCGCCGGGTGTGCTGGAATACACCAGCCGTTCGCCCGGCTGCAGCACCACGGCCATGCCGCGCAGCGGCAGCAAGCCTTGCAGGATCTGGTCGAAAGCGCAGAATAATTCGGGCAGCGTTTCCGCGCCGTGGGCGGCCGTGGCCAGCGCCAGCATGCCGGCCTGGCGTTGCTCGGCAAGCTTGCGCTCACTGATGTCGCGCGCCACGCCGATGCGCAGGCGGTCTTGCGGCGACCAGCGCGCCGTCCACATGATGTGGGCCACGCTGCCGTCCTTGCGCAGGTAGCGGTTCTCGAAACCCAGGCCGTCACGGCCAAGCAGCACATGTCCCATTTCCGCCACGGTCTTGTTCTTGTCGTCGGGATGGATGAAATCGAGGATGATGCGGCCGATCATTTCTTCCGGCGCATAACCGAAAATTGCGCGGCAGGCTGGGTTGACGAATACGATCCGCCCGCCCTCGTCCACCATGAAGACGGCATCCAGCAACAACTCCGGCAGGCGCTCTAAAGCATTGGTCATTGACCGAGGATACAACAAAACATGGCGCCGACCCATTTTTCGGCAGGCCTGCTTCCTGCAGGCCTTTAGCGTAGCGCCAGCTGCCGTCCCGCGGCTGGACCCGCCAGCCGGAACTGGCTGACGACACCGGCCAATTGCGCGGCCTGCTCCTGCAGCGCACCGGCGGCGGCGGCCGCCTCCTCGACCAGGGCGGCGTTCTGCTGCGTCACTTCGTCCATCTGGCCGATGGCGCGGTTGACTTCATCGATGCCGGTGCTTTGCTCGGCGCTGGCAACCGAGATTTCCGCCACCACGTCGCTGACGCGGCGCACGCTGGCCAATACCTGTTCCATGGTGCTGCCGGCCTGCTGCACCAGCTGGGTACCCGAACTCACCTGCAGCGCGGAATCATCGATCAGCTGCTTGATTTCCTTGGCCGCCGAGGCGCTGCGCTGGGCCAGGTTGCGCACTTCGGAGGCGACCACGGCAAAGCCGCGTCCCTGTTCGCCAGCGCGCGCCGCTTCCACCGCGGCATTCAACGCCAGGATATTGGTCTGGAACGCGATGCCATCGATCACGGCAATGATGTCGACGATCTTGCCCGAGGCAGCGCTGATGTTCTCCATCGTCAGGATCACCTGCTGCACCACCTTGCCGCCATCGCTGGCCACGTTCCATGCCGACTGCGCCAGCTGGTTGGCCTCGCGTGCGTTGTCGGCGTTCTGGCGCACGGTGGAAGTCAGTTCTTCCATGGCCGACGCGGTTTGTTCCAGCGAGCTGGCCTGGTTTTCGGTGCGGGCCGACAGGTCCAGGTTGCCGCTGGCGATTTGCGCCGAGGCGGTGGCAATGGCATCGGTGCCGCCGCGCACCTGGCCCACCACGTGCGCCAGGCTGTCGTTCATCTCGCGCAGCGAATGCATCAGCTTGCCCGTTTCATCGCGTGAAGTGACGCTGATACTGGCGCTCAGGTCACCACCGGCCACGCGCTGCGCCACCACGACCGCTTCCTTCAGAGGCGTGGCCACAATGCGCGCCACCCACAGCGCCAGCAGCACCCCCACCACTACCAGCGCGGCCAGCATGCCAATGATCAGCGTGCGCGACATGTCGAAGCGCTCCGCGGCTGCCTTCTCGGAGCCGCTGCTGCCTTCGTCGTTATATTTCGACAGCGCTTCGAACTGCTCGTTGAGCTTGCGGTAAACCTTGTTGGAAGCACCACGGAACAGCACGCGCGCTTCTTCCTTGTTGCCTGCCCGCGACAGCGCGACCAGTTTTGTGCTGTGCGCCAGGTAGGCTTCGATGTCCTGTTTCAGGTCGGCGTAAATGCGCGATTCCTCGGCATCGGTCACCAGCGCGGCCAGCGATTCTTGTTGCTTGCGCATCGTTTCGAGGCGGGTCGCCATCGACTTTTCGATGGCCGTCATCTCATCGCCTTCATCCACCAGGATGTGGCTGGCCTCGGAGATGCGGTAGCGCGCCAGCGAAGTCTGCACCTGTCCCACGTAGCGCACTGCCGGCAGCCAGTTGGTGGCGATATCGGTCGAGGACTGGCTGACTTTGACCAGCTCGAGGATGGAGAACAAGCCCATCACACAGGTGAACGCAATGACCAGGCTGAACGCGAATAGCAGCTTGCTCCCGATCTTCAGGTGATGGAACCACTTCATGCTTGTCTCCCTATTATTTTGTTACCCTCGGTTTGTTACCAAGAAGCAAATCCGAGCGTATTAAACGGGAGCTTTCAGTTTCCTTTCATCCATTGCCCTATGGCAAATCGTTCGGTATCGTGTCTGGATTGTGGACCCCTCACCGGAGCCGGACATGGCAGAGCACAGCATCCCCCCACTGGAAATTCCCGAATCGGTCACCGCTGCACTGAACAGCTGGGTGCAGCAGGCGGCGCAACAGGTGGGCGGCCCGCTACGCAGCGAGATCGAGGACCTGCGCGCGCAGCTGGCAGCCGCCAACGCCACGCTGGAGGAAAATGAGGACCAGATCACGCGCCTGAACGGAGAGCTGCGTAACGCGCGCAATATCGCGGCCGACGCCCTGGTCGGCAAGGCCAAGGACCAGTTGGCGATCGAAGGCAAGGATGCCCAGATCGCCGACCTGCGCGGCCAGCTCGAACGCAGCGTCGCTATTGCAGCGACGCTGTCCGACGCCAAGCTGGCGGCGGAAATGGAACTGGTCGGCGCCGCCACCGCGCGCGACAACTACCTGGCTGAAGCCACCGAACTGCGCACCCAGCTCGAAGCCTGCCGCGCCGCCCGCCGCAACGGATAATTACTCCGAGACCTCAACCAGCTTGTAGCCCGGGTCGGAGGTGATCTGGGCTTCGGTGTACGGCAGCTTGATCCACTGGCCTTTGGCATACAGCTTGGTCTCGTCGTTGAAGTGCTGGCTCTCGGGGTTGGAGGACTGGCTGTAGGTCAGGATGCCTTCCGCCACCGGTCCGCGCTCGTCCCAGGTCACGAACTGGATATAGCTGTTGCCATAGGCACCGGCATTGGTTTTCGAATCGGCCGTATAAATCCAGATGCCGGGATAGATCTGGTTCTTCACGCCGCGCCAGTTCATGAAGGTATAGCGCCCGCCCGGCACGGCCAGGGCGCCGTCCGGGCGCGAGATGGTCTGCACTTCTTCCGGGCGGGTGCGGCGCTTGGCCGCGGTGTCGAACTGGCTGCTGGCGACCAGCGTCTCCAGTTTCGCCATGGCGGCAGGAATGCCGGCAGCGCCGCGCGGCGTTTCCAGCGGGTCGGCCGGATTGTAAGGCACGCTCCACCACGATGCCGCATTCAGTTCACCCAGCGCTGCGTACAGCTCAAAGAACAGGATTGCGCCCTCGCTGCCTGGCGCATGGGTTTTGTCCCACGATTCCAGCACGGCGCAGGCATCCTTGGCCGCTGCCGTTGCGGTGCCGGAAGCCAGGCAGGCGGCAGTGAATTCAGGCAGCCATTTCTGTGCCTTGAAGAAGCGCGCCTGCAGATAGATCTGCTGCAGGTTGGCCATGGTGAAGCGGTTGCCCGCCACGCCGTCGGTGCCGGCCAGGCGGTCGCGCACGATGGCGTGGCCGGTGCGGGTGCGGTTGTTCTGCGGCGCACCTTCCTGGTTCGGACCGGTGGCAATGATCTTGGGATAGCCGGTGAGGAAGGTGCTGGAGGACGGCCACCAGTGGCTGTCGTTGGCGTTCAGGATGTAGTCGCTGCGCTTGACCCAAGGCCGCTGGGCTGCGCCGATCGCGCCCGACCAGTCGCAGGCCGATGAGGTGCCTGCCATCACTACCACGCCGGTGGTAGCCATGATGTCCTGGAACGGCGCGCCCTGTGCCGCACCGGGCACGCAGCCGGCCAGTTGCGCATTCTGCACATTGGCTGCCACGGAGAAGTTGCCATACAGCGTGTCGCCGGCAATGTCGGCCGCCATGGTGTTCACCCATGGCAGGGCGACGTAGGTAGACGCCGCGGTGCGCAAGTCGTCCACGCTGCCGGCCTTGCCATTCAGGATGATCTGGTCGATCAGCTTGTAGTTGGCCAGGTTGGCGTCCTGGATCGCAAACCCTGACGACGTGCCCCAGGCGAAGGAGCTGTCCATCAGCATCGGGCCGAACTCGGTGGTGTACAGGGTGCGCGACAGCGACGTGAGCGCGCCGTCGGCGCCCTTGACGCTGATCGTCAGCGGCACCGCCGTCATCGCCACCGGCTTGCCATCCTTGATGTAGCGCGTCGGGTTGGCCGGGTCGAGCGCCAGGTAGCGCAGCGTGAAGCGGTTGTCGGTGGAGAAGGTGTGGGTCCACGCCACCTTGTCGTTAAAGCCGATCAGCGGCAGCGGCACGCCCAGCAGCGTGGCGCCATACACGTCGTAGCCTTTGCCGGTGACGGTCAGGTGCAACTGGTTCAGGCGCAGCGCGCCCCACCATGGGAAGTGCGGATTGCCGAACACCATGCCCTTGCCGGACTGCGTCACGTCCTTGCCCAGGCCAAAACCATTGGAGCCGATGGTGTGCTCCTGGATAGTCTGCAGCCCCTTGGCAATCGAAGAGTTGGCGTAATCGGATGCAGCCAGCAGGCGCGGCTTGCTGCGCTTGAGCAGCGCGGCCGTGGCGCTTTTCGGCGGCTGCGCGGAACCGATCTGCTTGATGAAGGCCAGCGAACTGCCGGCCATCGCGGCCTGGGCGAAACGCAGGTAGGCATCGTCTTCCGTCATCGGCTGCACCCAGGCGGCGTTGTTGCATGCCGTTGGCAGGCTGGCGGCAGGGGTCTCTTTCAGGTAGCGGTTATAACCGGCCACGAAGCCGGAGGTGAGTTCCTGCGCATCGGTGCTGGATGCGGCCTTGATCCTGGCCGCCAGCGCTGGCGTGAACAGCAGCTTGTAGAAGAAATCGGAATCGATGTTGCCGAAGGTGTCGCCCAGCTGGCCAAGGTAGCCGCCGGCGCCGCCGAAGTACTTGGCGCGCTCGCCGTGCAGCGTCACCATTTCCTCCGCATACAGGCAGATGTTCTCCTTGGCGAAGGCGTAGCCATATCCGTAGCCGGCGCCCTTGAAGGTTTCCGCCTTGACGTGCGGTACGCCGTAGGAGGTGTAGCGGATCGAGGCGACGTAGGTGGTGCCGGTGATGGGCGGGACAGCCGGCGCAGGCGGGGGATCATCGCTGCCGCTGCCGCAGGCCGCGAGCAGCGCGAGGGGAATCAACATCAGAATACGGGATAAAACATGCTGTCTCATCGTGTCTCCTAGTTATCGGTATTGGCAAAGTTATTTGCTTGGCAATAATACCCCGCTCCGGGCATGAAAAACCGGAATAACGCATAATCGCGGTTCATTGTCCAACCGGGAGAGCTTGAGCATGACTGGCATTACCGACTTCCCTATCAACGCCAAATGGCCAGCGCAGCACCCTGAGCGCCTGCAGCTGTATTCCCTGCCGACGCCGAACGGCGTCAAAGTATCGATCATGCTGGAAGAGATCGGCCTCGCCTACGAGCCGCACCTGGTCAGCTTTGACACCAATGACCAGATGTCGCCGGAGTTCCTGTCGCTGAACCCGAACAACAAGATCCCGGCCATCATCGATCCGGACGGCCCGGGCGGCAAAGCGCTGCCGCTGTTCGAATCGGGCGCGATCCTGCTCTACCTGGCAGAAAAAACCGGCAAGCTGATTCCGCAGGACGCCGCGGCGCGCTATGAAACCATCCAGTGGGTGATGTTCCAGATGGGCGGGATCGGCCCGATGTTCGGCCAGGTCGGCTTCTTCCACAAATTCGCCGGCAAGGAATACGAAGACAAGCGCCCGCGCGACCGCTACATCAACGAATCGGCGCGCCTGCTCGGCGTGCTGGACCAGCGCCTGCAAGGGCGCAAGTGGATCATGGGCGAGCAGTTCACCATCGCCGATATCGCCATCTTCCCGTGGGTGCGCAACCTGGTGGAGTACTACGGCGCGGGCGAGCTGGTTGGCTTCGAGAAGTTCGCCAACGTGCGCCGCGTGCTGGGCGCATTCGTCGACCGCCCGGCTGTGGCGCGCGGCCTGAATATTCCGGCCCGCGGCTAATTTCCTGCAAATGACGGGCGTAGAATAGCTGGGCACGATTCACCTTGCCAGGGAGCATCGCCATGCTACGCCTCCACCGCCTGTTCGCTGTTGTCCTGCTGCTGGCCGCCGCGCTGGCTGCCCCCGCCTACGCCGGCAAGCCTTACCAGTATTACGCGCTGGGCGACGCCACCAACGTGATCCTGCCGCAGCCGAAAAAATCCAGCCTGGTGCTGATGGGCGGCGGGCCGGATGTCGATGCCGCCTTTGCCTGGATGATGCAGAAAGGCGGCGGCGGCAACTTCGTCGTGATCCGCAGCCGCGGCAGCGACGCTTACAACCCCTATATCTTCGCCATGGGCGGCGCGCGGTCGGTGGAAACGCTGGTGATTCCAAGCCGCGAGGCCGCCAGCGATCCTTTCGTGATCGAGCGCATACGCAATGCGGAAGAACTGTTCATCGCCGGCGGCGACCAGTCGGATTACATCAATTTCTGGCAAGGTACGCCGGTGCAGGCGGCGATCCAGGAACTGGCCGGGCGCAAAATCCCGATCGGCGGCACCAGCGCCGGCCTGGCCTTGATGGGGCGCTTCGGCTTTGCTGCGCTGAACGGCAGCATCACCTCGGATGAAGCGCTGGCCGATCCCTTCGACAAGCGCATGACGCTGGAGCGCGACTTCCTGCTGCTGCCCGACCTGGGCAGCGTGATCACCGACGCCCACTTCGACACGCGCGCGCGCCTGGGCCGCCTGGTAGCGTTCATGGCCCGCATCGTCGACGATGGCTGGGCCCCCATGGCGCGCGGCATCGGGGTCGATGTGGAAACGGCGTTGCTGGTGGAGGACGGCAAGGGCACGCGGGTTGGCGCCGGCGCGGTCACCTTCCTGCAATCGGTCGGGCTGCCGCAGGTGTGCAAGCCGAAGCAGCCTTTGACTTACCTGAACCTGCAAGGCCAGCGCATGGCGGGCGGCGGCAGCTTCGACCTGCGCAACTGGGCCGGCTATGGCGGAGCGACGGTGCCGTTCACCGTGTCCGCCCAGGCCGGCGTGCTGCTTACCAGGTGAAGTCGTCCGGGATCTTGTAGTCGGCGTAAGGATCGTCTTCCGCCGGCTGCTCGCCGGCGGCCTTTTTGACGGCCACCACTACTTCCGGCGCGCGCTCGGCGATCTTTTCGCCCACCACTTTCGGCACCAGTTCGGCCACGCCGTCCAGCACCACGATCACCAGGCGGCCGTTGACCAGGTGCTGCTGCACCTTGTCCGCGACATAGATACGCTCGATCTTGCTGCCGATGGTGAAGTTGTAGGCCACATCGCCATTGCCCTTCGGCTGGCGGTGCTGCTGCACCATCTGGATCACCTGGGCCATGACGGCTTTCTGGCCGGCGGCCGCGTCGCGCTGCGCATTCAGTTCGCGCGCCCGCTCGGCATTCTTGCGCTGCTGCTCCACGGCGGCCTCGCGCGACTGGTCCACGGCCTTGCTGCCGCTGCGCAGTTCTTCCTTGTGCTGCTTGGACTTGTCCTGCTGCGCCTTGTTGACCTTCTTCTTGTCGACCAGGCCAGCCTTCATCAATTGTTCTTGCAACGAAACCATGTTTAACTCCTCTGTTGCCGGCAGTTTAGCAGAGCGCGTATAGTGGCCGCATGAAAAGGCTTATCATTCTCGCAAGCGCATGCGCGTCGCAGCTTCCGGCCGCCCACGCGGGCGATGCGGATCAACTGGCAGCCATGGTCAATGCCTGGCGTGCCGCCCCCGCCACTTGCCAGGGCAAGCTGCGCCGCGCCGTCCCGGTGCTGACGCCAAAGCCTGTGTTGTCGCGCATTGCGCTGCGGCCTGGCGTCATCCTGCTGGCCACGCTCGACAGCGCCGGCTACGATCCGGAAATTGCAGACGCGGTCAATGTGGAAGGCCCCAATGATGCCCGCAGCGCCTTCGAGGCCTTGCGCGAATCGTATTGCGCCACCCTGGGCAGCACACGCTACCGCGATATCGGAGCCCACCGCGCGGGCAATGAATGGACCGTCGTGCTGGCGGCGCCAACACCAAATCCGCTCGAGCTGCTGCCCGACACTGCCGCCGCGGCGCGCCAGGTGTTCCAGGCCACCAATGCCGCCCGTGCCGAAGCCCGCCAATGCGGCGACAGCTGGATGGAGGCCGCGCCGCCGCTGGCGTGGAACCAGCAATTGGCCGAGGCGGCGCAGGCCCATAGCGAGGACATGGCACAGCAAAACTATTTCGCCCACAAGAACAAGCAGGGCAACGAGGTGCCGCAGCGCGCCGAAGCGCAAGGCTACCGCTGGCGCCATGTCGGCGAAAACATCTCGCGCGGCCAGACCAGTGCGCAGGAAGCAGTGACCGGCTGGATCAATAGTCCCGGCCATTGCCGCAACCTGATGAATCCCAGATTCACCGAGTTCGGCGCCGGCGTCGGCATCCGCCGCAGCAAGCGCCCGGCAGCCTATTGGACCCAGGTATTCGGCACCCCGCGCTGAGCTTGACATCTGCCCGCTGCGTACTAGGCTTATCTGATCGGCAGCCTGCGGCATGCCGCTGCAGGTGCCGGTAATTGGGGGATGTATGGACACCAAGAAGTTCATCATGGAAGGCTACAAGCTCTACGCGGCAGGCGACCTGAAAGGCCTGCTCGAACGCTACAACGACGATGCGGAGATGATCAATCCCGACTCCGACTACTTGCCCATAGGCGGCAGCTATCAAGGCAAGCAACAAATAGCCGAATTTTTCGTGAAGTTGAATGAAACCACGCAGTGCACCTACCTCGAGCCCAAGACCATGGTGCAGGAAGGCGATACCGTGGTGGTCACCGGCGACTCGAGCTGGATTGCGCGCAGCACGGGCATCGCCTACGACAATCCTTTCGTCCATGTCTTCAAGATGAGCGGCGATAAAGTCGCTTCGCTGCGCGCCTACTACGACACCAGCAAGCTGGAACACGCCCTGCACCCGGCCACCACCGGCCAGGCTGCCGGCAAGCCGTTGCACCACTAGCCAGGAGAGCCGACATGCCGACCGCCCGTGCCCTGCCTTTGATGCTGTGCCTGGCGGCCGGCGCCCTGCCCGCCGGTTCGCAGGCGGTCCGCGAGCCGGTCTTCGATCCGCTGCTGGATGGCGCATGGTGCGCCAATCCAGCCGGCGGACGCCCGCTGCTGCTGGCCATGGCGGCGCCAAGCGAAACGGCGCCCTTCAAACCGGTGCAGCAGGCGCGCAAGCCCAATGATGCCGGTCCGCCGCCGCTGTACACGGACCTGGGGAAGCTGCATTTTTCGATCACCACGCGCAGCCCGCGCGCCCAGGCTTATTTCGACCAGGGCTTGCGGCTGCTGTTTTCCTTCAACCATGCCGAGGCGGCGCGCGCCTTCCGCGCCGCGCAGCAGGCCGACCCGCAGTGCGCCATGTGCCACTGGGGCGAGGCGCTGGTGCTGGGACCGAACATCAACGCGCCGATGTTGCCCGAAATGGCGGCGCCCGCATTCGCGGCAGCCGAGCGCGCAGCAGCGGCAGCCAACAGCGCCAGTCCGCTGGAACAGGCGCTGGTACGCGCCGTCAACCAGCGCTATGCCGCGCAGGCGCCAGCCGACCGCGCGCCGCTGGACCAGGCTTATGCGGCAGCCATGGGCGAAGCGGCACGCAGCTTCCCCAACGACGACACGGTACAGGCACTGTTTGCCGAAGCGCTGATGGACCTGTCGCCCTGGGATTACTGGGAGGCCGGCGGCGCCAGCCCCAAGGGGCGTACGCGCGAACTGGTCGATGCGCTGGAGCGGGTGCTGGAGCGCAATCCCAGCCACCCCGGCGCCATCCACTACTACATCCACGCGATGGAAGCCTCGACCCACCCGGAAAAAGCCCTGCCCTATGCGCGCCAGCTGGCCAGGCAGGTTCCCGGCGCCGGCCATATCGTGCACATGCCGTCCCACATCTACTACCGCGTCGGCCTGTACAAGGACGCGCTGCAGTCGAATCTCGACGCCATTGCCATCGACGAAAGATACTTCCGCGCTGCCGCCAGCGACGCCGTGTACAAGGGTGCCTACTACCCGCACAACATTCACTTCGCGATGGTGTCGGCGCTGATGGGCGGCGACGGCAAGGCGGCGCTGCAAGCCACGCAAAGGCTGGAGCGATCGATCAGCCCCGAGCTGCTGCGCGCCATTCCGCCGATGCAGCCGGTGCGCGCCGCGCCCTATTTCGCGCACGTGCAATTCAGCAGCGCGGAAACCCTGCTGGCCCTGCCCGCCCCCGGCGAGGAATTCGTCCTGCTGCGCGCGATGTGGCATTACGCGCGCGCCGTCGGCTTTGCACGCAAGGGCATGTGGGACGAGGGCCGGCGCGAGGTCGACAGCATTGCCGTCATCGAGCAGAAGGCCGACTTCAAGCCGCTGCTCGATTGGGGCGTGCCGGGCGCCGATATCGTGCGCACCGCGCGCCTGGTCGCGGCGGGCAAGCTGGCCGAAGCCAAGGGCGAGCTGGCGGGCGCGATCGCGCTGTTCACGCAGGCGGTCGCGGCGCAGGATGCGCTGCCCTATACCGAGCCGCCCTACTGGTACTACCCGGTGCGCCAGTCGCTGGGGGCGGCGCTGCTGAAGGCGGGCAAGCTGGAAGAAGCGGAAGCGGCCTTCCGCGCTTCGTTTGCCAGAACACCAAGCAACGGCTGGGCCCTGCGCGGCCTGCTCGAGGTGTATGAGAAGCGCGGCGACAAGGCGGCGGCGGCAGCCACCCGCAAGCGCTTCGCCGCCACCTGGCTGGGACCGAAAGACGGGCCGCAGCTGGCCCGCCTGTAACCGTTCGCCGCCCCGGCATGAAGCCCCGCTTCCGGGTAAGATGCGCCTTTTGCGAATCGCGGGTTGAGGCATGGGGTTACATCGTTGGGCGCTGCTGCTGGGCAGTATGATTGCACTGGCCGTCCAGGCGCAGCAACTGTATCCGGACGGGCAAAGCTTTGAGCGGCGACGCTGGACGCAAGCCGACGGCGCACCGCAGCAAGCCCTGAACATGACCCAGACCGACGAAGGCCTGCTGTGGTTTGGCTCCGCCGTGGGACTGTACACCTTTGACGGCATACGTTTCCGCCAGATGGACAAGGTGTATGGCCATGCGCTCCCATCGAACAACATCATGGCCATGCGCAAGGTGACGGGCGGCCTGGCGGTCGGTTACTACTTCGGCGGCTTGAGCATCTTCACGCCGGGGCATGCCACGCATTATGTGGCCGGCCAGGGTTTTCCACGCGGCTCTGTGCTCAGCATCAGCACCGACAACAACGGTCATATGTATGTCGCCACCAGCAGTGGCCTGGTGATGCGGCAGGACGGCCAGTGGCTGCCGGTGGGCCAGGACTCGCTGCCAAAGGGCTCGGTGAATATGGTCAAGCACGACCAGTCCGGCCGGCTGTGGGCGAAAGTCGGCGCCGAATACTATGTGCGCCCGCTCGGCAGCCAACGCTTCGTCCAGGTGCCGGTGCCGCCACAGTCGCGGGTCACCTGGCGCATGGATGGCTTGTTCGTAATGGCGCCGGGCCAGCAAGTCCAGGTGCTCGACATCCAGCCCACGCAGCGCCAGGAGCGCTACGATCAGCCGCAGCTATACCAGGGGCCACCGGTGTCCGGGCCGCATGGCACACTGTGGGCCACGCGTGTGGACGGACTGGTGCGGCTGGCGCGCGACGGCGCCGGCATCCTGCGGGCGGCCGAACTGTTCACCAGCGCCATGGGGCGCGAGGCGCAATTCGACAAGATCACCATCGACCGCGAAGACAACCTGTGGCTGATCACGCCGGGCGGCATCGAGCGCCTGCGGCGCCATCGCTTCCACCGCCTGGAGTCGCCGTCCAATGCCTTCTATTGGCTGGCGCAGCAGGGTTTCGGGGAGGAGCTGTGGCTCGGGGCCAACAGGTCCCCGCTGGCAAGACTGAGGCCTGACGGCAGCCGCCTGCAAACCGAAATCGATGGCCCGAGCGCCCTGCTGCGCCTGGCGCCCGACCATGTCTGGGTCGGCTCCGCGGACGCACTGTGGGAATTCCATGGCGATGTCCGGCAGCGCTGGGCCCTGCCGCCGGACCTGGGCCGCGGTTACGAAATCCAGGCGCTGGCGGCAGAATCTGGCGGCCGCCTGCTGGTAGCCATTTCACGCAACGGCCTGTGGACGTTCGAGCAGGGGCAGTGGCGCCCGGACCAGCGCCTGCACGGCATCGAGGAGCCGATGCCAACCTGCATGCTGACCGACGGCCAGGGCAGGACTTGGCTCGGTTTGACCAACAGCCGCCTGGCCGAGCTGACGCCTGGCGCGGCCAGGCTGCTGCCCGCCAGCGCCGGACTGCAGGTGGGCAATGTGCTTTCCCTGCTGGACGCCGGCGGCAAAATGCTGGTGGGCGGCGACCTCGGGGTCGCCTGGGTCGAAGGCGGCACGGCGCACCCGCTGCGCTTGCAGCAAGGCGGCGGCTTCCAGCGCATCACCGGCATGCTGCTGGACCGGCAAGGCAGCCTTTGGATGCACAGCAACGCCGGCCTGCATCGCGTCAGGCAGCAAGCGCTGGCGCGCTTCTGGGCCGCGCCGGCACAGGCGCTGGAGTCCGAGCTGTTCAATTTCGAGGACGGCATCAACGGCATGGCCGCGCAATCGCGGCCACTGCCCTCGCTGGCGCTGGCGCAGGACGGCCGGCTGTATTACGCGACAATGACGCAGGCCGGCTGGATCGATCCTGCCATCATCCCGCGCAATACGCGCGCGCCAACCGTTCTGCTGCAAGCGCTGCGCACGGCTGAACGCGAGTACCATCCCACCGACCAGTTGCTGCTGCCGCAGCGCACCACGGCCATCGAGCTGGCATTCACTGCCACCGCCCTGTCGATCCCGGAACGGGTGCGCCTGAAGTTCCGGCTCGATGGCGTCGACAGCGGCTGGCGCGAAGCCGGCCTGGAGCGGCGGGTGCAGTACACCAACCTGGCGCCCGGCGGCTACCGCTTCCATGTCATCGCCGCCAATGAGGATGGGGTGTGGAACAACGAAGGCGCCCAGTTCCGCTTCGAGATCGAACCGGCTTTCTGGCAGACCAGCTGGTTCCGCCTGGCCTGCGCCCTGGCGCTGCTGGTGGCAGGCGTGCTGCTGTACCGCTGGCGTGTGGCAATCATCCAGCGCCGCGCGGAGCAGCAGGTAGCGCTGCGCCTGGACGCGACGCTGCAGGAGCGCAGCCGGATTGCGCGTTCGCTGCACGACAACCTGCTGCAGGCAGTACAGGCCTTGCTGCTGCGCTTCCACCTGGTCGAGCAAAAGCTGGGGCAGCAGCCGGAATTGCAGAAAATGGTCGGCAGTGCGCTCGACTACGCGGAATCGCTGGTCGTCACCACCCGCGACGAAGTGATGGAACTGCGCCGTGCACAGGATGCCGATGAAATGTTCGCGGCGCTGCGCCACGCCGCCGCGCAGGCGGCGCCGGGCGCCGAACAGCGCCTGAGCTGCACTGTTGTGGGCCAGCCGCGCCACCTGCGCAGCGACACGTGCGCCGAACTGGCCAGCGTGCTGCGCGAGGCCGTGCTGAACAGCGTGGCCCACTCCGGTGCGGCGCATATCGAGGTGCGCCTGAGCTTCAGTGACGAAGCCCTGCTGGCGGAAGCCCGCGACGATGGCATCGGCCTCGATGCCATCCTCGCGCAGCACGGCAAGAGCGGGCATTGGGGCATCACCGGCATGCGCGAACGGATCGTGCGCCTGGGCGGGCAGATCGACATCGGACCCGGGCCGAAGGGCGGCGTGGCGGTGCGCCTGGTGATCCCGGCGCAGCAGGCCTACGCCTGAAGCGCCGGCGCCGCCTCCCCCAAAAGAGGTAGTGCCTACGCCCCCGGATGGGCGATTCGGCCGCGGCCTGGTCTGGCTATTCTTTCAAGTGCGTTTTAACCACATTAAGAAAGAAAAACAGACCATGCCATCCCCTATCAGCAACCGCCGCCGCAACGTCCTGCTGGGTGCCGCCACCGCCGTCGCCGCCGCCGGCGCGTCCTTCTCCGCTTCCGCCGCGCCCGCAGCCGCCAAAGGCAGTGCTGCCGCCGGCCGCACCTCAGGCACTTTCACCACCCGCGACGGTGTGGAAATCTATTACAAGGACTGGGGCCCGCGCAACGGCCCGGTGGTGGTGTTCAGCCACGGCTGGCCGCTGAACTCCGACAGCTGGGAATCGCAGATGCTGTTCCTGGCCGACCACGGCTTCCGCACCATCGCGCACGACCGCCGCGGCCATGGCCGTTCCAGCCAGCCATGGGACGGCAACGACATGGACCACTACGCCGACGACCTGGCGCAGCTGCTGGACCTGCTGGACGTGAAAAATGCAGCGCTGTTCGGCTTCTCCACCGGCGGCGGCGAAGTGGCGCGCTACCTGTCGCGCCACGGCAGCAAGCGCATCGCCAAGGCCGGCCTGATTTCCGCCGTGCCGCCGCAGATGCTGAAAACCGCCGCCAACCCTGGCGGCCTGCCGATGGAAGTGTTCGACGGCATCCGCGCCGGTTCGCTGAAGGACCGCTCGCAGCTCTACCTGGACATCGCTTCCGGCCCGTTCTTCAACTTCAACCGCCCGGGCGCCAAACCGTCGCCAGGCATGATCAACGCCTGGTGGATGCAGGGCATGATGGCCGGCCACAAGAACACCTACGACTGCATCAAGGCGTTCTCGGAAACCGACTTCAGCGCCGACCTGAAAAAGATCGATATCCCGATGCTGGTACTGCACGGCGACGACGACCAGATCGTGCCGATCGACGCATCGGCAAAGGCGGCAGCAAAACTGCTGAAAAATGCTAAGCTGGTGGTGTATCCCGGCGCGCCGCACGGCCTGACCGACACCCACAAGGACAGGCTGAACGCCGACCTGCTGGCCTTCATCAAGGGCTAATCCATGGACCGCAAACTGACTACCGCAGCCGGCGCGCCGGTCGCGGACAACCAGAACGTGGAAACGGCCGGCCCGCGCGGGCCCATGCTGCTGCAGGACGTATGGCACCTGGAAAAGCTGGCCCACTTCCACCGCGAAGTGATTCCGGAGCGCCGCATGCACGCCAAGGGCTCGGGCGCCTTCGGCACCTTCACCGTCACGCACGACATCGCGCGCTACAGCAAGGCGGCGCTGTTCGGCGCCGTCGGCAAGAAGACCGAAGTGTTTGCGCGCTTTTCCACCGTCGCCGGCGAACGCGGTGCGGCCGACGCGGAACGCGATATCCGCGGCTTCGCGGTCAAGTTCTACACCGAGCAAGGCAACTGGGACGTGGTGGGCAACAACACGCCGGTGTTCTTCATGCGCGACCCGCTCAAGTTCCCCGACCTGAACCACGCCGTCAAGCGCGACCCGCGCAGCAACCTGCGCAGCGCCGAAAACAACTGGGACTACTGGACCCTGCTGCCGGAAGCGCTGCACCAGGTGACCATCGTGATGAGCGAGCGCGGCATCCCTGCCTCCTACCGCCACATGCACGGCTTCGGCAGCCATACCTTCAGCTTCATCAACGCCGCGGGTGAACGGCACTGGGTCAAGTTCCACTTCGCCAGCCAGCAAGGCATCGTCAACCTGAGCGACGAAGAGGCGGCAGCGCTGATCGCGAAAGACCGCGAATCCTCGCAGCGCGACCTGTATGAAGCAATCGAGCGCGGCGAATACCCGCGCTGGACGCTGAAGGTGCAGCTGATGACGGAACAGCAGGCGGCGCAGGCAGCCTTCAACCCGTTCGACCTGACCAAGGTCTGGCCGCACAAGGACTACCCGCTGCACGAGGTGGGCGTGCTGGAGTTGAACCGCAACCCGGACAACTACCACGCCGACGTCGAGCAGGCCGCCTTCACGCCGGCCAACGTGGTGCCGGGTATCGGCTTCTCGCCCGACCGCATGCTGCAATCGCGCCTGTTCGCCTACGGCGACGCGCAGCGCTACCGGCTGGGCGTGAACCACCACGCAATCCCGGTCAACACGCCGCGCTGCCCGTTCCACAGCTACCACCGCGACGGCGCCATGCGGGTCGACGGCAACCAGGGCGGCAGCATTGGCTACGAGCCGAACTCGAAAGGCGAATGGCAGCAGCAAGCCGCCTTCGCCGAGCCGCCGCTGGCGCTGGAAGGCGCCGCCGCGCGCTGGGACCACCGCGCCGACGACGACTATTACAGCCAGCCGCGCGCCCTGTTCCGCCTGATGGACCAGGAGCAGCGCCAGGCACTGTTCGACAACACCGCGCGTTCGCTGGCCGGGGTGCCGCTGCACATCCAGCAGCGCCACATTGAAAACTGCAACAAGGCCGATGAAGCCTACGGCGCGGGCGTGTCCGCCGCGCTCGACAAGCTGCGCCCACTCTGGTAACTCACTAAAAGGAAACAACATGACCATTACTGCCAAAGCCACCGCCGGCGCCCTGCTGCTCACGCCGCAAGACCACACCCTGATCATGATCGACCACCAGTCGCAGATGGCCTTCGCCACGCACTCGATCGACGCCGTGCAGCTGCGTAACAACGCCGCCCTGGTGGCGCATGCCGCGGCCGGCTTCAAGGTATCGACCATCGTCACCACCGTGGCCGAGAAGAGCTTCTCCGGCCCGGTATTCGACGAGATCAAGGATGCCTTCCCCGGCGCGGAAATCACCGACCGCACCTCGATGAACACCTGGGAAGACGAGCACGTGATCCGGCGCGTCAACGCCATCGGCAAAAAGCGCATCGTGCTGGCCGGCCTGTGGACCGGCGTCTGCATCGTCGGCCCGGCACTATCGGCGCTGGACCAGGGCTTCGAGGTGTACGTGATTTCCGACGCCTGCGGCGACGTCTCGGCCGAAGCGCACGAACGCGCCATGGAGCGCATGGTGCAGGCCGGCGCCCGGCCAATGACTTCGCTGCAGTACCTGCTGGAACTGCAGCGCGACTGGGCCCGTACCGACACCTATGAACTGACCACCGGCATCGCCAAGAAATTCGGCGGCGCCTACGGCCTGGGCATCATCTACGCGCAGACCATGTTCCACGCCAAGGAAGGCCAGTGAAGATTTATCTTCTCTCGCTGGGTGCCGGCCTGCTGGCCGGCATCCTGTACGGCGTGCTGAACGTGCGCTCGCCGGCGCCGCCCGTGGTGGCGCTGGTGGGGCTGCTCGGCATCCTGCTGGGAGAACAGGTGCCGCCGCTGGTTCGCCAGTGGCTGGCACCGAAGCAACAGCAGGTATCCTGGCTGCATGGACAGGTCAAGCCGCATTGTTTCGGCCAACTGCCATGCGCCGGCAAGAAGGAGGACACGCAATGACTGCTGCACCGGAGCTGATACTCCATAACGGCCGCTTTACGACGCTGGACAAGAGCCAGCCCGAGGCCGATGCGGTCGCCGTCAGCGGCGGCCGTTTTTCCCATGTAGGCGCGGCGCGCGCGATCCTGCCGCTGGCCGGTGCGCAGACCCGCGTCATCGACCTGCAAGGCCGGCGCGTGCTGCCCGGCCTGATCGACAACCACCTGCACCTGATCCGCGGCGGCCTGAACTTCAATATGGAGTTGCGCTGGGACGGCGTACGCTCGCTGGCCGACGCCATGGCCATGCTGCGCGCCCAGGTGGCAAACACCCCGGCGCCGCAATGGGTGCGCGTGGTGGGCGGCTTCACCGAACACCAGTTCGTGGAAAAGCGCCTGCCGAGCATCGAGGAGTTGAATGCCGCGGCACCCGATACGCCGGTCTTCATCCTGCACCTGTACGACCGCGCCCTGCTGAATGGCGCCGCGCTGCGCGCCGTGGGCTACAACCGTGATACGCCGGAGCCGCCGGGCGGCCAGATGCTGCGCGATAGCGCCGGCAATCCGACCGGGCTGCTGCTGGCCAAGCCGAATGCATCCATCCTGTACGCCACGCTGGCCAAGGGGCCCAAACTGCCGCCGGAATACCAGCTCAACTCGACGCGCCACTTCATGCGCGAGCTGAACCGCCTGGGCGTGACCGGCGCGCTGGACGCGGGCGGCGGCAACCAGAACTACCCCGAGGACTACCAGGTGATCCAGCAACTGGCCGATGCCGGCGAGCTGACCATCCGCCTGGCCTACAACCTGTTCACGCAAAAGCCCAAACAGGAAAAGGACGACTTCCTGCACTGGGCGGCCAGCAGCAAGTACCAGCAGGGCGACGACTATTTCCGCCACAACGGCGCCGGCGAAATGCTGACTTTCTCGGCCGCCGACTTCGAAGACTTCCGCCAGCCGCGCCCGGACATGCCGGCCAATATGGAAGACGACCTGGAAGGCGTGATCCGCATCCTGGTGCAGAACCGCTGGCCGTGGCGCATGCACGCCACCTATGACGAGACCATCTCGCGCGCACTGGACGTGTTCGAGAAGGTCAACCGCGACATGCCGCTCGATGGCCTGCACTGGTTCTTCGACCATGCGGAAACCATCTCGCCGCAGTCGATCGACCGCATCGCGGCCCTGGGCGGCGGCGTGGCGGTGCAGCACCGCATGGCGTACCAGGGCGAGTACTTCGTCGAGCGCTACGGCGCGGCAGCGGCCGAGGCGACGCCGCCGGTGAAGTACATGCTGGAATCGGGCGTCAAGGTATCGGCCGGTACGGATGCCACACGCGTGGCGTCCTACAACCCGTGGGTCTCGCTGTCCTGGCTGAGCACCGGGCGCACGGTGGGCGGCATGCGGCTTTACCCGCAGCGCAACCTGCTGGAGCGTGAAGCGGCGCTGCGCATGTGGACCGAAAACGTCACCTGGTTCTCCAACGAGGAAGGCAAGAAGGGACGCATCGCGGCCGGCCAGCTGGCCGACCTGATGGTGCCGGACCGCGACTTCCTGCGCTGCCCGGAGGACGAGATTGCCGATACCACCTCGCTGCTGACCGTGGTCGGCGGCAAGGTGGTGTACGGCGCCGGGCCATTTGCCGCGTTTGATCCGCCCATGCCGCCCGCCATGCCGGACTGGTCGCCAGTGCGCCAGTATGGCGGCTATGGCGCCTGGGGCACGCTGCCGGGCGCCGCGGCGCGCGCGGCGCAGGGCGGCACTGCCGGGCATGCGCGCACGGCTGCCATGGCAGCGGCGGCGGCTTGCGCCTGCTCCAGCCAGTGCGGCATGCACGGCCACCAGCACGCCACGGCGTGGACCCGTTCCCTGCCGATCGCCGACCTGAAGTCGTTCTGGGGCGCGCTGGGCTGCTCCTGCTGGGCGGTGTGACGTGGCGCGCCCGCTACGCGTCCTGCACTGGCTGGCCCTGCTCCTGCTATGCGCGGCCTACCTGCAGGGCGGTTTGAACAAGCTGCTGGACTTCGGCGGCGCGGTCGGCGAAATGCAGCACTTCGGCCTGCAGCCGGCGGCGCCGCTGGCGCTGCTGGTGATCGGCGGCGAGCTGGGGGCGGCGGCCATGGTCCTGAGCGGGCGCCTGCGCTGGCTCGGCGCAGCCTGGCTGGCCCTGTTCACGGTGGCGGCCAGCTTGATCGCCAACCGCTACTGGGAGATGGCGGGCATGCAGCGCTTCATGGCCGCCAACAGCTTTTACGAGCACCTGGGCCTGGCCGGCGGCTTCCTGCTGGTGGCCTGGCATGACCTGGCGGCCAAGTCAGGCAAGGGGGGGCCATGGCACGCGGAACGACCCTGAGTTTCCTGGGCGGCTATGTCGATACCCTGGGCTTCGTGGCCCTGCACGGGCTGTTTACGGCCCACGTGACGGGCAACTTCGTGCTGCTCGGGAAGGAGCTGGTGGCGCCGGGCAATGACGTGCTGCTCAAGCTGCTCGCCTTCCCCGCCTTCGTGGCCGGCATCGTCGCGGTGCGCGCCCTGGTGCGCCGGCGCCAGCGCGGCGGCGCCAACGCCCTGCGCCCGGCCCACGTGCTGCAGGCGGCGCTGCTGCTGGCGGCGGCCGCCGCGGCGCGCTGGGACATGGCGGCCGGCCTGCTGTGCGCCGCCGCCATGGGCGCGCAGAACGGCTACGGCAAGCTGCTGCTGGCGAAGCTGCCGGCCAGCACCGTCATGACGGGCAACGTCACGCAGCTGGTGATCGACTGCCTGGACCGCGCCGGCGGCGAGCAGCGCCCGGCGCTGGCGGCGCTGGGCGGCGGCGTGCTGGCGTTTGCGGCGGGCTGCGTGACGGGTGCGCTGGCTTCGCGCTGGGGCATGGGGGTCGGCCTGCTGCCGGCCATCGCACTGCTGCTGGCGATGGCGCTGCTGTCAAAGAGCGATAATGCCGCGCTTTAGGGCAATGGTGACGGCGTGCGTGCGGTCGTTGGCATCGAGCTTGGCCAGGATGCTGCGCATATGCGCCTTCACCGTTTCTTCGGAAATCGCCAGCAGGACGGCGATGCGCTTGTTGGCGTTGCCGGCCGCCGCGCATTGCAGCACTTCGACTTCACGCTCGCTGAGCAGGGAGGCGCCGAGGTGGCTGGCCAGCTGCTGCGCGATTTCCGGCGAGATGTAGCGCTGGCCGCCGTGCACGGCGCGGATCATGCCCACCAGCTCCTTGCGCAGGCTGCTTTTCAGCAGGAAGCCGCTGGCGCCGGCCTGCAGCGCGCGCCGCACCTGGGCGTCGCCGCCGAAGGTGGTCAGCATCACGATGCGCGCCGCCGGAAACCGGGCGCGGATCGCCTGCAGCGCCTCCAGGCCGCACATGCCGGGCATGGCCAGGTCCATGATGGCCAGGTCGGGGCGCACCGAGGCCCAGGCGGCAATCGCCTGCTGGCCGTCGCCGGCTTCGGCCACAACCTGCATGTCGGGCTGGCCGGCAATGGCATCGGCCAGGCCGGCGCGCAGCATGGGATGGTCGTCCACCAGCAGCACCCGGATTGGCGCGGCGGTGTCTGGAATGGTCTGGGTGTTCAAGGAAAAGCTCCGCGCAGGACTGCAACGGAGCACTATAGCAATGCCAGGCGCTGCTGGCAATTTGCCGGGCGTAGCGTACGCCCGGCAAGCATGGCCGCTTACTTCTTCTTGGCCTTGGTTTTCGACGACGGGGTCTGCGACTGCGCAGCGACCGGCTGCTGCGACGCCGCCGTGGTGCCGCCCTGCACGCCCAGCGCGCCGCCGGTGCCCAGGCCGCCCGCTACTTCCTGCTGCTTGTAGTTGCGCACTGCGCGCACCACGTTGTTGTACGAATCCATGAAGGCCGCCACCAGGATCTTGCCTTCCGGGGTGTTGGTGTAGCCGCCGGCACCGGCTGCCGCGCCGCCGCCGAACATGGCGCCGAACATGCCGAAATCGGTGTTCTTGGCGCTGCCTTCGGCTGCCGCCAGCTGCACGCCGGAGCGGTTGTCGATCATCAGCAGCATGGTCGACGCTTCATTGGTCTTCATATTGCCGGCCACCATGCCGGCCACGCTGCCGATCAGGCCCAGGCCGCCCAGTGCGCCGCCGACGCCGGAGGTGCCTTTCTGGCTGAAGGTGATGGTCGGGCTCATGGTGTAGTCGGCCGCCGCGATCTGGCCTTTGCCGTAGTTGCTGTTGGCGCGCATTTCACCGGACTTTTCCAGCGCGCGCTCGCCCATCATATGGTCCATGGCCGCGCCGCGTTCCACCACCACGAAGCAGTTCGACTGCTGGATCATCATGCGCAGCACCGGGGTGGTGGAGCCCAGCTTGTACTGGCTCAGTTGCTGGAACCACGGCATGCTGCGGTCTTCCACCACCGACAGGGTGCCCAGCGGACGGTCGCATTTCTCCAGCTGGGTGCTGGCGTTGGCGGCGGTGGCGCCGCCGGCGCTGCCGGTGGCCACGGTACTGCCGCCGCCGAGGGTTGGTTGGGTGCCGGCACAACCGGCCAGCGCCATGGCCGCCACGGCCGCGAACAGTTTGGTCTTCATACGGAGATCCCCTAATTATTGAATGAAACGGCCGATTTTATAAGAAAGGCATATCAAAAATTCTATCAAATAGTCACACACGCGCTACGCCGGCGGCGGTGACACGGGGCGCCATAGGGCGTACTATCAAGGTTCCTTAGAGCAAGGAAGCAAGCGCATGGCTGCCCCCGACCAGATCACCCACTGGCGCGAAAAAATCTTTGCCCGCCTGGTCCAGGTCGTGCTGGTACTGGGCCTGGCCACGGCCATCCCCAGCATCGCGCAGTCGCTGCGCGAAGGCTTGTGGGGCGTGGTGGTGGTGGACCTGGTCGCGCTGTCCTGGCTGGCGGCCCTGTGGCGGCTGCAGGAGGTGGTGTCCTACCCGCTGCGCGCCATGCAATTCCTGCTGATCACCTTCGCAGTCGGCGTGGCGCTGATGCTGCAGGTGGGCCCGGTGGCGCACACCTACCTGCTGGCCGTGCCCTGCCTGGCCGCGCTGCTGGTGGGGCTGAAGCCGGCCGTCTGGCTGCTGCTGGCCGGCGCCGTGGCCATCGTGCTGACCGGCTTTGCGCCGGCGCCCGATCCGGCAGTCATGGGCCTGGCCGACGACCACGCCGTGCGCGCCGCCATCGTGGCCCTGAATTACCTGTTTATCGCCGGCATCCTGACCATGAGCTGCGGCGTGCTGCTGCGCCACCTGGCACGCTCGCTGGCCGAGGGCGAGCAGCTGGCCTTCTACGATCCGCTGACCGGGCTGCCGAACCGGCGCCTGCTGCTGGACCGGCTGGCCGGCCTGCTGGCCAGTTCCGAACGCCAGCACGTGTTCAGCGCCGTGATGTTTGTCGACCTCGACCGCTTCAAGACCATCAACGATGCGCGCGGCCATGCCACCGGCGACCACCTGCTGCGCCTGGCCGCCCAGCGCCTGGAAGAGGTGGTGCGCAAAAGCGACACCGTGGCGCGCATCGGCGGCGATGAATTCGTGGTGCTGCTGGCGCACCTGGCGCCGGACCTGGCGGCGGCCAGCAGCGCCGCGCAGGGCGTGGCGGAAAAGATCCGCGCCGCCCTGGCGCAGGAATTCGAGATCGCCGGCCAGGGCTACGGCTGTTCGGCCAGCATCGGCGTCACGCTGCTGCCCAAGCACGGCCAGCAGGCCGACGACCTGCTGCGCGAAGCCGATACGGCGATGTACCGCGCCAAGGGCGCCGGGCGCAACGGCATTGCCTTCTTCGAAGCGGCCATGCAGTCCGAGCTCGAACGGCGCCTGACGCTGGAGCGCGAACTGGGCCAGGCCATCGAGCAGGAGCGGCTGCACGTGGTGTACCAGCCGCAGTTCGATTGCCTGGGACGGCTGCACGGCGCCGAATTGCTGATGCGCTGGGAGCGCGACGACGGCAGCATGGTGGCGCCGGCCATCTTCGTCCCGCTGGCGGAAGAAGCGGGGCTGATCGGGCCGCTCGGCTTATGGGCGCTGAAGCAGGCCTGCCTGGCGCAGCAGCGCATGGCGGTGCTGGGACTGTCGCTGCCGCTGTCGGTCAACGTCAGCCCGCAGCAATTCCGCCAGCCCGACTTCGTGCAGCAGGTGCGCACAATCTTGCAGGAGCAGGGCATGGAGCCGGCGCTGCTGATCCTGGAAGTGACGGAAGGGCTGCTGGTGGACCGGATGGATGAAATCGTGGCGCGCATGAACCAGCTGGCCGACCTCGGGGTGCGCTTTTCGATCGATGATTTCGGCACCGGCTATTCCAGCCTGGCGTACCTGAAACGCATGCCGCTGTATGAGCTGAAGATCGACCGCAGCTTCATCATGGACATGCCGGACGACGCCAGCGACGTGGTGATCGTGCAGACCATCCTGGCCATGGCCGGCCAGATGGGCTTGCGGGTGGTGGCCGAAGGGGTGGAGACGCAGGCCCAGGCCGACTTCCTGGCGGCCCACGGTTGCCATGCTCTGCAAGGCTACCTGCTGGGCCGCCCGGCGCCGCTGCCGGCGCTGCTCGACCTGCTGACGGCGCAGGCCGCGCTCTCCACCAAAGTGCAGGTTTAGTTCAGCTTCACGGTCAAGGCTTTGCGGATCGCCAGGCAGCGCTGGTCTTCCTGGTGCGCCACCAGCAGCGCACGGCGGGTGCCGGCGCTCAGGCCCGGGTTGGCCTGCGCGCTGTCGGCCAGGCGCTGCACGCTGGCAGCGGTGCAGGTGGCCGGGATCATGGCGCCGGCATAATCGCGCATGAAGACCGGGCCAGCCGACTTGTCCAGCTGGGCCAACTGCGCCAGGCGGGCTGCCGCGCTTTGCTCATTGAGCGCCACTTGCGAAGACGGATACAGCGCGTGCATCGCGGTGCGGATGCGCGAGAACGGCAGCTTGCTCTGGGTGTCGCCGATCTTCGCCAGCCATTCCTGCTTCACCTTCGCGTCCGGACGCGCAGCCTGCGCCGCCACCGCAGCCAGTTCGCCGCTGTCGGACTTGTCCTTGGCCTGCTCGGCCGCGATGCGCGCTTCGGCGCCCGGATAATCCTTGCGGTTCAGGACCGCGATCATGTCCCAGCGCACGTCCTGGCTCAGGGTCAGGCCAGCCAGCTTTTCGCGGCCATCGAGCATGGCTGCGATGCGCTGCAGCGATTCCTGGCTGCCGGCGGTGCCGAGGTAGGCGCTGAACCAGCGGCGCTGGAAGTCGCCCTTGCTGGCCCTGGACTGCGCCCAGGCCATCTTTTCCAGGCGGCCCACCACGGTGCGGGTGTAGGCGCCGTCGCTCGACATGGTGCGCAGGTAGCGGATCGACTGGCCCATCTTGCCCAGTACATCGCCCAGCAGCACGTAGTCTTTTTCCAGCGGCGCGTTGAGCAGCACCGTGTCGAGGAATTCGTTGAGCGGCAGCGCGCCGTCGCGCACGTTGTCCCACATGCTGTGCCACAGCATGGTGCGCAGCAGCTTGTCGTCCACCTTGCTGACGTCCTGGCGCGCGGTGGCGAAGGAGCGCGTATCGAGCTTGGCTTTCACGAAGCCCCAGTCCTGGTAGTTCGGGTAGACCAGGTCAGGGCAGGCGGCGCCTTTCAGTTCCGCCACCTCGGTGCTGGCGCCCTTGTAGGTCACCGGCAGCACCCTGGAGATCGTCAGCTGCTTGCCCGTCTTCTGCATCAGGGCCAGCTGCACGCGCTGCTCGCGCAGGGTCGGGAATTGCGCCACGGCCGTCTGCTGCAGCCTGAAGGCGTCGACCTTGCCGGCCTTGCAGCTGTAGCTGGCGGTGATGGTGTTCACGCCCGGCTGGTACAGCCAGTCCTGGGTCCACTGCCCCAGGTCGCGCCCGGCCGCTTCGGCCTGGCTGCCGATGAAGTCATCCAGCCTGGCGTTCTTCCACTGGTATTTGACCAGGTAGTTGTGCACGCCCTTGCGGAAGGTTTCCTCGCCCAGCAGGTGGCGCAGCTGCTTCAGGGTGGAGGCGCCTTTGGAATAGGTGATGGCGTCGATATTGTCGAAGGCGTTGGCGGTCGAGGGCACCGGGGTTTCGATCGGGTGCGTGGTGACGCGCTGGTCCATCACGTACGCGGCCGATTTGCCCTGGGCGTAGAAATACTGCCAGGCCGAGTCCTTGAATTCGGTGGCTTCGGCGGTGGCCAGGGTGCCCATGAAGGAGGCAAAGCTCTCGTTCAGCCACAGGCCGTTCCACCACTGCATGGTGACCAGGTCGCCGAACCACTGGTGCGCCATTTCGTGCATGATCACGCTGGCCAGCTCGTGCTTCTCGGCGCTGGACATCTTGTCCTTGTGCAGGAAGGAGTGTTCGGCAAAGGTCACGGCGCCGGCGTTTTCCATCGCGCCGTACAGGAAGTCCGGCACCAGCAGCTGGTCGTATTTGCCGTACTGGTAAGGGATGCCGAAATAGTCGTCGAACCAGGCCAGGCCCTGCCTGGTGTATTCGAACCATGGCGCCGGGTCGACCTGGTCGGCCACCGACTGGCGCGCTAACAGGCGCATCGGGTACTTGGCGCTGGTGGCGTCCTCCCACACCTTGTAAGGTCCGGCGTGCAGCGAGAAATTGTACGGGCTGAGGATCTTCGAGACCGGGAAGGTCCAGCGCCTGGTGTCGGGCGAACTGGCGACGTCTTCCACCTTGGATTCGCGCGCGGTGGACACCACGGTCCAGTCGGCAGGTGCGCTCACATTGACCTGGTAGGTCGCCTTCAGGTCAGGCTGGTCGAACAGCGCGAACATCTGGTGCGCGGCGGCCGGCTCGAAGTGCGAGTAGGTATACACGCGGCCGTCGACCGGGTCGACCATGCGGTGCAGACCCTCGCCGTTGGTGCTGTGCTTGCGCTCGAATTCCACGGTCACGCTGTTGCGCCCGGCCTTCAGGTCGGCGGCGGCCAGCGTGATGAACCAGTTGTTGTACTGCGGCGCGGCGACCGGCTTGCCGTTCACCACCAGGCGCTTGATGCTGGCCTTGTCCAGGTCCAGCGTCAGCGGCTGCGCGTTGTCCTGCAGGTCGAAATTGACGGTGGTGGTGTTGCTGAAGGTCTCCTGGCCGGTCAGCGTGAAGTCGAGGACATAGGCGACATTCGACACGCGCGCGGAGCGGGCGGCGGCATCGACCTGGCTCAGGTAAGGGTTTTCGGCGCGCGGGGTGATGGCGCTGTTGTCGGCCGCGATGCCGCTGGTGGCGACAAGTGCACTGACTGCCAGTGTAATGGCGTGAGGAACTAGCGATTTCATGGTTATCCTTAGACATGTCTCGCCCCGGACCGACCCCGGTCTGGCGGCGCAGGGATGATACCATTGGGCGATGGACATCAAACTCGAGACCCCCAACCAGCCCGAAGTCGTGGCCCTGATCGACCTGCTGGACGCCTACCAGCTATCGCTGTATCCACCGGAGAGCGTATATGCGCTCGACATGAATTCCCTGCTGCAGCCCAATGTGCTGTTCGCGGTGGCGCGCAATATCGATGGCGCGGCGGTGGGCTGCGGCGCCATCGTGGTGACGCCGGAATACGGGGAAGTCAAGCGCATGTTCGTGCATCCTTCAGCGCGCGGCCAGGGCGTGGCACAGCGCCTGCTCGGCATGCTGGAGACGGAAGCGCTGGCGCGCGGCTGCCGCCAGTTCATGCTGGAGACCGGGCCGTCGCAGCCGGAAGCGATCGGTTTGTACGAACGCCTGGGCTACCGGGTACGCGGACCGTATGGCGATTACCGCGACGATCCTTTGAGCGTATTCATGGAAAAGGCGGCATGAGCGACGCGCTGCACGACCTGCGCGAGCGCACCCGCGCTTTTGCCGCCGCGCGCGACTGGGAGCAGTACCACACGCCGAAAAACCTGGCGATGGCGCTGTCGGTGGAGGTGGCCGAACTGGCCGAGCATTTCCAGTGGCTGCCGACCGGCCGCGCCGGCGAGCTGGCGCAAGGCCAGCAGGAAGCGATCCGCCAGGAGCTGGCCGACGTGCTGCTTTACCTGGTGCAGATCGCCGACAAGCTCGATGTCGACCTGCACGCGGCGGCGCTGGAAAAAATCCAGCTCAACGCGATCAAGTACCCGCCGCGGAATAAGTAAGCCTGGCAGGGCTAAGCGTTTTCCAGCAGGTTGGCGACGAAGGTGCTGTACTCGCCGCGCATCGGCAGCTCCAGGTCCGTCACGATTGCGCGGCGCTGCGACACGACCGGTACATTGTCCTTGGGGTTGAAGCCCGCCTTCTCTTCGACGCCCCAGTAGAGGCCCACGCCGCGCTTCTGCCAGTTCGGCAGTTCATTGAAGTTGATGCCGCGGCTGAAAAGCAGCTCGTTCTTGCCGGCCAGCGATTTGCCGGCGATCGTTGCGGCTGCACTGTTGGGGTCTACGCCTTCCTTGCGCAGCATCCAGTAGCAGTGCGCATTCAGGGCGTTGCGGTGGGCGTCCTCATTACGCCAGCGGAAATAGTCGACCACCAGCCGCTTCGTCGGCAGTTCCGAAATCCGGCAATCGAAGGCGCCCAACTGCCCCAGCATCAGGCTGAATTTGGCGGAGGCTTCGCCGGCCAGGATGGAGTTGTACTTGCGGGTCTTGCGGCCGAATACATTGATATCCGGGTCGAACAGCAGGGAGATTTCATCGCTCTCGGTGTAGCCGTACATGACTTTGAATCCGCAATTCATCAGGTGCCTGGTGGTTTCGATCATCAAGTCGCGAAAGCGCACGTCGAACGGCGCTTCGAAACCGGCAAGCTCCTTGGTCAGCCGCGTAAAACTCCGGCCGTCGATGCGGGCGACCATATAAATGCCGGGCAGGACGCACTGGTCATGCGCGGTTTCGTACACGCGCATGGATTCGTCGAGTTCATCAAACTTCACTATTCCATTCCTTTACGACGCGTTGGCCGCCTATCCAGTCAACGTAAAACAACTCATCAAAGCCCTCGTCCGGGCTGGGGATTTCCAGCCGCTTGTGGGTGCTGAAGATGCCGGCCCGGGGGATGCATTCGGCTCCCTGGCGCTGGTCGTTCCATTCGAGCGACCGCTCCAGATCACTCTTGAAGTAGTAGCACTTGATGCGGTAGCCCTGCTCCTTCAGCAGCGCGATATAGCGCGCCCTCACCTCTTTGCTGGCATTGGTGTTGTCGATAACCAGCGGCATACCCGTGTCAAAGCACAGCGCGAACATCAGCTTTTCCCGGTTCTTCGTTTTCAGCAGGTCGTTGCTGATGCGGAGGTGGGAATTGAAGAATCGCTCTTTGTAGAACGTCGACTTTCCGGAGGCCTGGATGCCGACAAACAGGATTGCTTCCATCAGAGTCCGAGCGCTTTCCTGACCTGGGCGTTGACGATTGCCCAGGCTTTCGAGTCGGCCGAGACTTCGTCGTAGTGGCTGCCGCCGGGCAGTACCAGGACCTCGGCGCTGTCGCCGGCTGCACGCGCGCGGCGGGCGTAGTTTTCGCCGGTGACGGTGGGCGAGATGTCGTCATGCTCGCCGTGGATCAGCACCGTACGCACGCCGGCCGGCAGCATTTCGGCCGGCGAGGTGTCGGCAAAAACGTCGGGGCGCCGGGCGCTTGGCGTGCCGGCGATTTGCGCCGTCTCGCGGTCGCAGGTGCGGCGGATCAGGGCTGCTTCGTTGCGCAGGTCGGCCAGGCCGCCAAGGCTGATCACGGTGCCGATCTTCAAAGGCTGTGGCGCCCAGGCGGGACTCCATTCGGGCAGCTTGTGGCGCGCAACGGCCCACTGCGCAAGATGGCCGCCGGCGGAGTGGCCGACCGCGACAACGCGGCCCAGGTCGAGGGCGCTGGACTTGGCCTCGTGCTTCAGCAAGTCCACTGCGGTGGCGACGTCCTGGTACATGCCGGGATAGCCGCCGCCCTCCTCGTCGTAACGGCGGTATTCCACGTTCCACACTGCGATGCCCTGCCTGGCCAGCGCGCCGGCCATATTGCGCATTTGTTCGATACCGCCAAAGTGCACGGTCCAGCAGCCGCCGTGCACCAGCACGACCACCGGGTGCGGGCCGGGGCCGGCGGGCTTGAACAGTTCGACAAACTGGCTGGGCGCCGTGCCGTACATGATCCGCTTGTCGGGCGCAGGGCCCTTCAGCGCAAGGTAGTCCTGCAAGTCCATTGGCTTGGTGACGACGGTGTCGGCCGGCGCGGCGCAGGCGCCAACGGCAGCAGCGCCGGCGGCGGCGCACAGGGAATGGCGGATCAGTTTGTGCATGGCTTTCTCGGTGAGGTCCGGAACAGCCAGCAGCATAGCGTGGGGATGGCTAATCCGGCAACAAGCGGTGCTGGGGCCGCCAGCCTGGGCGCGGCTTTCGGTTTCCCTTGCGGGCCTGTCGCGGACTACTACTGAAAACTACTGAAAGAACTACTGAAACTACTGAAATCTACTGGTTTTTCCCGTGATAGCGCTATAAACGGAAAAATTTCAGTAGCTTTCAGTAGCAGGTACGGAGGGGGCGAAAAGGCCGGGCGGTTTGCCCGGCCCCAGGGTGCCGGCGCGGATCAGCGCTTCGGCTTGGCTACCGGCTTCTTCGGCGGGGTGTGCTTGCCGGACATTGCCGGCATGCTGTCGGCCAGCGACATTTTCAGCTGCTTGCCGCCGACCCACACTTTGCGCAGGTGCTTGAAGATGTCGTCCGGCATACCGTCCGGCATCTCGACGAAGGCGTGGTCGTCCAGGATCTCGATGCGGCCGATGAAGCGTGATTCGAGGCCGCTCTCGTTGGCGATAGCGCCAACCAGGTTGCCGGCATTGACGCCGTCGCCCGAACCCACTTCCACGCGGTAGGCGCGCATCGGCATCGGGGCAGCACCGCCGTCGCCTGCTTCGGCCTTGTCCTTCTTCTTGCGCTTCGGCGCTTCTTCTTCGAACATCGGTTCGTCGTCATCGTCGCGCGAAGACAGCGGCGGCGCGGCGCGCTCCGGGCGCTCGGTACGTTCGGCACGTTCAGGACGTTCAGCACGTTCAGCACGTTCAGGCTTGGCTGCGCGCGGCGCTTTGGCGGCTGGTGCCGGCGGCGGCGTTTCGCCGTCGCGATGCAGGCGCAGCGGCTGCCCGGCTACGCGCAGCGCCTGCAAGGTTTCGATGTCGCCCGGCTGCAGGTCGGCCGGCATATCCAGCAGCGAGTAGTCGTCGTAAATCTCGATACGGCCGATGAATTTGGAATCGATGCCGCCCTCGTTGGCGATGGCGCCGACGATATTGCCCGGCTTGACGCCGTGCTGGTAGCCCACTTCCACCCGGTAGGTGGCCTTGCCCGGCTCCGGCTCGCGTTCGATGCGTTCTTTCTTCGCACGCGGCTCGCGTGGCTCACGTGGCTCGCGTGGCTCACGCGGTTCGCGCGCCTCGCGGCCCGGGCCTTCCTGGCGCGGCGCGCCGTCTTCATGCCAGCCTTTTTCGCGCGATTTATCCAGCAGCAGCGGCTTGCCGCCGCTGGCCATCAGCGCCAGCGCCGCGGCGATTTCAACTGCCGGGACATTGTGCTCAGCCTCGTACTCGCTCACCAGCGTTTCATAGAAGGACAGGCCCTCCTGCGCCAGGGCGTCGGAGATCTGGTCCTTGAAACGCTGCACGCGCACGTCGTTGACGGCCTGGATGGTTGGCAGCGTCATTGGCGTTACCGCCTGGCGCGTGGTGCGCTCGATCAGTTTCAGCAGGTTGCGCTCGCGCGGGGTGATGAACAGGATCGCGTCGCCGCTGCGGCCGGCGCGGCCGGTACGGCCGATGCGGTGGGTGTAGCTCTCAGGGTCGTACGGCACGTCGTAGTTGACCACGTGGCTGATGCGCTCCACGTCCAGCCCGCGCGCCGCCACGTCGGTGGCCACCAGGATGTCGATCTTGCCGTCTTTCAGCTGGCCGATCATGCGTTCGCGCGCCGCCTGCTGCATGTCGCCGTTGATGGCGCCGGCCGAGAAGCCGCGCGCCTGCAGGCGCTCCGCCAGTTCTTCGGTACCGATCTTGGTGCGCGAGAAGATGATCATGCCGTCGAACGGCTCCGCTTCCAGGATGCGGGTCAGCGCGTCCAGCTTGTGCATGCCCGACACCAGCCAGTAGCGCTGGCGGATATTGGTGTTGGTGGTGGTCTTGGCCGCCACCATCACTTCAGCCGGGTCGTTCAGGTAGGTGGTGGCGATGCGCTTGACCTGGGCCGGCATGGTGGCCGAGAACAAGGCGGTCTGGCGCGATTCAGGGGTTTCCCGCAGGATGCGCTCGACGTCCTCGATAAAGCCCATGCGCAGCATTTCGTCCGCTTCGTCCAGCACCAGGGTTTTCAGCTTCGACAGGTCGAGCGAGCCCTTCTCCAGGTGGTCGATGACGCGGCCCGGGGTGCCGACCACCACGTGCACGCCGCGGCGCAGCGCCTGCAGCTGAGGGCCGTAGGATTGGCCGCCGTAGATCGGCAGCACATGGAATTTCGGGATGTGGGCGGCGTAGCGCTGGAAGGCCTCCGCCACCTGGATCGCCAGTTCGCGCGTCGGCGCCAGCACCAGCGCCTGGGGCGACGCCTGCTTGATGTCGATGCGCGACAGGATCGGCAGCGCAAAAGCGGCGGTCTTGCCGGTGCCGGTTTGCGCGGTGCCCAGCACGTCGCGGTTTTCCAGCAGGTGGGGGATGGTGGAAGCCTGGATCGGAGACGGGGTCTCGTAGCCTACTTCTTTCAGCGCCTTCAAAATGGGGGCGCTGAGGTTCAAATCGGTAAACATGGTGTCAGACATGGCGGCACTCGTGAGGTTATTGTTGTATCGCCTGATGCGACGGAAAGCGCTATTTTACCCTTTTAACCCGGTAGATCCGGGTCAGGTGTGCGGCTTGACATCATCCTTCAACGCATTTAACGCCATTTTCTCGATCAATCCCGGCGCCAGCAGCTTGAGCCAGCGTCCCAGCTTGCCCTTGGCCGTCATCACCACCTCGCGCCTGCGCCCAGCCATGCCGCCGATGATCAGCTGCGCACATTCGGCCACCGGCATCGCCGCATCCTCGCGCAGGCTGCTCTTGCCCAGCTCCCCGCCGGCAGCGTTGTAACCCCGATAACGGATCTGGGTATCCACCACGCCCGGATAAGCCGTGGTCACGCTCACGCCATACGGCTTCAGCTCCGCCCGCAGCGCCTCAAAGAACCCGGCCATGGCGAACTTGGTCGCCCCGTAAGCCGTGCGCCCCGGCACCCCGACCAGTCCCGCCAGCGACGACACGGCCACGATCCGCCCCTGCGACGCCTTCAGGTAAGGCAGCGCCGCATGGGTGCACCAGATGGCGCCCCACAGGTTCACTTTCATCAGGTCTTCGTACCAGCCCAGGTCCGTCACTTCTTCAAACAGCGCGTGCGCCGAGCGCCCGGCGTTGTTGAGCAGGGCATCGATACGGCCGAAGCGCTCCACCGCCGCCGCCACCAGTTGCCGGCACTGCTCCTGCTGCGCCACGTCGGTGGCCACCACCAGCGTAGCCGCGCCGGCGGCGCCGCACTCGGCAGCCACCGCCTGCAAAGCCGCCTCGCTGCGCGCCGCCAGCACCAGCGCCACATCCTTGCCGCGTGCCCTGGCCAGCTGGCGTGCCACTTCTGCTCCGATGCCGTCGGATGCGCCGGTGATGATAATGACGTCCATGTATCTCCTTTGTTTCGCCGCCGGGAATGCGTTTCATTATGGGGTAAGATCGGCGCCATGAAAACCAAGTACTGCATCCCTGCCAGCCTGCTGCTGGCGGCCGCTTCTGCCGCAGCGCAGCAAGCGCCCACCGTCAAGGAAGCGCCGCTGCGCGCCCACCTGTCCTTCCTGGCCGACGACCTGCTCGAGGGCCGCGGCACCGGCCAGCGCGGCGGCGACCTCGCCGTGCGCTACCTGGAGACCCAGGCCGCAGCCATCGGCCTGAGCCCCTTGGCGGACGGCAGCTACCGCCAGCCGGTGAAATTCCAGGGCACCCGCCTGCAGCCCGGCAGCTCGATCAGATTTTTCGCCGGCCCCAGCACCCTGCTGCCGCGCCTGGGCGAGGATGTCCTGATCGGCACCGGCAGCGGCCGCGCCGAAGTGCTGTTCGACGCGCCGCTGGTGTTCGTCGGCTACGGCGCCGTCGCGCCGGAAGAAAACTGGAACGATTACAAGGACGCCGACGTCACGGGCAAGATCCTGGTCATGATGGTCAACGACCCGCAGCCTACCGCCGAAGAGCCGAAGCGCTTTGCCGGCAAAGGCTACACCTATTACGGCCGCTGGATGTACAAGTACGAGGAAGCGGCGCGGCGCGGCGCCGCCGGCGCGCTGCTGATCCACACCACGCCCTCGGCCGCCTACGGCTGGAACGTGCCCGCCACCAGCTTCTCGCTGGAGCGCTTCCACGCGCCCGGCGGCGGCAACCTGGTCGAAGGCTGGCTGTCCGAAGACTATGCGCGCACCCTGTTCAGGGAAGCCGGCTTCGACCTCGACACCCTGCGCGCCGCCGCCGAACGGCGCGACTTCCGCCCGGTGCTCCTGAATATCAGCGCCCACAGCGAGATCCGCTCCAGCGTGCGCCAGGTCGAGCAGTTCAATGTGGTCGGCATCGTGCCCGGCAGCGACTCCAAGCTGAAGGACGAAGCGGTGGTGTATTCCGCGCACTGGGACCACCTGGGCAAGGCCGACGGCCCGGCCGACGGCGCCGACCGCATTTACAACGGCGCCATCGACAACGGTTCCGGCGCCGCCGCCCTGCTGGCGATGGCTGCCGCCGCCGTGCAGCAGCCGGCCAAACGCTCGCAGGTCTTCCTGTGGCCGGCCGCCGAGGAAGTCGGCATGCACGGCGCCCAGGCCTATGTCGCCGCGCCGGCCTTCCCGCTGAAGCGCACGCTGGCCGACCTGAACCTCGATTCGATGAATTTTGCCGGGCGCACGCGCGACATCGGCGTGGCCGGCGCCGAGCGCAGCACCCTGTACCGCAGCGCCGCCAAGGTGGCCCGCCAAATGGGCCTGAAGCTGGCGCCGCCGATTGCCGACCTGTCGGGCGCCTACTTCCGCGCCGACCATTTCCAGTTCGCCAGGGCCGGCGTGCCGGCGTTCAACGTCGGTTCCGCCGTGTTCTCCGGCGACGGCCACTTCGAGTTCGAGCATGGGCACGATGCCTCGGCCGCCAGCATCGTCGCCTTCAAGGGCGACTACCACAGCGTCAAGGACGAATACCACGCCAGCTGGGACCTGGCGGGCATGGTGCAGCAGGCCCAGTTCACCCTGAACCTGGGCTATGAAGTGGCCAACGGCAAGGCCATGCCGGCCTGGAACAAGGGCGATCCGTTCAGCTTTGTGAAGCGCTAGCGGCGGCTTCGTCCTGCAGCAGCAGGGCCAGGAAGCCTTCGGCCGGCAGCGGCCGGCCGAAGAAGTAGCCCTGCATATGGCGGCAGCCATGGCGGCGCAGGAAGTCCAGCTGCTCCTGCGTCTCCACCCCTTCCGAAATCACTTCCAGCCCCAGGTTGTCGGCCAGCGCGATGATGGTGGTGACGATGGCGGCATCGTCCGGATCGACCGTCAGGTCGCGCACGAAAGTCTGGTCGATCTTCAGCACGTCGATCTCGAAGCGCTTCAGGTGCGCCAGCGAGGAGTAGCCGGTGCCGAAATCGTCGATCGCCAGCTTCACGCCCAGCTTCTTCAGTTCGTGCATGACGGCGGTGGCATGCGCCACGTCGTTCATCACCGCGCTTTCGGTCAATTCCAGCTCCAGGCAATGCGGCGCCAGGCCGGTATCGGCCAGCACTTCCGCCACCCCTTGCACGAAGTCCGGCTCGGCCAGCTGGCGCGCCGAGACGTTGACCGCGATGCGCAGCGTGCGCCGCCCGTCCTTCTGCCAGTCGCGCAGCTGGCGGCAGGCGGTGCGCAGCACCCAGTGGCCCACGGCCAGGATCTGGCCGGTTTCCTCGGCCAGCGGGATGAAGCGGTTGGGCGCCACCATGCCCATCTCCGGGTGGCGCCAGCGGATCAGCGCTTCCATGCCCATGATGCGCCCCGTGCTGCTGTCGACCTGCGGCTGGTAGTGCAGCTCGAACTCGCGCCGCTCCAGCGCCGTGCGCAGCGCGCTCTCGATGCGCAGCCGTTCGCCCAGGCGCTCGTTCATGGCCGCGGTGTAGAACTGGTACTGGTTGCCGCCCATTTCCTTGGCGCGGAACATGGCCATGTCGGCCCGTTCGGCCAGCACGCCCGGCTCCCTGCTGTCGGTCGGGAACACGGCAATGCCGGCGCTGGCGGTCAGGAACAGCTGCGTGCCCTCGAGTAGCAGCGGCGCCGCCAGGCTGTCCAGCACGCGCTGCAGCTGTTCGGCGCGCGGCGCAGCACCACCCCGTTCCGGCAGCAGCAGCAGGGCGAATTCGTCGCCGCCCAGGCGCGCCACCGTATCGACCGGCCGCACGGCCGCCTGCAAGCGTGCCGCCACGATCTGCAGCAGGCGGTCGCCGCCCTTGTGGCCCAGGCGGCTGTTGGTGAACTTGAAGCGGTCGAGGTCGATCGACACCAGCCACAGCTCGTGCCCCTTGCGCCCCGAGTGCTGGATGGTCTGCGCCAGCCGGTCCTGCAGCAGCACGCGGTTGGGCAGGCCGGTCAGCGCGTCGTGGGTCGACTGGTGTTCCAGCTCCGATTCATAGGCCTTGATGGCCGTGATGTCGTGCTGGATCGAGATGAAGTTGACCACCGCGCCGTGCTCGTCGCGCACCGGCGACAGGTACACGTCGTTCCAGTACTGGCTGCCGTCCTTGCGGTAGCAGCGCAGCACCGCGTGGCCGTCGCGCTGCTCGCGGATGGCCGCCCGCAGCTCGTCGATGCCGGGCTGGTCGAGGTCCTGGCCGAACAGCATGCGCGGGCTGCTGCCCAGCGTTTCGGCTGCGCGGTAGCCGGTGATGCGTTCATAGGCCGGGTTGACGTAGACGATCGGGTTGTGCGCTTCGGCGGCGGTGATCATCACCGCGTTGGTGCTGGACTCGATGGCGCGCTGGCGCAGCAGCAAGGCCTGGTTGGCCGCCTTCAGTTCCGCCGTGCGCATGGCCACGCGCTGCTGGATCAGCAGCTTGCGGCGCTTGAGCGAATCGATGAAGGCCGAGCCGAGCACGGTGGTCAGCACCCCCAGCACCAGCGTAAACAGCGAGGCCAGGTGCTCGCTGGCCAGCACGCGCGGGCTGGGCGTGGCTACCAGCAGCCAGCGCGAGCCCGCCACGTCCAGCGCCTGCTGCAGCGGCGCCGTGCGCGCCGGATACAGCCAGGACGGCAGCGCCAGGCCGCCGCTGCGCGGCGCCGGCGGCGCGCTGTACACCAGGCTGGCTGGATCGATGCCGGCACTGGCATACACCTGCAGCTCGGGCGCGCCGGCGTCCGCCCCGGCGCTGGCAAAAATCTTGCCGATCATTTCCCCCGGCTGCAAGGTAATGGCGGTCTCGCCCACCACGCGCCCGCCGCTGTACAGCGGCTTGACCACCACCACGCCCAGGCGCGAACGGCCGCCGGCGCGCTGCACCAGCTGCACCAGCGGCCCGGCCGCCGGCTCGCCGCTGGCATAGGCGCGCTGGCGGGCCGGGTCGTCGCGTTCGGCCAACAGGGTGTTCAGGCCGAGCGCGCCCTCGTTGCCGGCCAGCGGCTCGATGTAGTCGATCACCCGGTAGCGCGGGCGCTCGGCTGCCGGCTGCGCCCGTCCCTGCCGCAGCTCGCGCACCGCGGCGCCCGGCTGCACTGCCTGCAGCGCCGCCTCGAACGCCGGCCGCTCGGCGTGTTCGATGAAGCGCAGGTAGCTGGTGCCCAGCACATAAGGGTGGCGCGCCAGCAGCGGCGTGACGAAACGGTGGAATTCCTCGCGGCTGGCGGTGGGGCGCGCGACCAGCAGCTGGTTGACGGCATGCAGGCTGGCCAGGGCGCCGCCGATGCCTTCGCGCAGCACGAAGGCGCGCGCCTGCACCCGCTGCTCGAACGCAAGCTGGGCGCGCTGCGCCTCGAGCCGGCTGACGCCGGCAAACAGGGCGCCGGTCAGGCCGAAGCCGCACAGCAGCGCCAGCGCCGCCGTGCGGGTGCGGAAAGGTTGCCGCGGTGCTGCGTTGATCGGATCGTCCATCGTGCCCCTGCCTTCGCTGTGCGAGCTTACCATTTTCGCACGGCCGGACATTTAATGCTATAGGGCAACATTTTCTGCCCGGCTCGCGCGCGCCGGGCGCCACGGCAGCACCCTATACTGGACTGCCCACACCAAGGAGGCGACCATGGACCACACCTGGATCGTCGTGGCTGACAGCAGCCACGCCCGCATCTTCCAACTGCGCGACGGCCAGCTGCCGGCCGAGGAAATCGAAGACCTGGCCAACCCGCTGGGACGCGCCGACAACCGCCAGCTGGCATCCGACGGCCACGGCCAGTATTTCGGCCCCGACGGCCATGGCCACACCGCGCCGCGGGTGGAAGAACCGGTACAGCACGAAGTGCGCCAGTTCGCGCGCGAGATCGGCCACCGGCTCGACACCGCCGCCGCGCAACACCGCTACCAGCACCTGGCGCTGGTGGCTGCGCCGCGTTTCCTGGGCTTGCTGCGCGACAGCCTGGACAAGCAGACCCGCAAGCTGGTCACGGCCGAAATGGCGAAGAACGTCAGCGCCTTCGCGCGCCAGGACCTGGACGCCTGCCTGCAGGCGCTGGCGCGGCCGCAGCAAGGCGGCTGAGGCGATGGACCTGAGCACCCAGTGGAGCACGGTCGATGGCCCGGACGGCGCCTTCGACGCCTTCCTGGCCCTGCCGCGCGGCGGCCGCGGCCCGGCCCTGCTCTTGCTGCAGGAAATCTTCGGCGTCAACGCCCATATCCGCGCGGTCGCCGAGCAGTACGCCGCCGACGGCTACGTGGTGCTGGCGCCCGACCTGTTCTGGCGCCAGGGCCGGCGCCTCGCGTTCGGCTATGACGAGGCGGACTGGGGCCGCGCCGCCCAGTGCATGCAGCGCGCCGACGTGGCGCAGGCGCAGGCCGACATCGGCGCCGCCGCCGCCGCCCTGCGCGCCACGCCCGGCGCCGAAGGCAGGCTGGCCGCGCTGGGCTTTTGCTGGGGCGGCCGCATGGCTTACCTGGCCTTGGCCAACGGCCACGCCGAGCATGCGGTGGCCTATTACGGCGGCGGCATCCAGCACTGCCTGGAGCGCGCCGACGACATACACGCCCCGCTGCTGCTGCATTTCGGCGCGCGCGACGCCCACATCGCACCCGCCGCAGTGCGCGCCATTGCCGAACGTTTCGAGGCGCGCGAGGAAGTGGAAATCCACCTCTATCCGGATGCCGAACACGGCTTCAACTGCAACCACCGCAGCAGCTACCACCAGCGCAGCGCAGCCGAAGCGCACGGCCACACGCTGCTGTTCTTGAGTGAAAACCAGTAAGTGCGTTCCCGCACAGATGGCGCGGTGGGGCAGTCCTACAGTTGGCTGCTAACCCAACCGGAGAAGATGATGGCAGATGAGCTGAATTCCCGGCCCGCGACTGCGGCCCCCGCTTTGTCCCCGGCCAGCACGATGGCCGCAACCTTGATGGGCGCACTGCTGGCAGCCTGCGGCGGCGGCGGCGGTGGCGACAGCCCGCCGCCGGTGACGCAACCGGAACCACCGAAGCCGGCCTTCGCGCTGGCGGTGAAGGAAGTGGCCAGCGGCCTCAGCACTCCATTGCTGCTGACGGCGCCAGCCGGCGATACGCGCCGTTTCATTGTCGAGCGCCCGGGCCGCATCCGCATCCTGGCCAGCGACGGCAGCTTGCGCGCCACGCCCTTCCTCGACCTCACCGGCCTGCTCAGCACCGACGGCGAAGGCGGGCTGCTGTCGATGGCTTTCCATCCCGGCTATGCGCAAAACGGCCGCTTCTTCATCTACTACACGGACAAGTTCAGCAATATCGCCATCGATGAGGTGAAGGTGTCGGCCAATGCCGATATAGCCGATGCCGGCACGCTGAAGCGCATCATCACCATCCCGCACCCGACCTACACCAACCACTACGGCGGCATGCTGGCCTTTGGCGCCGACGGCTACCTGTATGCCGGCACCGGCGATGGCGGCGGCGCCGGCGATCCCGGCGGCAATGCGCAAAACCTCGACTCGCTGCTGGGCAAGCTGCTGCGCCTGAAGGTGGACGACGTGGTGGCGCCGCTGTACAACGTGCCGTCCGACAATCCCTTCGTCGGCCAGGCCGGCAAGCGCGGCGAAATCTGGGCCTACGGCTTGCGCAACCCTTGGCGCTTCGCCTTCGACAGCGCCACCGCGTCGCTGTATGTCGCCGACGTCGGCCAGGAACTGAGGGAAGAAGTCAACGTGGTGCCGGCGGGCCTGAAGCCGGCCAATTACGGCTGGAACATCATGGAGGGCGGCAGCTGCTACAACGCCGCCACCTGTTCCCAGCAGGGCCTGACCCTGCCCGTGTTCGACTACCAGCACGGCGCCAACAACGCCAACGGCTGCTCGATCACCGGCGGCTTCGTCTACCGCGGCACGGCCCTGCCGGAACTGGCCGGGCGCTACCTGTACTCGGACTATTGCAAGGGCTTCCTGAAAAGCTTCCTGTACACCAATGGTGCTGTCAGCGACAGCAAGGACTGGGCGGTGGGCGATATCGGCCAGGTGCCCGGCTTCGGCCAGGATGCGGCAGGCGAACTGTACATAACGAGCGCCAACGGCAAGGTCTATCAGATCATCCGCAAACCGTAGCGGCCCGATGCGGGTGGCGAAGGCGCGCTACAATGGGCGCTTTCCCACTTGCCCCCGAAAGACATGGCCAGACTGACGCTTGCGTTCCCGGAAGATCAATTCTGCTTTTCGACCCAGCTCACCGTGCGCGTCACCGACATCAACGGCGCCCGGCACCTCGGCAACGACTCGATGATTTCCATGATCTCGGAAGCGCGCGCGCGCTTCCTGTTCGAGTTCGGCGTGCAGGAAACCGAAGCCGACGGCACCGGCATCATCGTCACCGACCTGGCCACCACCTACCGCGCCGAAGCGCATGCGCGCGACCAGCTGCTGTTTGAAGTAGGCGTGATGGATTTCAACAAATATGGCGGCGACGTCATCTTCCGCATCACCCGCCCGGCCGATGGCACGCTGGTGGCCATGGCCAAGCAAGGCTTCGTGTTCTACAACTACAGCCACAGCCAGGTGGTGCCGATGCCGGACGACTTCCGCGCCAAGTTCAGCCGCGTCAACTGGCTCGACTGAGCGCCCTGCCCTTCACTTACTGCTGAGCTGGGTCGGCGCGCCGAAGTTTTTCTTGAACCACTCATCGACCATCGGCTTTTCATAACGCAGCGAATCGCCGCCGGCATAATGGTTCATGCGGTCCAGGTACAACATATTGCTGAGGCGGTCGGTGCCGCTGGCGAGCACCTTGCCCTCCTGTTGCAGGGTATATTGCAATTCCATGGTTGGCCAGTCGGCCCCGCCGCGCAGGATGCGCACATCGTGCATCGAGCGCCGGCGCGGTTCGACACGGCCGGCCAGGTCGATATCGGTCACCGTGATCGACAGCTGCTGGTTGGCGGGCAACTGTGGAGCCAGGTGTTCGAAGTGGGCGGTCAGCTCTTTCAGCACCTGGTCACGGTCCTGCTCCCAGAACGGCACGTCCGAGAACTTATCCGGATCCTGGTACTTGACGGTCACCTCGCCTGCCGAGGCGGCGCCGGCCGCCGCCAGCAGCAGGGCGGCGGCAATCCAGAAGCGAGTTTGGCGTTTCATGATGGGTTTCCTTTCGCAGATTACCTTCAATATACTCCCGCGCCGCCCCCTTGCCGCAACTGAAACAATTCCTGACAAAAGAGACGGCCCCGATACTTGGGGCCGATTCTTTTGCGACATCTGCTTACAATCTAAAAGTCGGGGTCAGGTCCGGCAATCGGACATTTCGCAAGCGAAATGTCCGATTGCCGGACCTGACCCCGACTTTTAATCAACTACCGATGCGGCCGCCGTCGTTCTTGGTGATGGCGATGGTGGCCGAGCGTGGGCGCTTGCCGGCGCCGTAGCCGGCATTGCCCGGCCATTGGCTGGTGTACTTGGCCGGGTCGCCGATGTTGGCGTTGGCCGTGCCTTCGCCCGGGTGCTGGATGTTGACGAACAGCGTCTTGCCATCCGGCGTTTCGGTGATGCCGGTCAGTTCGCAGTCGACCGGGCCGACCAGGAAGCGCTTCAGCGTGTCGGCCGTCGGGGTCTTGCCGACGAAGGTGTCGACATTACTGGCGCCGTAGGCCAGCGTGACTTTCTTGCCGTCGCCCACCGAGCCCGGCAGGCCGGCCAGCATCATGCAGTTGGTGACGTCGGTGTAGGCGCCGTCGTCGGTCTGGATCCAGCAGATGCCGGTGGCGCGCGAGAACGCCAGGCCGTCCGGGCTGGAGAAGTCCTGGTCGGCAGTCAGGCTGGACAGGTTGACCAGGCCCGGGCTGGCATCGGACTGCGCGCCGAACAGGTAGACGTCCCAGGTGAAGGCGGCGGAGGCATTGCCATCCTTTTCCTTGACGCGCAGGATGTGGCCGTTCACGTTGCCGCTCTGCTTGCTGCTACCCTTCATGTCTTCATAGGTGCGCGGGTTCGGGCCGTCCGGTACCGTGCGGCCGCTGTTGTTGGTCAGCGTGAAGTAGACCTCGCCGTTGGCAGGGTTGACCGAGCACCATTCCGGGCGGTCCATCTTGGTGGCGCCGACCGCGTCGGCGGCCAGGCGGGCGTTCACCAGCACGTCGGCCTGGTCGGCGAACTTGTAGCCGGCGTAGGCAGCAATGGCGGCGTTGCCGATGTTCAGTTCGATCCACGAACCGCTACCGTCGGCGGCGAACTTGGCCACGAACAGCTTGCCCGAGTCCAGGTATTTGTCGCCGGTGGCCAGCAGGTCGGCCGGGTTGGCGTCGGCGTCGCTCCAGGTCGCGGTGGAGACGAATTTGTAGATGTACTCGTTGCGCGAATCATCGCCCATGTACACAGCCAATGGCTGGCCGGCCACGGTCTTGCCGAAGGCGGCGCTTTCGTGCGCGTAGCGGCCCAGCGCGGTGCGCTTGCGCAGGTTTTTGGACTTGTTGTACGGATCGGCTTCCACGATATAGCCCATGCCGTTCATCTCGTTGCGGTAGTCGTCGGAGCCGTCCAGCGAAGCGCCCAGCTTGGAATTGTTCCAGCGTGCGTACTTGTCGTCGGCACCGCCGGATTCCCAGCCGTGGCGCGACGCGGCGCCCTGGTTGCGGCCGTAGCGCTTGAGCGCTGCGACGCTCTTGTCGTTGCCGCGCGCGGCATCGTCGGCTGCGCCGCGGGTGAAGTAGCCGCTCCAGTTTTCTTCGCCGGAGACGAAGGAGCCCCATGGGGTGCGGCCGGTGCCGCAGTTGTTCAGCGTGCCGCGGACCTTGCTGCCGTCCGTCGAATACTTGGTTTTCGCCAGCGCATTGCCTTTCACCGGGCCGCTCAGGTCGCACTCGGTCAGGCAGGTGACGCGGCGGTTGAACGCGGAATCCTTGACGTATTCCCACTTGCCGGCGGCCTTGCGCACTTCCACCACGGAAATGCCATGCAGCGCGGTTTCGCGGTCGACTTCGGCAGCCGGGCGCGGCAGGGTGTTGGTGCCGCCGTTGGCGTGGATGAAGAAGGACGCCAGCTTTTCGTTGGTGGTCGCTTCATGGTTGATCGCCAGCAGGCCGCGCTCGTTGCCGCTGGCCGAAGGCTTGCCGGCGCTGTCCAGGCCGAAGAACTCCATGCCGTCATGGTGGTCGCCGGCGCGGTTGTCGAAATCGGCATCGCTGCCATCGTTCTTGAAAGCGGTTGCCGATGCGGTCAGCGGGTCGCCCAGCGCATAGATCACGCTGGCGGTGTAGCCAGCCGGCACGGTGACCACGTCAGCCAGGCTCTTGCCCACGGCGCTGAAGCCGAGCAGCTTCTCCACTGGTACTGGCGTCTCCGGCTTGGTGACGACCGGTGCATCGTCGCTGCCGCCGCCGCAGGCGGTCAGGGTGGCCGAACCCATCATCACGGAGATGGCCGACGCTACCGAACCGCGCAGCAGGTTGCGGCGGCTGATGCGCTTGTCGAGGACTTCGCTGAAATGTTCGTTCGGGGTATCGTTGTAGCCGATGTCGTCGTGATCGATTTTGTTTTCCATGACGCTTTCCAAAAGTGGGGTAGTTGAAACTGCCCGCTATTCTAGAAAGCGAAAATGACAACATTGTGACTATCCAAATGCGCGCCGCAAACGAAAGCGTTCAGGGGATCAGCTTTCGTTTGCCTGCCATGCCATTTTCTGCACGCTGATGTGCGGATGGCTTTCCAGCGCCTCCCAGTGCGGCAGGAAGCGGAAGCCGCGTTTCAGGTAGAACGCTGCGGCGCGCTCGTTGAGCGGCGACACGTCCAGCACCACACGCTCGTGGCCCGCGGCTTGCGCGTGCGCCTTCATGGCGTCCACCAGCGCCGCCGCCGCGCCGCTGCCGCGCTGTTCCGGCTTGACCCACATGGCAATCAGGTTGAATTCCTGCGCGGCGCTGACGACGCCGCCGACCATGCCGATCGGGGTGTCGCCGCTGAAGGCGAGCAGGTAAGTTGCCGGACCGCGCGCAGCGGCACGGTCGCGCCATTGCTGTTCAGGGTTGGCGGCGGCGCTGGCGTGCGTCACGCCAAAGGCAGTGGGCGAATCGAGCAGCGCGGCAAGGCGCAGCGCTTTGAGGATGGGCCAGTCTTGTTCGGTGCTGTGTCGTATGAGCATGCAGACGAGTATAGCAACTGTGCGTGGGCGCACGGCGCGGCTTGCCTCACGGCGGGAGACTGGGGCCAAAGGAGGCTTGCCATGCCCGAAGGCCCATCGATCGTCATCCTCACTGAACAAGTGCGCGCGTTTGAAGGCCGCACGATTTCCGCCGCCAGCGGCAACAGCAAACTCATCCCGTTCGAGGAACTGCCCGGCCAGCCTATCCTGTCGCTGCGCAGCTGGGGCAAGCACTTCCTGATCGAGCTGCCGCTGTTCGCGCTGCGTATCCACTTCCTGATGTTCGGCAGCTACCGTATCGACGAGCGAAAGGAAGGCGCCGATCCGCGGCTGTCGCTGCAATTTGAAGAAGGCGGCGAACTCAACTTCTACACCTGTTCAATCAAGCTTGTCGAAGGTGAACTGGAGCAGGCTTATGACTGGCGCGGCGACGTCATGTCCGAGCAATGGAGTCCGCGCCTGGCGCTGAAAAAATTGCGCGAAGATCCCGAGCGATTGGTGTGCGATGTTTTGCTCGACCAGAGTATCTTTGCTGGCGTTGGCAATATTATTAAAAACGAAGTATTGTTCCGATTGCGCATTCATCCTCTCTCTACAGTAATTAACTTACCCCCAGGAAAATTGCGTGAATTGGTGAAGCAGGCGCGCCAATACAGTTTTGAGTTCAAAACCTGGAAGCAGGCGTTTGAGCTTAAAAAACATTGGCAGGTACACAACCGGCGTGACTGTCCCAGATGTAATATCCCATTGCAGCGGGCCCATCTCGGGCTCACCCAGCGCCGTACTTTCTGGTGCGAACGCTGCCAAAAGCGTTACGGCGAAGCAGCCGATGTTGTAAAGATCTAGCTCATCCAGTATTGCTTGTTGTTAATAACAATGGGTAGGACTACAATCATTTTGATGCGCCTAAAAATTGCGCATCACCCAGGACTGTATGTCACATTTGGAATTTGCCAATATGTCTTTCTTGTCTTCTGCTACGCCTAAACTCACGCCGTGGCGAATCCTGCTGGTTGATGACGAACCCGACATCCACGACATCACCAAGCTCACCCTGAGCCGGTTTCGCCTGGAAGGCCGCGGCCTGACATTCCTGCACGCTTACAGCGGCGCCGAAGCGAAAGAAGTGCTGGCCAAAGAAAAAGACATCGCCCTGGTCTTCCTCGATGTGGTGATGGAGCGCGAGGACTCCGGCCTGGAAGTGGCGCGCTGGATGCGCGAAGACCTCGACAACCAGTTCACCCGCATCGTGCTGCGCACCGGCCAGCCGGGGCAGGCGCCGGAAGAACGCGTGATCGTCAATTACGACATCAACGATTACAAGGAAAAGACCGAGCTCGATCGCACCAAGCTGTTCACCACCACTTTCGCCGCCCTGCGCGCCTACCGCGACATCATGAAGGTGGAAGAAGCGCGCCGGCAGCAGATGCACTACCGCGAAGGCCTGGAGCGCGTAATCGCCGCCTCGGCCCACATCTTCCAGGCGCGCAACCTGAAGGACTTCGCCAACGGCCTGCTGCAGCAGGTGGTCGCCCTGCTGCGCCTGGAGCAAAGCATGCTGGTGCGCCTGCGCGGGGCCAGCGCCGTCAGCGGCGAGACCGATTACGAAGTGCTGGCCCAGATCGGCCAGGACGAAGACAGCCTGCTGACGCCGCAGTTGCTGGCCCAGCTCAAGGACGCTGAACGCAACCGCATTTCGCGCATGACCGGCGACACCTTCGTCGGCTACTTCCCCAACAACAGCGGCAAGGCTTCGCTGCTGGTGCTGAAAGGCGTGGAGGAGATTTCCGAGATCGACCAGAAGCTGCTGGAGATTTTCTGCAGCGGCGTCGCCATCGCCTTCGACAATATCCTGCTGACGCAGGAAATCACCGATACCCAGGCCGAGCTGATCATGCGCCTGGGCGATGTGGTCGAATCGCGCTCCAACGAAGCGGGCAACCACGTGCGCCGCATGGCCGAATTCTGCCACCTGCTGGCCACCGCGGCCGGCATGCCGGAAGAAGAAACCGCGGTACTCAAGCACGCGGCGCCGATGCACGACATTGGCAAGATCGCCACCCCGGATTCGGTGCTGCTGAAACCTGGCAAGCTCGATGCGGCCGAATGGGAGATCATGAAGCAGCACCCGTCGGTCGGCATGTCAATCCTCGACGGCTCGCAGCGCCCAATCCTGAAAGCGGCTGCCGTGATCGCCCACCAGCACCACGAGAAGTTCGACGGCAGCGGCTATCCGCAAGGGCTGAAAGGCTACGACATCCACGAATACGCCCGTATCGTGGCCGTGTCAGACGTGTTCGACGCCCTGATGCACAAGCGCTGCTACAAGGATGCCTGGCCGGTCGAGAAAGTGGTGGAGCACATGCGCGAGGTGGCGGGCAGCCACCTCGACCCGAAATACGTGGAACTGATGGTGCAGAACATCGACAAGGCGCTCGCGATCAACGAGCGATTCCCTGACTAAGCCGCTTATTTACCCAGGGCCGCCCTGGCTTCGGGCGTCAGGAACTTCAATATCTCGCCGTAGGGCACCAGGATTTCTTCGTCGCAGTTCCTTGAAACGGAGATGAAATTGGTATAGAGCAGCAGCCCTTTGTCGGTTGCGGCAACCTGGTAGTAGCGGTTTGTGTCAAGTTGTTCGGTACATATCGGCTCCGGACCCTTGTTCCCCTCGGCCCGCGCCAACACCAGGCGCTTGGCAGGCGCTGGCAGTCCCTCTTCCCCGATCTTCCCGAACCAGTAGTCCAGATCAAGTTCGCGGCCTGTTGCCACGTCCCATGTCCTGTAAGAAGTCCTGGCGCCAGGAAAGCGCCCACCGCACTCCTCAACCGCATTTGTCCTGACCGACAACAGCTGCCGGTTCCAGAATACGATCTCCTGGCTGAGCGACTGCATCGGATCATCTGCACTGCCGCCGAAATTACCTGTGATCTCCAGCAGGTTACGCCGGCAATCGTAAAAACTCTGCCTGTCGTCCGCGAAGCCTGCTCGCAGCGCCAGGTTGATCGCGTTTGCCGCCGGAGTTTTCTCCCGCAATTGCACCACCTCGAACGTGCCAAGGTCCGCGGAGGGGCCGCTGGCGTACAGCGTTTCATAGCGCTGGTCGCCAAAATATCCTTCCCCCCGGCTTACTTCAACGTCCTTTTCCAGCGGCGCGTTGAACGCATCGCCAGCGCAGGAATGGTCAGCGCCTGCAGGCCGGGCAAGGCGAATTGCCAGGCCCGGCGAGCCGCGCTTGCTCCACGTGCCCGTCAGTGCATCGTCGCCGGCCTGTTTCAACTGCCAGTGTCCGGGATTCTTCCCATCGGCATACTCGTCCCATTCACCTTCTACTGTTTTCGCAAGAGGAATCGGGGTGAGGTGGCGCCGGTAGTAGTAGGTGCCGCCGGCGCCATATTCGGGCAGGCAGGCGACAACCTTGCTGCGGCCAATGGTGCCTTCCCATACGCCATGCATTTCCGCATGGGCGCAAGCCGGAACAAGTGAGGCGAGCAGGCAGATCGCAATCTTCATGGTCAATAAGCCGTAAGGTCCACCGGCATGCGTTTGGCGCCGGAACGCCATTCGCCTGAAAGCTTTGCACCCGATAGTTTCAGCGTCATCACGGCGGTTGGCTTGCCATTCTTGTCGTTCTCCGTCAGCACAAACGCGTCGCCTTCGCGCTGCATTACCAGGGCGATCTGCTGGCGGAATTTATCGTAATAATAATGCGCGCTATCAAACGGCTTTTCACCCAGGCGGCCGCTGGGGCCAAGGAACAGCGTTACCGGCAGCCTGCCGTTGATAGTTCCCTTGAATAGCTGTCCTGACTTGTTGATTGAGGGCGCTTCGGCCTGCGCATCGCCAAGCAGCAGGCGGCGACCGTAGGAGCTCAGGTAAGGACGCATGGCCTCGCCTTTCACGCTGTATGAAAATCCGCCAAGCTCATCGAGCGCGCGCGAGGCGTGGCTGCCGCATTCCCCAAACGATACCACCAGGCTGTTCTCGGCGACGAGGAGGTAGCTGTAGTCCCTGGCTGCATCCTCGCGCCCGGACAGGCACATTTCGTATAACTCGATCTGCTCCTGGAGGCGTGCCTTGTCGGGACCGCTCTTGCGCAGGTCTCGCTTCAGCGCTGCCAGGAATTTTTCGATTTCCGCGACGTGGGCCTTGTGCGCTTTGAGGTGCAGCCTGGCCTTGGCGTCCGGAGCGGTCAGATCCAACGCGCCAACCGGGCGGCCGCTCGCTGCGTCAAAGTCGAAATCGCTGATGCCGCTGCTGCAATAAGCCCCGCAGCCTTCCTCTTCAATGCTGACGCGCACCATGCGACCCCCGTTCATCGCATTGACGCCCTGCGATTCGATCATTGTCATGCCGTCCAGGACCTTGATCCTGGTTTCCTTCGGATCGCTAGCCGGCAGCGTCTGCAAGTAAGCGTCGTGCAGGTAGCTGTTGATGTGTTCCGCCGCACCCGGCGGGCCGCCTGCGATCCAGGGAAAGTGCGCTGTAGCCGATTTTCCGCCATCTCCTGTGAAGACATAGCTGCGCGGCTGGTCGGAAAAAGGCGCGGCTTGCGCGGCGCAGCCCAGGTTCGCCGCCAGCAGGACGGTGGTTAGTTTGATCAATTGAAAATGCATTTCTTCGAATTCTCAACACTGATAATTTCGTAATCCAGCAGGAAGGAACCATCTCCGTCGGTGCCAGGCCCTGCGACAAATTCGAATGCCAGGCCTGTCACTTCGCGTGCGTGGGCCTGTCGCGCAGCCCTCGGCGCCGGACGCCGGCGTGAAAAAGGCCAAAGCCAGCATCAAGCCGGCCAACGTTCGGAGCGAGGGTCATGCGGACTGCTTGCGCTGGTCGCGCGGGAAGCGCAGGTGGTAGTGCAAGCCCATGCCGGGCGAGCTGACCACCTTCACCGTGCCACCCAGCGGGCCGGTCACCAGGTTGTACAGGATGTGCGCGCCCAGGCCGCTGCCGCCGGAGCCGCGCTTGGTGGTGAAGAAAGGATCGAACAATTGCTGCAGCGTGGTGGAATCCATGCCAACACCGTCATCGCTGTAGTCGAACAGCACGTGGTCGCCATCGAGCTTGCCGGTGATGCGGATGGTGCCTTTTTGCCCCTCTTCAAACCCGTGCACCAGCGAGTTCACCACCATATTGGTGACGATCTGCGATACGGCGCCGGGGAAGCTTTCGCAGTGGATATCCGGCGGGCAGTCGACGTTGACGGCGATCGGCTTGCCTTTCAGCTTGGGCTGCAGCGACAGCAGCACTTCGTCCAGGTATTTGCGCAGGTTGAAGTGGCGGATATTGTCGGAGGACTGGTCCACCGCCACCTGCTTGAAGCTGCGCACCAAGGCTGCGGCGCGCTGGGTATTGGTGGTCATGATCTTGAGCGACTGGTCGACCGTGTCGAAGAACTGGCTCAAGCCGTCTTCGTCAAGCGTCCCTTCGGCCAGGTCCAGGCGGCACAGGCGCAGCTCTTCCACCAGATGGCTGGTGGCCGTGACGCAGATGCCAAGCGGGGTGTTGATCTCGTGCGCGACGCCGGCCACCAGGCGGCCCAGCGAGGCGAGCTTCTCTTGCCGCACCAGCTCCGATTGCGCGGTCTGCAATTGCGTCAGGGCGCTGGCCAGCGCGGTGTTCTGCTCTTCCAGTTCGGCCTTGGCGCGGCGGATCGCAAGGTCGGAGCGGGTACGTGCGATGGCCGCCGCGGTATGGTTGGCAACATAAGCCAGGATGTCCAGTTCGGCCTGCGAGTAGAGCACCGACGCATCGTAGCTTTGCACGATGATCACGCCCAGCGCCTGTTCGCCCACCATCATGGGACAGCCCATCCAGCTGGCGATGCCCTGGTTGCCGAGCGGTTCATTGATTTCGCCGCCGGCCATCAAGGCAGCGAACGCGGCCCCGTCCAGCAGCATCGGTTGGCGCTTCTTCAGCACGAAAGAACTCATGCCGACGCCGTATTCGAAACGCTTGAGCGGCGCTTCCAGGTCTTTCTCGTCGACGAAATAAGGGATCGAGATTTCGTCGCGCTTGGGGTGGTACAGCGCGATCAGGAAATTGCGGGCGGTGATCAGGCTGCCGACGATGTCGTGCAGGCGGGCATACAGCACGCCGGCATCCGATTCAGCGGAGGCGGAGGCGGACAGGCTGGCAATTTCATACAGTGCGCGCTGCAAGCGTTCGGCCTTGCTGCGCTCGGCCACTTCGCGCTCCAGCTCCAGCGTGCGCTCACGGACGGCGCGCTCCAGCCGGTCCATGCTTTGCAAGCCTTGCAGGGCGCTCGACACGTGGTTGGCAATCTGCGCGAACAGGGCCTGGTCTTCTTCGCTGTAGGTATGTTCTTTGTCGTAGCTCTGGATCACCATGGCGCCGATCACGTCATGGCCCTGGTCCAGCAGAGGACAGCCGACCCAATGTTCGGCAATGGTACCGACGCCGAATACCTCGTCCTCTTCGCGGGCGCGATGTTCGTCGCCCGTCATCACCAGGCGCTGCTTGTTGAGGATCACCCAGGCGGTGGGCGACTGGTCGGGCGTGGCCAACTGTACCAGCTGGTCCTTGTAGGGATGGTCGTCCACTTCGTCGACAAAGTAGACGAAACGCACGGCATTGCCGGGCGCATCGCGGTCGCTCAGGGCCACATAGAAATTCGAGGCGTACATGATGCGGCCCAGCGCCGCGTGCACGGATTGCAGGAAGACCGTGATGTCCGTGCAACTATTGGACAGCTTGCCAATTTCCAGCAGGATTTCCTGGACGGCCTCCAGGCGGCGCAGACGGCTTTCCATCTTATTCCCAAGGTTAGATGCGTCTGGGAAATATAGCAGGAGGCGCCTACGCTAGCCAGTGAAAAACAAAGCCCGCTTGACGGGCGGGCTTGTGCGAAATCAATGCAGCGACATGGCAGGCCATCGCGGCGGCAGGATCGGCGGGCCGAGCGGCGTAATGCGCGGATCGATGGCCGGGTCGGGCGTCTGGTATTTGAAGGGATTGATGATGATAGGTGGAATCGTCGGTGGTGCGGATGGCGGGCCTTTGGGGCCCAGCTCGATCGTCGCGCTGCGCTGGCGCGGTTCGCTGTCGATTCCCAGGAGCAACGATTGGCTCCCGTCTCTTACTAGCCAAGCCATATTCCCCTCCATCTCAGTGATCGGATATTCAGTATAGGCAAACAGTTAATGAATTCAAGCTGCGATTGTGGCTCGCCGCGAAACTTTTTCCGTTCATCATCCCAATTCCACCGTTCGTCGCAATCCGATGGCTGGCCCGGGCCAGCGGGCCTACAGTGACACCATGTTCAACGCCAAGAGGCCCATCATGAAAAAGGTATCCGCCCTGTCCCTGGTCCTGCTGTTCTTCTGCATGGTTGCAGGCTGGATGTCCATCGACAGCAACGACCTCGTCGTCACCGTCGGCGACTCGGACTATGACGGGCCGCTGGGCGCCCTGCTCGGCACCATGCTGGCCGGCGGCGTATTTGCCGCGCTGGCGGTAGTGATGGTGTTCGTGGCAGCCATCGTCGCGGTGGTGATGGCCGGTGTCGGCGTGATCGTGATCCTGTCCCTGGCGCTGGCCGCCGTGGTGACCATGGCTGCCGTGTCGCCCCTGCTGCTGCCTTTGATGATCCCGTTCTTCATCTACTGGCTGATGAAGCGCCGCGACCGCAAGCCTGCCGCGCCAGCCCTGGAACACGCCCCTGCCTGACCGCCTGGGTCGGGTGCTAGAATGCAAATTTGGCAACCTATACGGAATTGCATCCATGCGCCCGACCATCTCGCTGCTTCCTGTCGCAATCGCCCTCGCCTGCTGCGCTCCAGCCTTCGCTGACCAACTCGACGACGCCATCCAGGCGGAAATGAAACGCAGCCATATTCCCGGCATTGCCATCGCCGTTGTCAAAGACGGCAAGATCATTCGCGAACAAGGCTATGGTTTTGCCGACCTTGAAAACAAGGTCAAGGTCACTCCCGACACCGTGTTCCAGTCCGGCTCGATCGGCAAGACCTTCACCGCCGCGCTGGTCATGCTGCTGGCGCAGGACGGCAAGTTGTCGCTGGACGATCCGGTTTCGAAGCACCTGGCCAATACGCCCAAGACCTGGGAAGGCATCACCATCCGCCACCTGCTGTCGCATACTTCCGGCCTGGGCGATCCTTACGCCAAACTGGACCTGGCCAAGGATTACACCGAAGAAGAGCTGATCGCGCTGGAAGCCGACATTCCCGTGCTGTTTGCGCCGGGCGAAAAATGGTCCTACTCGAATATGGGCTATCACCTGCTCGGCTTCATCTGCAACAAGGCGGGCGGCAAGTTCTACGGCGACCAGCTGCGCGAGCGCATCTTCGCCCCGCTGGACATGGGCACGCGCATCATCAGCGAAGCCGACATCATCCCGCACCGTGCGCGCGGCTATGAACGCAAGGGCGGCAAGCTGGTGAACCAGTCCTGGGTGGCGCCGCGCCTGAATACCACGGCAGACGGCAGCCTGTACCTGACGGCGCGCGACCTGGCGAAATGGGACCTGGCGCTGTACGGCGACAAGGTGCTGCCGGCCAGCGTGCGCAAAGCCAGCTGGACGCCGGCCAGGCTGAACGACGGTTCCGCCACCGAATACGGCTACGGCTGGCAACTGTTCGAGCGCAACGGCCATCGCGCCATTGCCCACGGCGGCGCATGGCAGGGCTTCCGCTCGCAGTTGTACCGCTTCGTGGACGACAAGCTCTCGGTGGTGGTGCTGGCCAATTCGGCCAGCGCGCGGCCCGGCAAGCTGGGCGACATCGTCGCTGCGCATTACCTGCCGGCGCTGGCGCTCAAACCGAAGGCGGCGATTGCGGAAACCGAACCGGGCGTGGCCGAACGCGTGCGCGCCATGTTCGCCAGCATCGCCGACAGCAAGCTGCCGGAAGGCTTGAGCGACAAGGTGGCGGGCAACCTGTCGCCGGAATTCCTGGCCATGGTGTCGGAAGACTTGCGCGAATGGGGCCCGCTGCGCAGGGTGGAAGCACTGGCGCGCAGCACCGACGGCGAGGTGCGCAAGTACAGCTATCGCCTGAACTACACCAGCGGCGCCTTGCTGGTCGACCTGAGCCTGGGCAAGGGCGACAAGGTGGAACAGCTGCGCATGCGCCCCGACTGATCACCCTTCGACGCGATTGCGGCCGGCGCGCTTGGCGCGGTACAGCGCATGGTCGGCGCGCACCAGGACCGCGTCGCCGCTGCGGTCGGCCGGCGCCATGCTGGCAATGCCGATGCTGACCGTGATCGCAATGGTGCTGCCGTTGCGCCCCATCGGCGTGTCGGCAATGCGCTGGCGCAGGCGCTCGGCGAAAGCGCGCGCCGCTTCCAGGTCGGCACCCGGCAGCAGGATGGCAAATTCCTCGCCGCCGACGCGCCCCAGCATGTCGATCTTGCGCTGCGAATCGCGCATCAGCCCTGCCAGGTGGCGCAGCACGGCGTCGCCCCAGTCGTGGCCGTGAGCGTCGTTGATGTCCTTGAAGTAGTCGATGTCCAGCATCAGCACGGCGGCGCGGCCGCCGACATCGCGCTGCAGGCGGGCCTGCTCGTCTTCCAGGCGCATCATGAACTCGCGCCGGTTCGGCAGGCCGGTCAGGAAATCGGTGGTGGCCAGCTGCACCAGCTCTTCGTTCAGTCGCTTGCGCTCCGTGATATCGATGGTGGACACGATGACGAAGTCCAGCGCGTGCTCGTGGCCCGGCATCACCAGCAGCGTCAGTTCATTCTGGCGCTCCACGCCATCCAGGCGCAGGAAGCTGCCCTCGCACTGGAACAGGTGCGAGCCCTGCTCCATCGCCAGCAGCGCGCGCCCGAACTCCGGCATGGCAGAAGGCGCGAAGTTCTGCGCCAGGCCAAGCCGCCCGGGCTGCTTGCAGGCCGGGCCGGCTCCCACCTGTTCCAGTCCGGCGGCATTGACATCGGTGATGCGCACCAGCCCGGCCAGGCGCTGCAACTGGCTCGGGTTCACCTGCAGCCATTGCGCCACATCGTCCACACCCGATTCCAGCAATTCCTGCATGGCCGCACGCACGGCCGACCAGTCCTGCTGCCACAAGGCTACCGGTGCGTGGTCGTACAGGCTGCGAAAACGCGCTTCGCCTACGCGCAGGGCCTCTGCTGCGCGCGCCTGCTCCACCGCGATGCCGGCCAGGCTGGCGGCCTGGTCGATCAGCACCAGTTGCGCCACGCTGGGCCGCTGCGGCCCGCGGTGGTAGATGGCGAAGGCGCCCAGCACCTTGCCGTTGGCGCCATGCACCGGCTCCGACCAGCAGGCGCCCAGGCCGGCACGCAGCGCCATTTCACGGTAGGGCCCCCATAGCGGGTCGCTGGCGATGTCTTCCACGATTACGCGGCTATTGCTGGTGACGGCCTTGCCGCAGGAGCCATTGCCAAAGCCGATCGGCAAGCCGTCGATGGCCTGCCGGAAAAAGGCCGGCAGGCTGGGCGCGGCGGACAGCAGCAGGTGCCTGCCTTCCTCGTCCAGCAGCATGACGCTGCAGATCATGCCCGGGTTGACGGCTTCGATGCCGCGCATCAGGCTGTCCAGTACTTCCTGCTGCGGGGCGCCGGCCGCCAGCAGTTCCAGCACCTGGTGGCGTCCTTCTTCACGCCGCTCGTTCAGGATGCGTTCGGTAATATCGCGGAAGGACCAGAGCCGCGCCGCTTCGCTGCCAAGGCGCAGCGGGCGCGTCGTGACTTCAAGCACGCGCCCGTCGCGCATCTGGAGCTGGCCATGGCTGTCCTCGTCGCCCGGTCCGGCCTGCGCGCAGGCCTGCAGGAAGGCATCCGGCAATTCGATCTGGCTGGCCATATGGGCCAGCAGGATGGCGCCGTCGTTTTCCCAACCGAGCTGCTCCGGCACGTTCCACAACTGGCGGAAACGCCGGTTCGAGTTCAGCACGGCGCCGCTGTAGTTGTCGACCAGGATGCCGTCCACGGTGGAGTCGAGGATGCAGCGCAGCACCGCCTGGCTGCCCTGTGCATGTTCGGCCATGGCCAGCAGGGTTTCCTGCCCTTCGCGCAGCTCGTCGCCCATGCGGCTGCTCTGGTGGAGTGCCAGGCGCAGGCGCTGCCGGCTTTCCGCCAGCACGTAGGCCAGCAGCGCCAGCACGCAGCTGATCAGGAGGCCGCCGATGGCTATCGCGCGCGGTTTATCCGACAGCACGCCGTTCGGCCTGGGCAGCGCGCTGATATGCAGGGTCCAGCGCCGGCCGGCCAGGCTGATGCGCTTGAGCGCATGCTGGCGCCCTTCCGCAGCGGACGCCTTCGGCGCGCTGTCGAACAAGCGGTTCATGGCGTTGCGCTCTTCGCCGTCGTAGATTTCCACGTCGAGGCCGCGCAGCGCATCGTGACCCAGCGCCGCCATCACGTCGTCCATGCGAAACGGCGCGTAGACCCAGCCCTTCAAGGCGCTGCGGCGCTGGACCAGGGTATAGCGCCCAACGCCGTTCTGGTAGATCGGCAGCGCGATGAGGAAGCCGGCCTGCACCGGGCCGCTGGTTTCCTGTTTCAGCAGCAGCTTGCCGGTCATGCCCGGCAGGCCGGAGTCGCGCGCCTGCTCAAAGGCGGCGCGGCGCACCGGCTCGGACAGGCCGTCATAGCCGAAGGCCTGCAGGTTACTGCCGGAGAAAGGTTCGAGATAGACCACCGGGCCGTACTGCCTGCGCTGGCCCGGCGGCGTTACCGAATAATCAGGAAAGCCCTCGGCCCGCACCATGGCGATATGCGACTCCAGCTGCGCGCCGGGCACCATGCGCATAAAGCCGATGCCCTGCATGCCGGGAAAATTCTGCTCCAGTTCAAGGCGCTCGATATAAGTGCGGAACTCCTGGCGGTCGACGAAATCGGAGCTGGCAAACAAGCCCTGCACGCCATACAGTACCTGGACATAGGCCTGCATGCGCGCGGCCATATTGTTGACCAGTTCCCGGCCGTGGTATTCGAAGCTGGTGCGGGCATCGCGTTCCGCATCAAGGTGGGCGCCCCACCAGACGCTGCCGGTCGCGGTCAGGCAAAGCGCTGCCACCAGCCCTGCCAGCAGGCGGGGCTGGAGCAGGCGTTGCAGCGGTGGGCTGGCAGGTGGCCTCGGCATACCAGCATCTTAAGTTGTTCAGGGCAAAATAATTGCCCTATAGAAAAAGTCAATCGGCGCCAGTGCCGTGATTGCCACTCAGTGCCGCTTGATAGAGTCGGTAGCCGCGCGCGCGCAGTTCGCAGGCCGGGCAGGTGCCGCAGCCATAGCCCCAGTCGTGCAGGGCGCCGCGTTCGCCCTTGTAGCAGGTGTGGGTATCGGCCCGGATCAGGTCCACCAGCTGCTGGCCGCCGAGGCGTTCGGCCAGTTGCCAGGTTTGCGCCTTGTCCAGCCACATCAGCGGGGTTTCCAGCTTGTTGCGGGTATCCATGCCCAGGTTCAGGGCCACTTGCAGCGCCTTCATGGTGTCGTCGCGGCAGTCCGGGTAGCCGGAAAAGTCGGTTTCGCACATGCCGCCCACCAGCACGGTCAGGCCGCGGCGATACGCCAGGGTGGCGGCGACGGTCATGAACAGGAGGTTGCGGCCGGGGACGAAGGTGTTCGGCAGGCCGTTCTCCTGCATCACGATCTCGATGTCCTCGGTCATGGCCGTCTGCGACAGTTGCGAGATCAGGCCCAGGTCGACCATGTGGTCTTCGCCCAGGCGCTCGGCCCATTCCGGCTTGACGCTGCGCATCTGCTCCAGCAGGCGCGGGCGCACGGTGAGTTCGATCGCATGGCGCTGGCCGTAGTCGAAGCCGATGGTTTCCACGCGCGGGTAGCGCTCCAGGGCCCAGGCCAGGCAGGTTGTCGAGTCCTGTCCACCGCTGAACAGGACCAGTGCGGCGTCGTTTGTCAGCATCGCAGTCTTTCTTTGAGGTCTATTTGTAATCAATCATTAAGTGGCCGACAAGATTGCGGCTGATCCGGTAACATTCGGTTTCGACTTCCAGATCACAGACCACGAATTTTGGCACAAACCGGCATAAAAGTATTGAGGGGCCTTGTACTGGGCTGCGCTGCCCTGCTGCTGCCCTTGCTGGCGGCTGCCCAGGGCTGGACTTACCAGGTCCGCATCGACGCGCCGCGCCAGCTGGAGTCCCTTCTTGAAGATAACCTTGACCTGCTGCGCTACCGCTCGAACGAACGCATGGACCGCGACCAGCTGCAGCGCATGCTGCGCGCCGCGCCGGAGCAGATCAAGACGCTGGTTGCCACTGCCGGTTACTACAACCCGGCGGTGAATATCAGCCTTGACGAAAGCGGCACGCCGACCGTCAGGATCGAGGTGCAGCCGGGCGACCCGGTGCTGGTGGGTGAAGTCGACATCGTGCTGCAGGGCTTCCAGTCGTCCTCCGGCGCGCCTTTCGACAAGGATGCGCTGAAGGCGGGCTGGGGCCTGCCGAACGGCGCCGTGTTCCGCCAGGACGAATGGGAAAAGGCCAAGCGCGACCTCCTGCGCGCCGTGGTGCAGACGCGCTATCCGCGCGCGCAACTGGTTTCCAGCGAGGCGGTGGTCGACCCCGAGACCAAGCGCGCGCTGCTGCATGTGGCGCTCGATAGCGGGCCGGAGATGCGCTTCGGCGAACTGAAGATCGAAGGCTTGCGGCGCTATCCGGAATCGGCGGTGCGCAACCTGAACCCGATCAAGCCGGGCGATTATTACAGCGAAGCGGCGCTGCAGGCATACCAGGGCAAGCTGCAGGAAACCGGCTACTTTGCCAACGTCGAGGTAAGCGCCGACCTGACATCCATCCTGGATGAACAGATCGAGGCCGCCGAGAACAAGGCTGAAGGCGTGCCGCAGCCGACTTCCATGGCGCCGCTGCCCTTGCTGGTGCGGGTGGTGGAGAACAAGCGCAAGAACGCCAGCGTGGGCGTGGGTTTCAGCACCAATACGGGGTACCGCATGTCGGGCACCTATGACGACCTGAACGTGTTCGGCCTGAAGATGAAGAGCGCGCTGACGCTGGAAACCAAGCGCCAGCAGGCGCGCAGCGATTTCTACTTCCCGACCACGGCGGACGGCAATAACGACAGCGTCGGCGCGGCACTGGAACGCAAGGATATCGAGGGCGAGATCACGCGTACTGCTTCCGTCGCGGCCAAGCGGGCCTGGGGCACGCCGCTGCTCGAGCGCAGCATCTCGATCGAATACCTGAACGAAAGCAAGACCGTGAACCGGGTGCTGTCATCGCACAGCCAGTCCCTGCCGATCACCTATGCCGCCACCTGGCGCAAGGTGGACAACCTGGTGTTCCCGACCAAAGGCTATGTGCTGAATGCCACCCTGGGCGGGGCGCTGCTGCCGCTGCTGACGGACGAGAAATTCATCCGTGCCACGGCGCGCGGCATCACTTACCGCCCGCTCAGCCCGAAATCCACCGTGATCCTGCGGGCCGAATTCGGGGCGCTGGCTTCGGCGCGCCAGGATGGCGTGCCGACCACTTACCTGTTCCGCGCCGGCGGCGACAATTCCGTGCGCGGCTATGCCTACCAGGAGCTGGGCGTGGCACAAGGCGAAGCGACAGTCGGCGGCCGCTACCTGGTCACCGGCAGCGCAGAATACCAGTACTGGTTCAAGCCGACCTGGGGCGCGGCTGTGTTCTACGACGCCGGCAATGCGTCCAATTCCCTGGGCGGCCTGCGTCCCAAATCCGGCTATGGCGTCGGTGCGCGCTACAAGAGCCCTGTCGGGCCGATCAACGTCGACATCGCGTATGGCCATGCCACCAAAAAGGCGCGGCTGCACTTCTCGCTGGGGTTCACGTTCTGATGGATACGCCGTACACTCCGCCGCCGTCCGACGCGCCGCCAGCGGCTGCCAAACGCAAATGGCTGCGCCGCACGCTGGTCGGCGGCGGCGTAACACTGGCGGTGCTGGGCGGCGCCGTCTGGCTTTTGGGGCGCGAGACCACGCTGCAGCAGATCGTCGCCCAGGTCGCGCGCTCCAGCGGCGGCCAGATCGTGGTCACCGGCGTCAGCGGTTCACTGTACGGGCGCATGCATATCGGGCGCATCGTGTATCGCGACCAATCCAGCATACTCACGCTCGACAACATCGATATCAACTGGTCGCCGCTGCAGTACTTCAGCGAAGGCGTGGCGATCAGCGAGCTGCATGTAGCGCGGGCGGAGTCGCGCAGCACCGGGCCTTCCAAGCCCGCCGCGATGCCGGCATCGATCACGCCGCCGTTCCGCCTGAGCATTGCGGATGGCCGCGTCAGCACGCTGGCCCTGGTCAGCGAAGATGGCAGCCGCACCGAGCTGCGCGCCGTCAAGCTGCAGCTGCAGGGCGATGGCCAGCACTGGCAGTTGAAGGACGCCAGCGCCGAAACGCCGGTTGGCGCCCTTGCCGCCAGCGCCGAAATTTCCACCGCGCACCCGTACAAACTGAGCGCCACGGCCGCCCTCGCACCTATCCCGCCGGCACCTGCGGCCCGGCCAGGCGGTTCCACAACGACGCCGCCCGGCGCGCCGGCAGCAACGCCGCCCGACCCTGGGCTGGTCCAGCGCAGCGCGACGCGGCTGGAACTCTTCGCCAGCGGCGACCTCGCGCAACTGAAGCTGGACGTCAAAGGCAAATCGAACTACGCCAACGGCGACGGGACCCTTGTGCTGGCGCCGTTCGACGCCCTGCCCCTGCGCAGCATCCGCCTGCAGGCGCACGACGTCGACCCGGCCCGCTTCGACCCGGCCTGGCCGAGGGCAGCAATCGACCTCGCGCTGGAAGCCGCCATCAACGGCGACAAGCTGTCCGGCAAACTGGCAGCAAGCAACCGCAGCGCAGCCGGCCCGCTCGACCAGCAGAAACTGCCCCTGCAAAGCGCTTCCGCGCAGCTGGGCGGTACGCTGGATAACGCAAGCCTCAGCGGCCTGCTGATCGACCTCGGCGCCGCAGGCAAATTCACCGGCAGCGGCAAGTTGCGCCGCCTGCCGCAAGACGGCAGCATCGACACCGCCAGCGTGCGCCTGCACACCGACCGCCTCGACCTGCGCGCCCTGCATGGCGCCGCCATCAGCACGGCAATCGCCGGCGATATCAGCGCCGAAACCAAGGGCCGGCAGCACACCCTGCGCGCCGCGCTGGGGGAAGGCAAGCTGCGCCTGGACGCCCACGCCACGCTGCAAGACCTGCTGCTGACCTTGCACCAGGCGCGCATCACTGCCGGCCAGGGCAGCGTCGGCGCCACCGCGCAAGCCAGCCTGAAAGGCGACAAGGCCTTCAAGGCCAACGCGGTCGTCAAGCGCTTCGACCCGGCTGCGCTGGGCGCATTCCCGTCAGCCGACCTGAATGCGGCGCTGCAGGCAAGCGGCAAGCTGGCGCCGGACTGGCGGGCAAACGCCGATATCGCGCTGCAGCCCAGCAAGTTGATGGGACAGCCGCTGTCCGGCAGCGTCAAGCTGGCTGCCGACGCCCGGCACATCGCCAACATCGACGCCCGCCTCGCCTATGCCCGCAACACCGCCACGGCGCGCGGCGCATTCGGCGCAGCGGGCGACAAGCTGGAATGGCAGCTCGACGCCGCCCAGCTCTCCGTGCTTGACCCGCAGCTGCAAGGCAGCGCCAGGGCCAGCGGTATCCTGGGCGGCGGCTACCAGGCGCCCCGCACCAGCTTCACCGCCGAGGCGCGCGGGCTGGCTTACCTGGCCCAGCCGGCTCGCGCCGACAGCGTGATCCGCGCCAGCGGCGAGGCGGCACTGTCCGGCGCAATGGACGTCAAGCTGTCCGGCAGTGCGAGCCACATCAATCCCGCCAGTTTCGGATCTTCGGTCGCGGGCAATATCAATGCCGATTTCGACGCCACGCTGCGCGCTTCCGCGGACTGGCTGGCCAATGCCGACATCCGCCTGCAAGCGGCATCCACGCTTGGCAACGCCGCGCTGAGCGGGCACGCGAAATTCGCCGCAGGCCCGGGCCGCGTGCAGGACAGCGACATCGACCTGCACCTCGGCCCCAATATGCTGCAGGCGAAAGGCTCCTTCGGCAAGCCGCAGGACCGCATCGACTGGAAGCTCGATGCGCCGCAACTGGCCGTGCTGGGCCGCGATTGGTCCGGCAATTTGCGCGGCAGCGGCTACGCCAGTGGCGGCAACGTCGCAGGCCGCGGTCCCAGCACCCTGCCGACGCTCAGCGCCACGCTGGACGGCGCCCACCTGCGCCTGCCCGGCCAGCGGGAAATCTCCGCCATCAAAGGCAGCGCCACCATCGGCACCTCGTTCGGCCCGGACGATCCGCTGCAAGCCGACCTGACGGTCACCGGCCTGAACATGCCGGGCATCCTGCTCGACCGCCTGCGCCTGCAAGCGAGCGGCAGCGCCGGCAACCACACGGTGCAGGCAGCCGCCGCCAATCCCGACTTCGATGCCAGCGCCAAAGTGCACGGCAGCTTCAGCACGGACAACTGGAGCGGCAGCATCGATGCCCTGCAAAACAAGGGCCGCTTCGCCCTCAACCTGCAAGCGCCGGCCACGCTGCGCGTCACCGGCGGCAAAGGTGAAGGCGTGGCCGGGCTGGCCAATCCGGAGCAGCTCGCATTAAGCAGCGCCACCATCGCCATGCCGGAAGGCAGCCTGCGCATCGAGACGCTGGAGAAGAACGGCCTGCACTGGCGCAGCAAAGGCAGCGCGGCCGGCGTCAACGCCAGCTACCTCGCCCAATTGTCCGATACCTGGCGCAGCAACGTGGCCAGCACCATGACGCTGGGCGGCGACTGGTCGCTCGACCTGGTCGCGCCGGCCGCCAAAGGCGCTGCACCGGCGCTGGACGGCTACCTGCACGTATTCCGCGAAAAAGGCGACGTGACGATCACCGGCGGCGAACGCCCCATCCCGCTCGACCTGAAAGTGCTGGACGCACGCGTCACCGTGGCCGGCGACCAGTTGCGCGCCCAGGCCGAACTGGCTGGCGACCGCGCCGGCAACGCGCGCCTGGAAGCCAGCGCCCAGTTGCGCGACGGCCGCATCCCTTCCGACAGCCCCCTGACCTTCGGCGCCAGCGCCAGCCTGCCGTCCATCGCATGGCTGTCGCCGCTACTGGGCGTACAAGGCATGGAGCTGGGCGGCGCCTTGCGCGCCCACGCCGGGGGGCACGGCACCATCGCCAACCCGCTGCTGGATGGCGAAGTTGTCGGCGAGCAGCTTGTGATCAACTGGGCCGAGCAAGGCATCCGCCTGCGCAACGGCGAGCTGCAAGCGAAAGTGAGCGGCGACCAGTTGCAGCTGCAACGCCTGCGCTTCGACGGCGCCGACGGCAATGTGCAGGCCGATGGCTGGCTGCGGCTGGCCGGCGGCGACATGTCGATGGACCTCAAGCTGGCCGCCAACAAGCTCGAAGTATTCAACCGCCCGGACCGCACCCTGGTCCTGAGCGGCAGCAGCACCCTGGTGCGCGACGCCAAGCGCTTCGAATTCGACGGCAAGTTCAAGGCCAACCGCGCCGTGATTGAGTTGCCGTCGCTCGATACCCCGACCATCAGCGAAGACGTAGTGATCCTCGGCCGCGAAAAACCGAAAGCTGCCGTAACGGCCGGCCTGCCGCTGAGCATCGACCTCGACGCCGACCTGGGCGACGATTTCACCTTGCGCGGCAAAGGCCTGGACGCGCAACTTGCCGGCAGCGTGCGCGTGCGCGTGGCGGATCGCCGCGCTCCACGCGTCAACGGCAGCATCCGTGTTGTCAGCGGCACCTATGCCGCCTATGGCCAGCGCCTGGCCATCGAACGCGGCGTGCTGAATTTCACCGGCGCTTATGACAACCCGAGCCTGAACATCCGCGCCGTGCGCAAGCGCCCCGAAGGCGAAGAGCTGAGCGAGACCAACGTGGAAGCCGGCGTCGAAGTGCGCGGCACCGCCCTGGCGCCATCCGCCAAGCTGGTCTCCACGCCGTCCGTGCCGGACAGTGAAAAGCTGGCCTGGATGGTGCTCGGCCACGGCACCGCCGACATGGCCGGCAATGAAATGAGCCTGCTTGGCACTGCCGCCGGCGCCCTGCTGGGCGGCAGCGGCGGTCCAAGCCTGGCCAACCGCGTCGGACTGGATGAGCTGGGAGTCAGCCAGGCCAAAGGACTGGAAAGCACGGTGGTCACCGTCGGCAAAAAGCTGTCCTCGCGCGCCTACATCAGCTTCGAGCAAGGCGCGGGCACGGCGACCAGCCTGGTGAAGCTGCGCTACAAGCTCAATAACCGCGTGACGCTGCAGGTGCAGACTGGCACCAACAATGCGCTGGACGTGCTTTACAACTGGGCTTTCGACTGACCGGGCGGTTGCAGCTCGGGGTTATGGTCGGGCACCGGCTCGTCTTGCGGGACGGGACTATGCGGACTGTGGGGATGCACCGGCTCGGGGCGCGGCTGCGACTCATCGACCGGCACCGGCAGATCCGGTGCGCGGTGGGCGTGGATACGGTGTTTTTCCATGGCTGGAGCTCCCGAAAGCGAGATCACGAAGGTGTATTTTACGCCTGCGGTTAAAATTCTTCTTTTTTGACGAATCCGGCGCCCAATGCAACTGACTGTCACCACCGTAGTCCTGCTCATCCTTGTCCCGACGCTGATCTGGCGCGTCTACTCGCGCCTGAAGCTGGTGTTCCGCCGCCAGCAATCGGTCGCGTGGCGGCACTGGGTCGGTGCGGCGGGTTTGCCGGTCCTGCTGCTGGCTGCCGCGCAGTCCATGCTGCGCAACCCACCCGCGCTGGCGATGATGGCTGCTGCCGTGATAGCCGGTGCCTGGCTGGCCTTCTTCGCGCTCAAGAAGACGCGTTTTGAAAACACCGGCAGCAAGCTGTATTTCACGCCGCCGAGCCGGACCGCCATCCTGGTCTGCATGCTGTTCGCCGCCCGCGTGCTGCAGATCGGCGTCGAGTTCTACGTCAACCGCCAGTCCGAGCACCCGCACGTGATCAACCAGGCCGAAGTGCTGCAGCACCCGCTGACCGTGATCCCCTTCGGCCTGATGCTCGGCTACCTGGCCGCCTACTCCATCGGCCTGCTGCGCTGGAGCATGGCGCAGAAAAAGCTGGACTAAACCAGGTCGGCCAGCGCTTGCCGCACTGTCGGGAAGCGGAAGCTGTAGCCGCTGGCCAGCAGGCGCGCCGGTGCGACACTGGAGCCCTCCAGCAGCAGTGCCGATTGTTCGCCCAGCAGCAGCTCCACCGGCCACGCGGGCGTGGGCATCATGCTGGGGCGATGCAGTTCGGCAGCGGCGGCCTGGGTGAATTCCAGTTGCGTCGGGTGCTCGGGAGCAGTGAAATTCCAGGCGCCGTCGGCATTGGCGCCTAAGCGCCAGACGTGGGCCATGGCACCCAGCAAGTCGGCGATGTGTATCCACGAATTGCGCTGGCGCCCTGTGCCCATGCGGCCACCGAAGCCCAGCCTGATCGGCAGCAGCATCGGCTGCAGCGCGCCACCACGGCCGTAGACCACGCCGAAACGTGCCAGCGCAACTGGCACACCATATTCCCGTGCGCGGCTGGCCGCCGCCTCCCATTCCTGGCACAGCTGCGACATGAAGATCGCCTGCGGCGGGCTAGCCTCGTTCAACACATGTTCGCCGCCTTGCGGCTGGATACCGTAGTAGCCGACCGCGGAAGCATTGATCAACAGGCGCGGCTTGCGCGCCGCGCCTGCGATCCAGTCCACCACGCCCTGCGTCAATCCGCTGCGGCTGTTGCGCAGCACTGCTTTGCGGCGCTCGCTCCAGCGCCAGCCGAGGATGCGGGCGCCTGCCAGGTTGATGATGACGTCGATATTCTCCGCTGGCGACAAGTCGGCCATGCTGCCCACCGCGCGCACCGCGCCGCCGAACTCCCATGCCGCCTTGCGCGGCTCGCGCGACAGCACAATCACCCGGTGGCCGCTGGCGAGCAAGGCAGGCACCAGCGAACAGCCAATGAAACCGGTGGCGCCGGTCACGAGCACCGTTTGCGATGGGCCGTCGAAGCGGACCTTGTCCGCTGCGGCGCCAGGCAGGGCGCGCGACGCAAATGCATCGCGAATGCCGGATACCAGCACGCCAACGCCGCACAGGGCGAGGAAGACGCTTAGCCAGCCTTGGGGCGCATAGGCGAAGCCGGTGGGCGCCTCCATGGCGAGCGGCATTCCCAACACCAGCAGCGTGATGAAGGCGCCGCCGTTAATTGCAAGGACGGTGTGCGTCACACGCTCGGTTGCCGGCAGCAGGCGGGTCTGGTCCTCCACGACGAAGTCCCACAGCGTGAGGACGATCTCGACGCCGAACAGCGCAAGCAGGACCCACGCCCAGGCGCCCTGCCACACCCAGGCCGACAAGCCGACGAACAGCACGCCGTAAATCGTCGCGCGCACTGCATGAATGGCCAGCTCACGCCGTGCCGTGGCGCGCTGCGGCAAGGCTTCCGTCAATTCATGGTGGTAGAGCGTGTCGAACGCGCCCAGGCAGCCTTGTGCGGCCATGAGCTGCAATGCAAGTAAATGCGTATTCATGCTGCCTCCTTCTCCGCCTCGCGCCTTTCGCGGAAGACGCCTGCCTGCACGAACGTCGTGCCGAACAGCGCGTGGCGGATTTCGATACGGATGTTGAAACGGTTGGGCGCCTCATTGCAATGGCGCAGGAAGGTTTTGCCCGGCGTGAGCACGCCCGGCAGTGGAATGCGCCAGCCCAGGATGTCCCAGAAATAGCCGTCGCTGGTGAAATGCAGGTTGCCGTCGGCGACGTGCAGCTTGAGTTTCATGCCCAGGCCCAGGCCCACGTATTCCAGCACTTCGCCGCGCTCGCTCTCCGCCATGTAGGAGGTGAACTTGATCGGCTTGCGGCCGTTCAGCATGTAGATACGCTGCTTGTAGATGTTCTGCGAGCCTGGCTTGCCGTAGACCTGGATGTCGACCGGGAAGCCACTGTCGCTATAGGGGATCAGCGCACCCTGGATGAAGGGCCTGCTGATGTAGCCAAGCAGCTTGCCAAAGCGCGACGCGCTCAGCTCCGACAAGGTGCCGTAGTACAGCAGCGGCTTGCCGGGTGCAGGATTCTTGGCGAAGCGCTGCTGGATGTCGGGGTGCAGCTTGTTCCATTCACTGCCGAGGATTTTGCGGAACAGCTCTCCTTCACCGACCGCCGGCAATGCCTCGCCGGCATCGCGGGCAGCAGCGTCGATCCGGTACAGGCGCCAGGCGGCGGGCAGCATGAGCGCCAGCGTGGCGATGTCGAGCCACACGTTCGGCCATACCCCGGCGCGCAGCGAAACCATGATGTCCTGCGGCCCCCACAGCAGCATGCCGGCCGCCACCCACAGCCAGGCCGCCTGCTCGCGGCGCTGGTCGCCAAACCACACCAGCGCCAGCATCCACAGCCCGACACACTGGATGGTCGGGCCGAATAGCGCCATCCACCAGGCGTGCTGCGGCCGCGTCGAGGCCGGGCCCAGCCAGGCAAGGTACCAGTCCAGGGCAGCCGCGCTGGCACCCCATGGCAGTGCCAGGCCGACCAGCAAGTGTGCGGCGGCGCTGGCGTACATCCAGCGCACCAGCCATTTACGCTCCATCTTTACCTCCAAAATAGATTTGGCAGCGGTCGCCATCGCATGCGGGGCGCGCAGCGCCGATCCTGAGCCAGCGCGAAATGCGGTAACGGTTGCGGGCGAAGCTGCGATAGGCCGATGCCAGCAGTGGCCGCAGTGCAGGCACGCGCAATGGCCATACCAGGCAGGAGCGGCCCACCAGCGTATATGCCTCGAGGATGGCGTCGGTGCCGACCAGCATGGTGCCGTTGGCACGCAAGCCGTGCAGTTCGGTGTTCATAGCGGCCAGGCTGGCGCCCAGTGGGGCGGGATCGAACCCTTGGGCCGCGATATCGACGAATTCCAGCTGGCCGGAGTGGTCCCAGCGCCGCAGGCGCGCCATCTCGCGCCGGCAAAACGGGCAGGCATCATCGAAATACAAGGTCAGTACGGACATGGACCAGCTTCCTTTGTGACGAAAAAACTACAATAGTGAAATTTATCTTCCACTCCTTTAACATGACGAAACTCACGGAGTTTCACCGGTTCCAGAATGAATAGTTGTTGAATTATGTTATTTTTCATTTTTTTCTGTCGTTACAGAAATTAAAGACGATATTTCAACCGATGTCAAATCCTTAAAGGTCGTGTATTCTAAATTCACACAAAATGATTGCCATTAGGAAATATTCTTATGACGACTTACAACAAGACCGCTAAGGGCCGGGAAGAGATCTCGGCGCGCACCTATGGGCTGCAAACCCGTATGCGTACCCTGCTGGTGATGATTGACGGCCGCCATCCAATGGAAGAGCTGCTGCCGAAAGTCACCGGACTCGGGCTCGATGCCGGGGCCGTGCAGGAACTGCTGGCACAAGGTTTCATCGAAGAAGGCGAAGCGCCGCCGATTACCATCATGCCGATCCTGCCTACCGAAGAAGAACTCGCTGCGCAATACAAGCAGGCGCGGGAATTCTATGCGCGCACCATCGAGCCAACCCTGGGCCTGCGCGGCCAGGTCCTGCAGGCCAAGCTGGAAGCGGCGCAGACGCTGGAGGATCTGAAAGCGATGCGCATCACATTCTTCGAAATGGTGAACCGCATCCGCGGCCGGCCGGTGGCACTGGCATTGAAGAAGGAACTCGACGGCATTCTTGGCGCCTGCTCCAAAGAAGCAGCCTGAGCACACGCTTAAGTTGATCCAGGTCATTCCCGGCAACGCCGGGCTTTCCCATACTGGTTGCCAGTTGAGAGGAGAAAGCACATGACCATGATTGAAAATATCGGCACGGTGGACCGTGCCTTGCGCGTTGCCGTCGGCCTGGGTTTGATCGCGGCTTCGCTATTCGGCCTGATCGGCCTGTGGGGCTGGATTGGCGTGGTGCCGCTGCTGACGGGCACGATCAAGTTCTGCCCCTTGTATCGTGCCGTCGGGCTTACCACGAACGATTAAGGCGCTGCAGCCTCTTGCGCGCAGGTTTCGGCTGGCACGGCACGAAGTAGTAGGCTGCCGTTCCTAACAACACGGCCAGGGCAATGCCAGCGAAGATGAAGTACATCGGATCGTCATATGCTTCCCGGTCCAGTAGCGCGTTCGCCGGCTTTTCGGGGTCGACCCAAGCCATGATGGGCGCGTGCGCCTCGTGTGCCTGGCGCAGGCTTTCATATAAACACGCGCGTGGCTGGCCGGTTGGGAAATCGTCCATTAGGAACATTTTGCTGGAGCGATAGGCCCGACCGGCCACTTCATATTCGTACTCTACGTGGTAGCGGTATTCCAGACGCCCCTTGTAGGAATAAGCCTCCTTTTCCAGCTTGCGCATCTCAACCGGAACGGCCACGTAGCTCTGCGCGGCACGCCAGCCCAGCCACTGTCGCGCTGGAATGGACAAACAAAAAACCGCGCACGCCAGGAACACTGCCAACTTGACGATGATGTCAGGCTTTGGCTCTTCGCCGCTGGTCCAGCGCGGCGTGCGGCCAGCCGCCATCAGGCGGCGGCCTGGCGGCGCTGCAGCACGAAGATCGGCTGCGCCCACTGGGTGTCTTTCTTTTTCTTGCTCGTGATGAGCGTGAGGTCGGAAGGATCGTAGACGTCGGTGTTGTGGGTCAGCGGCGTCGTCATCAGGTACTGTGCGTCGGTGTTCTTCAGGAACTCGCCGACCAGCTGGATGTTGCGGATGTCCAGGTGGGCGAACGGTTCGTCGATGAACACGAAGCCGCCGGAGCCGTCTTCCGACTTCAGCAAACCAATCAGCAGCACCAGCGATTTCATCACCTGCTGGCCGCCCGACGCTTCGCCGTCGTTCAGGCCGATCGGGCCCTTGCCGTCGAACTTGAAGCGCACCTGCAGGCCCGCTTGCGACAGCAGCAGGTCGTCATTCTCCAGCTTGACCGGCTCGACGTGCACGTCGATATTGGCCAGCGCACCCAGTTCCTTGATGTTCGACGAATAGGTCTTGATCGTGTAGCGCAGGCGCTCGATGTAGGCGCCGCGCGCATTGGCGGTCGCTTCGATCGCACGGTTGTTCTGGTAACGGCGCTCTTCGGTTTCCGACTTCCGGTTCGACAGCTGCTCGTTCAAACGAGCATACTGGTCGATCACGGTCGCATCCAGTTCCCAGTCGTCGCGCGCCAGCGAGGCCTGCAGGCTGGCAATACGCAGGTCGACCTGGTGCGCGTTCTGGTGCTGCTGTACCAGCGCCTGGCGGCGCGCAGGACGGCGCCAGGCGCCCGGCAGGTGGCGCCACTGGCGGCGCAGCGCCAGCATGGCGCGTGCGTGGTCGGAGCGCTGCTCCATCTGGCGCTTGAAGTTCAGGCGCATGCCGGCTTCCGCTTCGGACAGCGACATGCGGGCACTTTGCCACGAGGTGTCGGCTTTGGTACGGGCCACGGTGGCGTTCTTCATCAGGCCTTGCAGCTCGCCCAGGCGCGAGCCCACTTCCAGGCGCTCGGCGCGCAGCGGCACGGCGGAGCGTGCGGCTTCGTCGAATTCCCCGGTGCGGGCCGACAGCTCCTTCACCGCATCGACGCCGGCCAGGCGGGCTTTGAGTGCGGAAGTTTCCGAGGCCAGCTTGGAAATCTGCAGCGTGTACTTGTCTTCTTCGGCTTCCAGGTTCGGCAGGTTCTTCTGGATCGCGTCCATACGCGAGGTCTTGCCGGCCGAACCGAAGCGGTAGCGCGACGCTTCCACGAACAGCGAGCGGCCGCCGCGGCGTTCCTTGTGGTAGGCCTCCGGCGTGATCCATTCTTCGATATTGCCCAGCTTGGCGCCGTCTTCCACCGACTCCACGCGGGTGATGCGCGACAGCTGGTCGATCAGCCATTCCGGTGCCAGGCCGCTGAACTTCACCACCGACAGCAGGCTTTGGTTCTTCGGTTCGTGCGCCTTCACGCAATCGGGCACGATGAAGTGGCGATAGCGCTCCTTTTCCGCCAGGCGGTAGGCGGAAGACGCATCGGACGAGCGCTCCAGCAGCACCACGGAGGCATAGCCGCCCAGCACGCCCTCAACCGCACCCTGCCACTTCGGATCGGTCACTTCGACGATATCCGACAGCATGGCGTGCGGGATGCCCGCATCGTTCAGGGCACGGCGCATGGCGCGCACATTGTCCGGCTCCGGCATGGCGCTCTTGCCCGACAGCGCATTGATGGTAGCCTTGTCCTGCGCGATGCGGTTGGACACGGAGTCGCGCTGCGAGCGCAGTTTCAGCAGCTCGGCTTCCTTGGTTTCCAGTTCCGCTGCGGCATCGGCCACGTCCGCGCCGGATTCGGCAGCCAGCTTTTGCAGGCGGGACTTCTGCTCCGCCAGCGATTCCAGCGGCTTGAGCTTGCCGTTGATGTGGTTCAGGCGCGAAGTCAGCGCAGTCTGTTCCTGTTCCAGCAGGGTTTCCTGCTGCTGCGCATCCTGCAACGCCTTGGCTTGCTTGGCTACTTCATTGCGCTTGTCGGCCAGCACCTGGTCGGCCTGCGCCAACGGCTTGCGCGCTTCGCGCAACTGGCGGCTGACGTTAGCGGACTTCTCGCGCGCCTCGTGGTATTCCAGCGATGGCAGCACTTCTTCCTGCAGGTTGCGGCGTTCCTTGTGCAGCGTTTCCCACTGGTGGTAATTGGCCACGCGCAGGCGCAGACCCTCCAGGTTGGTCTTGGAACCCTCCAGTTCGGCCTCGAAGCGCTTCAGCTCTTCCTCGGTATCGCGCTGGTGGCGCTTGGCCTCGTCGTAGGCATCCAGCACTTCCTTGTCGCCGAATACCTGGAACACCAGGTCCAGCAACTGGCGCGGCGCGTATTCGCACAGCTTGTCGGTTTCGCCCTGCTCCAGCGCCAGCACTTTGGACATTGCTTGCGACAGGCCGGCATTGGCCAGGCGCTTGCGGTAGTTCTCCACGCCCAGCCAGTCGTTGGCTTCGGTGACTTCTTCGATGTCCACGTTACCGGGACGCATCAGGTACTGGCGCTTCCAGTCGCCGCCGTTCTTCTGCACCTGGCAGAACAGGGTTACTTCGTCTTCAGCGAAGAAACCGCTGCTGCGGAACGGACGGTTGGACAGCTGCTTGCCCCGCGGCTTGTTATCCACCACGGCGCGCAGCCAGGCGGTCTGCTGGCCGCTGTGGCGGGCGTAATGCTTGTAGGTGCGGCCCATCGAGCAATCGAGGCCGAACAGCGTGCGCAGCGCGTCCAGCAAGGTGGTCTTGCCGGAGCCGTTCTGGCCCGCGATGGTGATGATCTTGGCATCCAGCGGAATGTTCTTGATGCGCTGCCAGTAGTCCCAGTGGACCAGCTCAAGGGATTTGATTTGGAACATCGCTTATTCTTCCGTTGGAGTTTCTTCATTGGCCGCTTGCTGCGGCTCGGCGTCGTTGGCTGCAGCCAGCACTTCACGCGGAATGTGCACGATCTGCGCCGGGGCGCGCTTGAACACGTCGGCCAGGGCGCCGTTGATGATGCGCTCTTTCAGCAGGTCGGTATCCATCAGCAGGTCCAGCAGCGGGCCTTCGACGATGATCTCGCCGCGGCGCTCGATGAAACCGAGCTTGCCCAGGATGCCCAGGTTCATGTCCATGCGGGTCTTCTTGCCCAGCTTGTCACCGAAGTCGGCCAGCAGCGCCTTGTACGGGATGCCGATCGAAGTGTCTTCCGCGCGCGGCACCGGCTTGTCGTTGCCGAACATATCGTTCTGGTCGTCGTCCGCCGCCTGGTGGGTTTCCTGGCGTTCGCGCTTGGGCAGGATGATCAGCGCCCACAGCACCACCAGCAGGGCCACGCCGTCGCGCGCCAGGCCGAAATTATTGTTCTGCCAGGTGTCTTTGGCGCCGAATACCTTCGGCTCGATATTGCGGTGCAGGGCCAGCGTGACGTGGTCGGCGTAGACGTTATCCAGCAGCTTCATGCCGCAGGCGGCGAGGCGGGCATCGACTTCGGCGCGGAACAACTCGTCCGACAGGGCGCGCTTGACCATCTTGTCGTCGCGGCGCAGGGTCTGGTGCGCTACCAGGCGCGCGATCAGGATTTGGGTATCGTCACTCATCGGACTTCGGACTTTCTTTGTCTAATTCGAGGGTCAGCGCGGCCAGGGATATGGCGGCGATCTCCAGGTCGGGCAGTTGCACCATCTCGTCTTGCGGCGAGAAGCGCACCGGCAGGCGCGCCAGGTCGGCTGTGGTGCCCTGCATCGACGCCTCGGCCTCGTCGCCCAGCAACGGCAGCATCGACGCGCGGTAGGACGCCAGGGCGAAGGATGCCGGCAGCAGCGCTTCGTGCACCTTGACTTCGCGCGGAGAGCCTTCGGCCACGGCCGGGAAGTTGTTCAGCTGCGCGAAGTCGGACAGGCGGGCCAGCCAGTCGTCCAGCTCCCTCTGCATCGCAGGGGTATCGTTGATCGTGGTCGGCGCATCCTGGCCGGCAGGCAGGCCGTTCAGCCCAGTGTTATTGGCACGTTCTGTCATTAATTCTGTCTCGGCGACGTCGATCATCTCGGCAGGCGTGATGAACAGCGGTTTCACCGGTTGGTCGATCGCATCAAGCGCCAGCGAAGACAGGTCCTCATGGGCCAGCAGCCAGCGTTTGATGTCGGTAGTAGAGAGGCCGGACTGGCCCAGGTGCACGCGCTGGCGCTCGATCTGGTTCAGTGCGCGCGAGAACATGCCCTGCATGTTCAGCAGCTGCGACTGGGCACGGCCGATGGCTTGCGCGGCGCGGTGCGTGGCACTGTCCGCATTTTCGTCAGTGGTAATGGCACGCAGGATCACCGAGCCCTTCTCGACCCAATCGCAGGCCTGGTGCCACTTTGCCTGCGATTCGCGCAGGCGGAATTCGGAACCGGACGCGATGGCGTCGCGGAATTCTTCGGTCAGGTCGACCAGGCGGCCCAGCAAATGCTGCAGCTGCTCGGTGGTGATGCCGCCCACGGCTTGCGCGCCCGCCACCTGCGACAGCAGGAAACCCATTTCGGCATCGTCGTCTTCCGGAGCAGCCAGCGCCAGCAGGCTGTCGATCGAGGCCAGCACATTGCGCGCCATCGGCGTCACGCGGTATACCGATTGCTGCGCATCCCACGCCAGCAGGCCGTTGGAGCGCAGGCGGTTCAGCACCGTTTCCAGGCTTTCCGGCAGCAGGTAGGCCAGGCGCGTGTTGATATCGGCGCGCGAAAACGCGGACGAAGTTGTTTCATTTGCAAGTTCGCGCAGGACCAGCAGGCGCACCAGCACTCCCTCGAAGCCGCCGTGGAACAATGCAGTAAACACCTGCAGCAGCGGCTGGGCGCGCTTCAGGTGATAGACCTGCTCGATCTCGTCGGCGGAAATATGGGGCTGGAAGTGGGCCTGCAGGGCGTCCTGCTGCTCTTGCTCCGTCGGGTTGGTGTCGGCCGGGGCCGCACTTGCCATCAAATCAATCATTGCGCTCCAGTAATTAAAACCGGGGTCGGCCACCAATTTGAAAGTCGGGGTCAGCTCCGGCAATCGGACATTTCGCATAGCGAAATGTCCGATTGCCGGAGCTGACCCCGACTTTCAAATTGGTAGCAAGCCCCGACTTTGAGGGTGCAAGTATAACAGGCCGGGTGTGGCTATTTTCGGTTGACTTTCTCTAGGACTTGCTCGAAGGAATCACCGTCTTCTTCCTTCAACAGGATGCGCGCCGGGTACCAGTCGAGGTCGGGGGCCAGCCACAGGTCGACCTGCTGCTCATGGCCGCCGACTTGCTTGCGGCTGAAGTGCAGTACCTTTTGTTCGCCGAGGGTGGGATTTTCCAGCGTTTCGCTGCCAACCACGCGGAAGGTCCAGGGCTCGCCGTCCCGCCGGCCGGCTACGAAGAAGGTCCATTCGCTGCCAGGCGTGAACTTGTCCGGGGTGGCGCGGGCCAGGATCGCCAGCTGGAAGGTCACGCTGCTGCGGTCCTGTTCGCCGCCGCGGATGGCGTAACTCGTTTTGCCGTCCTCGAACTCGATACGGCGCGTGTCGCGCTCGAAACGGGTGGTGGTCGGCTCCTTGCGGAAGCGTTTTTCGTAGAAGGTGGCGGGCGCCAGGCCGTAGCCGTCCAGCGTACCTTCGCTGCGCTGCTCGAGCACTTTGCCGAACAGGCTGGAACGCGCTTCGCTGTGCAGCGAGTAGCTGCCTTCTCCCTGGCGCCAGGCGATCGTGCCGGTGCCTGCCAGCGGGAAGCCGTGGTTGCTGCCCTTGACGGCATACGACAGGTCGGCCGACGGCGGCAGGCTGGTGGCGCGCTTGGCGACCGGATAATCGGGTTTGGCGGCGCTGGCGGTGGTGGCAGCGAAGGCCAGGGCCAGGGCCAGGGTAATCAGGGTACTGCGCATGGCGACATCCTTACTTGATGATGCGTGTGACGGTTTGGGTGGTGACGGCGCCGTTGCTTTCCGTATTACGGATCTGCACCGGATACCAGTCCAGGCTTGGCGCCAGCCAGATGTCCAGCCTGGCGCTGTAGCTGCCGGGCTTGGGCGGGCGCGCCAGGTGCCAGGTCACCAGCTTGCCCATCTTGGTTTCGATCTCATCTTCGCCCACCAGCAGGAAGCTGTAGACCTGGGCGTTGCGGTCTTCACCGACCAGGATCTCCATCGGCTTGCCGAACTGGTTGACGTCCGCGCGCCCGATGCCGGCCAGCTGGAACAGCACCGTGGCGCGGTCCTGCGCTCCCGCTGTCAGCGGCACGCTGCGTTCGCTGGCGGAGAAGGTGATCTTCTGCTCCTGCTGGTTGAAGTGGGTGGCGGTGGCCGAACGGTTGCGGCGTTTCTCGCTGAACTTCGCAGGGGCGATGCCGAATTCGTTGATCGTGCCTTCGCTGTTCACTTCCAGCAGGTTGACGCGCGCGATCAGCAGGCTGATGCCAACTTCCTGCGTCGCCTTGTAACTGGCGCCGTCCGTCTGCCAGCCAATGCTGGCCGATCCGCTCCAGTTGGTGCCGTCCGCGTCCTTGCGCCTGACGTCCAGTTCGAACCGGGCGGACGGCGGCAAGGCGACCTTCCAGCGTGTGAGCTCGGCTGGCGGCTCGGCCTGTGGCGCAGCTTCAGGCTGCGCTTGCGCGGATTCTACGCCAGCGGTGGCCGGCGCAGCGCCCGCTTGGCCGCCTTGCGCAGCCGCTTCCGGCTCCGCAGGCGCAGTTTCCGCCGGCGCGGGTTCGCCGACCGGCGCCGCTTCTTCAGGCGGCGGGGCGGGCTTGGGCGGCTTCGGCTTCGGCTTGGGCTTCGGCTTGGGCGGCGGCGCTTTGACCGGCTCCGGCACTACCGGATCGGGCGGCGGCGGCGGGCGCAGCTCCGCGCTGATGACATTTTTTTCCGTATCGCGTTCGCGCTCGGCCGCGCCAATGCGGCCACTGACCCAGTTGATCGTCACAAAATGCAGTGCCACGGTGGCAGCACAGATAGCAATGATGCGGCGGCGGTGGCGGGGAAGTGTAACGATCGTCATGGTCGCTAGTTTAACGTGTAGCCCCCCATTTCCGCTGACAGCACGCTCAATGGCATAATTTGCCGGATATTCTGACCAGGAGTCCCGATGTCCCTTTTGCGCCAGCGCGGCCAGGCCGATTCCGGCAAGGTCGGCATGGTCGAGCTGTTTTTCGATCTTGTATTCGTGTTTGCCGTTACCCAGCTTTCCCACACCCTGCTGAAAAGGCTGGATGCCGAAGGCGCATTGCAGGTCGGCCTGCTGTTCCTGGCGACCTGGTGGGTCTGGATCTACACGGTCTGGGCTACCAACTGGTTCGACCCTGAGAAGAAATCCGTGCGCGCTGCCCTGTTCGCGCTGCTGGCGGCGGGCCTGCTGATGTCGGTTTCGATCCCGCGCGCCTTCACCGACCTGGGCTGGCTGTTCGGCGCTTCCATCCTGGTGCAGCAGCTTGGCCGCACGCTGGCAATGCTGGCAGCCAGCCGCGGCGAAGATGCCGCTTTGCGCTGCAATTTCGTGCGCATCGCTTTGTGGCTTGGCGCCAGCGGCGCGCTGTGGCTGGCCGGTGGCCTGGCGGCTCCCGAATCGCGCCTGGCGTGGTGGCTCGGCGCGCTGGCGGTGGATATGCTGGGGCCGGTCATGTTTTACTTCGTGCCTGGCCTGGGCCGCTCCACGCTGGCCGACTGGAATGTCGACGGCAGCCATATGGCCGAACGCTGCGCCTTGTTCATCATCATCGCGCTCGGCGAATCGCTGCTGGTGACCGGCGCCACGTTTGCCGACCTGGCTTTCGATCGCGCTACCGTACTGGCCTTCCTGCTGGCAGTGATGGGGGCGATCCTGATGTGGTGGCTGTATTTCGACCACGGGCTGGAACAAGGGCATCACCGCATCGTGCATTCCGAAACGCCGGGCCGCCATGCGCGCAACAACTACACCTACCTGCACATTCCGATCGTGGCGGGCATCATCGTCGGTGCCGTGGGCGATGAGCTGGTGCTGAGCCATCCCCACCATGGCAGCGCGGCCGCCTTGGCGGCCATCATCGGCGGCCCGCTGCTCTTCCTGAGCGGTACTGCCGTGTTCAAATGGCTGGCGCATACGCGCGCCTGGCCGCCGCTTTCCCATTTGCTCGGCATCGCCCTGCTGCTGGTGCTGGGCATGCTGTCGATGGTGCTGCACCTTTCCCCGCTGCTGGCCACCGGCGCTTGCGTTGCCGTGCTGCTGCTCGTTGCTGTCTGGGAGAGCTGTGTGCTACGCTAAACCACCTACCCTCGGAGACCCGAAATGAGCAATCCACAAATGCCCCACATCCCCGGCGCTGCAGTCATGACGGATACGCTGGACTTCGTTAAATCCCTGTGGGGGAGCATGGGCGTGCCAGGCATCAGTATGCCCGGCATCGCCGCGCCGACGCTGTCGGTGGATGACCTGGACAAGAAAATCAGCGAGCTGAAAGCGGTCGAGTCCTGGCTCAACCTGAACGCCACCATGCTGCGTTCGAGCATCCATGCGCTGGAAGTGCAGCGCGGCACCATCGCGGCGCTCAAATCGATGGGGCAATCGCTGGCTGCCGCTGTGCAGCAAGCGCCGCACAACGATCCGTTTGCCAAGCCGGCAGCTGCCAAGCCTGCCGACAAGCCGGCGACCGAAGCCGCCAGGCCGGCCGACAAACCAGGCGACAAACCAGACGACAAACCGGCCGCCGACGCCAAGCCTGCTGCGCACGACAGCGCCAGCGCCGCCGCCAACCAGATGGCCAATCCCGCCGCCTGGTGGAACCTGCTGCAGGAACAGTTTGCGCAAGCCGTCAACACGGCCATGGCTGCCGACCCGGTCGCCAAACCGGCAGCAGCCAGGAACGGCGCCGCGCACGACGCCAGCAAACCAGCGGCCAAGCCGGCGGCGCGCAAGCCAGCCGCCAAGCACGCCCCGAAAGCGCCGAAGCCTTAATTCAGCTTCTGGATACGGATGGCCTCAATCAGGCCATCCTCATCGCGCTGCACCTTCATGATATTGATCAAGCCTTCGTCTTCCATGGCCCTGGCCGCGTCGTGTGCGGTCTGGAAGGATTCCAGCGTGTCCCCTTTCGCGCTGACTGGACGAATCCAGGCAGCAGCCCCGACCTTCATCTTGCTATAGACCTCTTTGGCGATATCGCGCATGGATCACTCCTTGTCGTGGTCATCTTTCATGGCGGCCTTCAGCTCGGCTTCGATTTCTTCCGCCGACATCCGGCCGGGAATCAACTTTTGCAACTGCTCGATTAGCTGCGCAAAGCGCTGCTGGCCCGGTGCAATCCGGTCAACGTGCATCAGTACATCATTCGCTTCCGACATCAGGGTGTCGTTATAGCCCTTGGCCTGCATGTGCGAGATCAGGATCTGGGCGAAGTTGAACAGGATACGCATATTGTCAGGCAGGTTGCGGCGCGCTTCGCGCATCCATTCCACCGCATCGTCCAGCTTATTGGTCTTCCATAGCAGCACGCCCTTGTTCATCAGCTCCGACGCTTCCCTGCGCGCCGTGTTGATGAAGGCGGCACCCTCCTCGCCCATGCGGGCCTTGTCGAAGATGCGCTGTACTTCGTCGTGGATGACGGTGTTCTCGTCATTGTTGCGCACCACGTAGCACAGCAGCTCGATCGGCGCATCTTTCACGCCGACAGCAAACAGCAAGGTGGCCAGTTCCAGGCAGGTCGCCGTGTCAGGCCGTTCGCTGTCCTGTTTCAGCATGGTTTCCAGCTCGTCGCCGGACTTGCGCGCACGGCGGTAGTCGCCGCTCTCGTGGTACACCAGGCCTTCGGTAATCTTGGAGCGCAGCTCCACCATGCTGCCGGAGAAGTCGCGCTGCGCCGCAGCCAGCAGCAGCAAGGCCTCCTTGGCGTCGTTCTTCTGGCCCAGCACGCGCGCCAGGCCGAAGTAGGCGTCGACCGTCTTCATGATCGAGTATTCGCCAATCTGCAGGCACTTGCGGAAGGCCCGCTCGGCCAGCGGGATATTCCCCAGCTTGAGCGCGGTCGTGCCCAGCGCGCGCTGGCGCGGCACCGAATTGGGCGACATCCTGGCAGCGCGCTCCAGCACATCGCAGCTTTCCTCGATGCGGCCCATGTTCTGCAAGGACTTGGCCAACTGGTCGTAGGCGTCCAGGTAGAAGCGGTTCTCGGCAATCACCCCCTGGAACATCTGGCGCGCCGCTTCGTCTTCACCGTTGGCCATGCGGATCTTGCCGATGCCGGTGCGGGCCCAGTTGAAGTCGCGCTCTTGCAGTACTTTTTCGTAGACCAGGCGTGCTTGCTCCGTCTCGCCGGCTTTGAGCAGCAAGGTGGCGCGCATGCGCATCAGGTCGACTTCGTGCAGCTTGTTGCGACCTGCCGCTTCCGCGCACAGTTTGGCGGCGCGCAGGTAATCCTTTTCCAGGTAGGCCTGGTCAATGTCCTGGAATATCTGCTTTTTCTGCCAGGCGCGGTTCAGGCGCGTCAGCAGCACGCCTTCGGTGATCGGCTTGATCAGGTAGGCGTCGGGCTGGTGCTCGGCGGCGCCCATTACCGCCTCCACGCTTTTTTCCGCAGAGACCATCAGCCACACGCAGCTTGGCATCAGCAAGCCCCGAGTGCGGGCTTCTTCCAGCACGTGCTGCCCGCTTTTGCCTTCGCCCAGGTTGAAGTCGCACAGGATCACGTCGTATTGCACGCGCGCCAGCAGGCCCATTGCTTCGCCGCCGCTCGAGGCCTGGTCGATATGGCGTGCGCCCAGACTGCGTAAGGCTTCGCGCAGCAACTGGCGCACCCCGACAAAGTCGTCCACGATCAGGTAGCGCCTGTCGGCCCAATTGATACCGGGTTCTTTTTCCGTCGCTGCTGCGACAGCTGTGGTGACGGCGGGCGCGTTCATGGCAAACGCAGGATGAAGCAGCCGCCGCCCAGCATGCCGCCGTTTTCCAGCGCAATGCTGCCCTGGCGCTGGCGATGTTTATGGGACTTGGCAACTTCGCTGGCGAAATACAGGCCCAGGCCGCTGCTATTGGTCAGGAAGTTGATGCCCTGCCCTGTAACCTGGCCTGCCTCCAGCATATTGGGCGGGAAGCCGCTGCCGTTGTCTTCCACACGCACCTCCAGGAAGCCATCGTGCTCGCGAATGGTGAGGGCGATGCGGTCGCGCGTGTAGCGCACGGCATTGTTGATCGCATGCGCCAGCAGGCCCAGAACAAGGTCTTCGTCAAGGGTCCAGATCAGGCCTGGCGGGAATCCGGTATCGAGCCGGATGCCTTTCGATTGCAGCAGGACACGCTGCTGGGCCACCAGCTGATCGACCACTTCGCTGACCTGCACCGGAGTCGGGTCGAAGGGGTAATTGGGCCGGCCGACTTCCTTGTAGAGCGCTAGTAGCTGGATCAGGTGGTCGTTCAGGCGCTTGGACTGGTACAGCATTTGCGCCATCTGCGGGTAGGCCGGATTGTCTTGCGCGGAATCCCCTGCCTGCACAAGCAGGTTCTCCAGCGTACCGGTCAGCACGCAGATGGAATTCTTCATGTCGTGCACCGTGGAGGCAAGGAACATGAACAGCTCTGGCGAGCCGGCGCGCTCTTCCATGGATTCTCCAGCCATTGGATAGGAAACCATTATAGCTTGCGCCGCTGCTTGAGCAGGAAGCGTCCGGGGTCCAGTGCGGCGGCCAGTGTTGCTTCGATGGGAAGGGGCTCGTCTTCCAGTTGACAGGCCAGGATTTCGGCGGCGAGGGGCGCCCAGATCAGGCCACGGCTGGCGTAGCCAAGCAAGGCGTAGAGGCCCGGGTGGCGCGGCAGGTCGCGCAGGCGTTCGGTGCGGGCCTGGTTTGCGTTGTCGGGCAGCGGGCCCACCAGCGGCAGGCGGTCGGGAGCCATGGTGCGGAAGCCCACGCGGCCTTGCAGCGGAGCGCCTGCGCCATGCGGGTTGCCCAGGATCTCTTCTGCGCGCAGCAGGTTTTCGTCCTGGCTGGATTGCCAGAGCTGGCGTGCGGCGGACTTGTCGTAGGTGGCGCCGACGCAAATGATGCCGTCGACCGGCGGCGTCATATAGGCTTCGCGGCAAACCACCAGATTCAGGCTGGGGAAGCTGCCTTCCTGCAGGTGGGTGACCTGGCCGCGCATGGTGTAGAGCGGCAGCTCGCGCGCCGGTTCAAGCGCGGTGGCACCGGCGCCGTTTGCCAGCACGACGACCGGTGCCGTGGCGAGCAGCTTGCCTTGGGCGTCCAGCACGTTCCATTCGCTGCCGGAGCGTTCGATGTGCAAGGCTTCGGTATGGAAGATGCGCTGCAGCTTGTCGCCACACGCTTGCAGCATGGCGCGGCAGGCGGAGGCCGGTGTAGCCCAGCCACCTTCGGGGAAGTGCCAGGCGCCATAGGGTGTTGGGGCGCCGAGCATGGCGCTTGCCTGCTGTGCGTCGAGCCAGCGCACGTATTGTTCGGGGTAGCGCCAGGTGTCGACGACTTCTTTCTGCAGCAGCGCGTGTTCGGCGTCGCGCGCAAGTTGCAGCACGCCGCATCGATTGCCGCGGATTGCACCCTCCCCTGCCTCGGCGCCCGGCGCGTCCGGATCGAGGCCGCCCAGGTTCTGCCATGCGCGCTGGGCGTACAGGTAGGCGGCACGCGTCAGGCGGGTGGGGATATTGTCGTCTTTCGACAGGAGGGGCATGAAGATACCGGCACGGTTGCCGGACGCTTCCTGCGCGGGAGCGTCATGACGCTCGATCAGGGTGACCTGCCAGCCGCGCGCAGCCAGGCGTTCACACGCTGCGCTGCCTGCCACGCCGGCGCCGATCACGACGGCGCGGCGTTCGGGCGTTGGGGCGCACGGCGGTTGCGGCTTGCGGCTGGTGTAGGCAGCGTGCTGCCATCCAGCTTCCGGCTCACCGGTGACGGTGAAGCCGGCGGCGCGCAAACAGCGCAGCGCTTGCTCGTCGGGCTGGCGCATGCGCAGCGTGGATGCCGGCGCAGCCAGGCGTTGCAGGGCGCGGACCTGGCCGAGCGGTTCGGCGATGATGAATTCATCGATGCGGGCCACAATTTCGGGCAGCCAGGCTTCGGCCGGGCCGATGAGCAGGTCGAGCGTCAGGCGTTCGGCAGGTGCATGCAGGCGATGCAGGCCTGGCACGTCGAGCGGCCATTGCGCGGCCAGGCCGGGAGCGGCGGCGGCCAGCGCCGCCAGCACCGACGCGCCGGGGACGGATGGGGCGATCGCGAGGTAGTGCAGGTGCCCGGCGCTGCGGCGCGCCAAGCTTGCAAGGAACTGGGCGCCGCTGCCGAATGCTGTGTCGAGGATGACGTGGCGGGAATCAGCCACCGTGCTGGCACTCCTCGTGGCGGAAGCATGCCAGGTCATGGTCATTCACCATGCCGATGCCCTGCATATACGCATACATAATCGTGGACCCGACGAATTTGAACCCGCGCCTGGCGAGATCTTTTGAGATGCGGTCCGACAGCTCGGTACGCGCCGGCCGGTCGCCCTGCGCAGCCACGCGGTTCACAATCGGCTTGCCGTCCACATAGCTCCAGAGCAGCCCGGACAAGCTGCTGCCCTCTTCCAGCAGGCGCAGGTAAGCGCGCGCATTGGTGATGGCGGCATTCACCTTGAGCCGGTTGCGCACGATGCCCGGGTCGCACAGCAACTGTTCGACCTTGGCCTCGTCATACGCGGCAATCTTGCGTGCGTCCCAGCCATCGAAAGCGGCGCGATAGTTGTCGCGCTTATTGAGGATAGTCTCCCAGCTCAGGCCCGCCTGCGCGCCCTCCAGGTTCAACATCTCGAACAGGCGCAGTTCGTCGCGGCATGGAACGCCCCACTCCTGGTCGTGGTAGGCGATATAGCGTGGATTGTTTGGATTGGCCCAGGAACAGCGATGTGTGCTCATGGGGTGATTATAGTGCGCTCCCCGAGGCTGGTCACGATGCGCGCCTCGCCGCGCGCCACGCATTGGTCCAGCTGGTGCACCAGGCGCGCGAACAGCTCCTCCGGCTGCGCCGCATCGGTCGCATGCACCGCGGTCCAGGCATCGCGCCCGGAGTGCTTGGAGATGTACAGCCCCACGTCAGCCAGCTCCACCACCTGCGACCAGCTCATCAGGCGAGGCTGCGACGGCAGGAAGGGATAGCAGGCGAAGCCGATCGAGCAGGTACGCGCCAACGGCGTGCCGTCCGGCAGAACGAAAGCGCGCGACGATACGGCCTGGCGGATGCGCTCCGCCACCACATGCGCGCCACTGCGGTCGGTGGCCCGCGCCAGTACCAGGAATTCTTCGCCGCCCCAGCGCACCAGGTAGTCGGACTCGCGGAATACTTCGCGCAGGCGGTCCTTCATCTGCACCAGGACCGAATCGCCGGCGGCGTGGCCGTGGCGGTCGTTGACATCCTTGAAGTGGTCCAGGTCGACCATGTAGAACACCAGGTCGCTGTCCGCGCCGGCCCCATCCCCGTCATACCCGCGCAGGCTGAGCGCCACGTCGGACTCCACATGCTGCAGGAAGAAGCGGCGGTTGCGCAAGCCGGTCAACTGGTCGGTCAGGCTCACCTCTTCCAGCGCCCTATAGGCCCGTTCCAGTTCGAGGTTCTTCTCCAGAAGCTGCGCCTGCGCCGCCGCATTGTCGAGAGCAATCGCACCATAGGCGCACAGGGTGCGGAAAATCAAGCGTTCGCGCTCACCGTAGGCGCGCGGCAGCATGGACTGCACCGTCATCACGCCCAGCACGCGCTCGCCGATCATCAGCGGCGCAAACAGCAGCGTCAATGTCGGCAAGGTGCCCGGGATCAGGTTGGGCGTATCCGACTTGTCTTCGATCTCGATCAGGATTTCATCGCGATTGCGTACGCAGCGCGCTGTGTTGAATTGCGGATCGGACAGCGCGATGCGGGTCGGCGGCAGCGGCAAGCCCATTTCCACCCCGAATGCGCAATGCAGCACCGCGCCGTCCGGGTCCAGCAGGAAGATCGAAAAGTGGGTCGAATCGAGCAGGCCATGCACATGGCGATCGAGCGCGCGAAACACCGCCGACGCATCGAGTTGCGCAGTGATTTCCTGGCCGATGGCGGACAGGTGGCTCAACGTGGCACTGGTCTGTGCCAGCACTTCCGCACGCTGCGCCTCAGCGGCGGCGAGCTGGCGATCGCGCTCGGTCTGGTGCTGCACCTGCATCGCAATCGCGCGGTTGGTCGCTTCCTGGCTGTTGCTGCGCACGCGCGCCGCATTGGCCTGTACCGAAAATTCATAGGCGCGGGCGAAGTCGCCCACTGCGGCATACTCGCGCGCCACTGAATCGAGCAATTCGCCCGGCACGATATAGCCATCGATGGTGGCAGCGATCATCAGCGCTTCGCGCAGGTACTGCAGCACCGACATCGCATTGCCGGCATGGATATCGGCCAGCACGCGCAAGGCCGCGATCTGGCTGAACGGGTCGCTCAGCTCGCGCGCCAGCGCCAGTGCCGACATGGCGGCTGCCTGCGCCTCCTGCATCCTGCCCAGCCCCGCCAGCGCATGCGCCTGGCCGCGCCGCGCGCAGCTGTGGAAATCGCTCTGGGCCAGTGCGTGGCCGCGCTGCTCCAGTTCGCGGAAGCTGGCCAGTGCAGCCTCGTAGTCGCCCAGGTCCAGTGCCAGGTCGCCCTGGTACTCCAGCGCCATGACAAAGGCGCGCGAACCGGACAGGGGCGCCAGCATCTGCAGCGCGTCGCGCAGCAGCGCTTTGGCGGCCGGCCGCTGGCCCAGGTGGCGCAGCGTTTCAGCCGATTGCATCTGGGTCAGGCCGATGCACATTGGCCAACCGGTGGGCCGCGCCAGTTCCAGCCCGCGCTGCATCCATTCCAGCGCAGCGTCGTGCGCATTCAGGCGGGTGAAGGCGTTGCCGATATTGGTGGCGAGGATCACGGCGCGGCGAACCTGGCCGGAAACCAGGGCCGCCTCGAATGCCGCGATCAGGTGGCTGATGGCGCGGCCGAATTCCGCCGCCTGGAAGGCCGCCGTGCCAAGGTAATCCGAAATCCAGCCCGCCACCACCGGGTGCCGGCCCGCCAGGTCGATGGCAAAACGTTTGCTCCAGCGTTCGTTGGCTGCCGGCGCATTGCGAAACACGCTGAATAGCGCCGCCAGGCTCTCGAAAATATCGATGCGCATGGTGTCGCCTGAGGCGCGGGCATCGGCAATGGCCAGCGCCAGCTCGTTTTCGCAACCGGCGGAGTCGCCGCGGTCGACCGCAATCCAGGCCATCAGGCTGTGGGTATCGGAAGCGCCCAGCCGGTCGTTCCGGCGGGCGAATTCCAGCATGGCGCGTTCGGCGATGGCGCTGGCAGTGACCAGGTCGCCGTCCAGCCAACTGGCTTCGGCCTTGATCAGCTCCCAGCGCGCTGCCAGCACACGCCTTTCCGCCGGCGGCAAAAGAACGGCCAACGGAGTTGCTTCGGCGACAAGTTGCGCCGAACGCACACCATCGCGCTGGCGCAGCTGCCAAGCCAATAGGGATAGCAATTCCAGGCGGCGTTCGCCCTCGGAATACGGTAATTCTGCTTCCCACTGGGCCAGCTCTTCGTCGAGCGCGAACAAATCCACTACTTGATATCCTTGAAATACGTGTTGCAGTAGAGAATCATACCGCACGACCGCACTTTTCGGTGTTCAAGTAGCTTAAGCTTGCTTAACGAGCAACAACGCGGCCACCTGCCGCTGCCGTCAGCGTCGTTCGGGCTTGCTGTCGCGAGAGCTGGCGTCCGGCTTGTTGCCGCCGCTGCTGCCCTCGGTGCCGCTGCTGCCCATACTCGCGCCGCCGCCCTTGATGGCAGCATTTAACTGTTCCGCATTATTCAGGTGCTGGTGGATGGTGGGCTGCAGCCGGGTCGCCAGTGATTTCAGCTCACTGTCCTGGGCCGTCGACTCTGCCTTGCTCACCAGCTGGTGCGCTTCCTTATGGGCCTGCACGCCGGCCTGCTCCATATAGCTGCGGTCAAACTTGTCGCCGGATAGCCTCTCCAGCTTGGCTGCCATGGCTTTGTGCTTGGCATCCAGTTCGCTCGGCAGGGTCACGCTGCGCGCCGCAGCCACCTTGCGCACTTCGTCCAGCCCCTTGGTGTGGTCATCGACCATTTGCTGGGCGAAGCTCTTGACCCGGTCGCTCTGGGTCTTTTGCAATGCCAGCTTGGCGGTTTCGATTTCCGCCATATTGGCCATGGCCAGGTCGGTCAGCATTTTCTGGTCCGCTTTGGCGAGCCCTTCAGCCCAGGCGCTTCCTACACCGAGCAGGGCCGACAACACAGCTACACGCATGAAATTGTTCATCGCATCCTCCGTGACAGAATTGGCAGGAAAATTATTTTATGCAGGATGGAATAAGCTGGCCACACGCTACGTATACGCAATACTCATCACCCATGGAGGTTAATAATGAAAGCTATCGTACTCACCCTGGCCGCCCTCATGAGCACCGCCGCCATCGCTGCCGAACCGCTGAAAAAAACCGACGGCGTCTATGTCGATGGCGCCGGCATGACGGTGTATACCTTCGACAAGGACGTTGCCGGCAGCGGCAAGAGCGCCTGCCTCGATGGCTGCCTGAAAAACTGGCCGGCCGTTGCCGCTTCCGGAGAACTGGCCGCGCCGTGGTCGGCTATCACCCGCGATGACGGCAGCAAACAGCTGGCTTACAAGGGCAAGCCGCTTTACCTGTTCGCCGGCGACAAGAAGGCCGGCGACCGCGCGGGCGACAACGTCAAGGACATCTGGCACGTCGTCAAGGATTGAGCCCATGCAGGATGTGCAGGATGAGATCCATGCGCGCCTGCTGGCCTGCCTGCCGCGCCTGCGCCGTTACGCGCGGGCGCTGACCGGCGATAGCGCCCGCGCCGACGACCTGGTGCAGGACACCGTGGAACGCGGCTGGGCGCGCATCGCCCAGTGGCGGCCGGACGGGGATTTGCGCGCCTGGTTGTTCGGCATCATGCACAACCTGCACGTCGACCAGTTGCGGCGCACGCCCCCGCCGGCGGTGGAGCTGGAGGATGGCGACCTGCCCTGCGCGCCATCGTCGGGAACGCTGGACATGCGCGACCTGGAGCGCGCCTTGCAGCAACTGCCGCCGGCGCAGCGCGAAGTCCTGCTGCTGGTGGCGCTGGAAGAAATGCGCTATGAAGACGTGGCGGCCACGCTCGACATCCCGCTTGGCACCGTGATGTCGCGCCTGAGCCGCGCACGCGAGAACCTGCGGCGGCTGATGGCGGGCCAGCCGCCAGCGGCCAATTTGAAGGTAGTAAAATGAACGAAGCCGAATTGCAAGCCTGGGTCGATGGCCGCCTGCCGCCGGATCGGCTGGCTGCGGTCGAGCGCTACCTGGCCGACCATCCCGCCGAAGCCGCACGGCTGCAAGCCTACCGCGAGCAGAATGCCGCCCTGCATACGCTGTTCGATGATGTCCTGGACAGCCGCATTCCGGAGGCGCTCGACCCGCCGCGCCGCGCCGTGCCATCCGCGCCGTCCCCGACAGGCGGCCCGGCCTGGACCATCCCTGCCTGGCGCCGCATGGCCGCCATGCTGGCGGTGGCCGTCGGCGCCGCAGTGATCGGCGGCGCCGCCGGCTGGACGTTGCGCGGCGCAGGACCTGGCGGCGGCGCCGGCCTGGCAGCCGGTAGCCCCGCGCTTGCCGCCTTGCCGCGCCAGGCCGCCATCGCCCATGCTGTCTATACGCCCGAAGTCAAACACCCGGTAGAAGTCGGCGCCGACCAGCAGCAGCACCTGGTGGCCTGGCTGTCAAAACGCCTGGGCAGGCAGCTGCGCCCGCCGCAACTGGTGCAACAGGGATACGAACTGGTTGGCGGCAGGCTACTGCCCGGCGACACCGGCCCGGTGGCCCAGTTCATGTACGCCGACGCCAGCGGCCAGCGCCTGACGCTTTACGTCAGCTCCGGCCAAAAGCAAAACCGCGACACCGGATTCCGCTTCGCGCAGGAAGGCAATGTGGGGGTGTTTTACTGGATCGACGGCAGCTTCGGCTATGCGCTGTCAGCTGCCGTCGGAAAGAAAGAGCTGTCGCAGATCGCAAACGCGGTCTACGAACAGCTGCTGCCTAATTAGGCATGCGGCGGCCGGCTTCGTTGATGCGGTTACGCATCACTTCCGGCGCTGCGGGCCCTGGCGCGAACATATAGTCCTCGTCATTGATGGCCAGGCCGCTATTCGCATCGACCAGTACCTGGTCGGCCGGCTTGCCGGTTTCGCGGCTCACCACCAGCAAGCTGGCGCCTTCCGGCGACAGGTGCTCGTTACCCCAGGCAATGAAGGCCAGCAGGACAGGCTTGAAGTCGCGGCCAGCCTTGGTCAGGATGTACTCATAGCGAGGCGGACGGGTGCTGTACTGGCGGCGTTCCATCAGGCCACCCTCGACCAGGCCGGCCAGGCGGCGGGTCAGCATATTGGGCGCGATCTTCAGGCTCTTTTCGAATTCGTCGAAGCGGGTCAGGCCGTAAAACGCATCGCGCAGAATCAAGATGCTCCACCACTCGCCTACCTTGCCCAGGCTACGTGCGATCGGGCATGGCATTTGGCCAAAGTCGGTATGTTTCATGTTGCCTCCTAGTCAGTTGGTTTAATTTAACCAGTTGAATGCTTCAGACTCAATTGAACCGCGAAAACACCCCTAAAAGACTCACCAAAAATCACTCTTGCAAGGAACGTGGCTATCTTCTTTCCATTCGGCGTTGTTGCGGCGCACTTTACTTTTGCCAGAGGAGAGAACGCCTTTGCCCCATGTGAAATGCGCAACATTCTTTTAAACATGGGCATAATAAGCAACACTGCCCGACCCTGGAAAACCATGTACCTGACCAGCGATGCACAAGTGCGCAATATTTTGATCGTGGATGATTCCGCGTTCGAACAGCGCATGCTCGTCGACTTGTTAAGCGAAATGCCCTACCGCGTATCGGTAGCTTTCAATGGCGAACAGGGATATCAGTTGGCGCTGTCCGGCCAGCCTGACCTGATCCTGCTGGACGTGCGGATGCCGAATATGGACGGCTACACCTGTTGCCGGCTATTAAAAGCCAATCCGGCGACGCGTGATATCCCGATTATTTTCCTGAGCGGCACCGAAGCGGTGGAAGACCGCATCATGGGCCTTCAGCTGGGCGGCGTCGACTTTGTCAGCAAGCCATTTACGCCGGGGGAACTGGCGGCACGCATCCACGTGCACCTGAATTTGATGAAGCGGCCCCCGGTGGCGGCCGCCGAAGCCGAACCGATCGACACCGACTCGGTGATCGTCAACGCAGCCAAGCGCCTGATCTACGACAACCTGGCTGCCCTGCCCGGCCTGGCGGAAATTGCCGCCAGCGTGGGCACCTACCGTGAAAAACTGAATCAGTTGTTCCGCACCCACACCGGCATGACCGTGTTTGCCTACATCCGCGAAGCACGCATCCAGCGCGGCATGCATCTGCTGCGCGATACCGACATGGACGTGCAGGATATCGCGCTGCTGCTGGGCTTTGCCAATGCCGGCAATTTCGCAACCGCCTTCCGCGAACGGATGGGCACCACTCCCAGCAGCTACCGCGCCACGATCATCAAAACTTGTGATTGAGTTTGACTGACGCGAAGCGGCCACGCGGGTCGCCTTGCGTATAGTCGAAGAAGTTGAACGAGCTATCCCAGGAAGGCTTGCGGTCAAAGGCATTGGCCAGCAGCAGGCTGACGCTGGTGGCTGCGCTGATCTTGTAGCCGACGTTGAAGTCCACGGTTGCAAATGGTTTCACACGCTCGCCAGGGCGGGTGGTCTGCTCGTAGCCGCCAACATAATTCCATGCGGCGTTGGTGCTCCACTGGCCCAGCTCCCAGCTAGCGCTGGTGGTGCCGCGCCATTTCGGGATGGAACCGAAGTAATTGGTGCCGGCGCCGTTGGTCAGCGCCTCCCCGTTCGACAGCGGTTGCTCGTATTTGAACACGCGGCTCAATTGCGCATTCAGGGTCACGTTGCCGTAGGCATTCTTCGGCAGCTTGTAGCGCAGGTCGACGTCGATGCCGCTCACTACGCGCTCGCCCTGGTTGGAATATTGGCGGTATAGGGTCAGGATCCGGCCCTGGGCATCACGCACCACTTTCTCAGGGTGGGTGCTTTCGTTGGCCAGGATGGTGTCCGTGCTTTCGGTGTCGATCACGCCGTTGGTGCGGATATGGTAGAAGTCCACGCCCACGCTGCTATTGGCCGATGGCGACACCACAAAGCCCAGGTTCACGTTCTTCGAGCGTTCAGGCGAAAGCTCGGTATTGGCGACGGTGATGTTGGTCACGCCGCGCGCCTGGCTTGGCGTGATCGGGTCCAGCTTGTCGATCACCGAACCGTAGCTGACCGAAGTCGAATTGGTGATCTCCGGCAGCGACGGTGCGCGGAAGCCGCGCGACACGGTGCCGCGCAGCAGCAGCCATGGGGCGGCCTGGTAGCGCACACTGGCTTTCGGCGAGAAGGCGGAGCCGAAGTCGCTGTACTTGTCGGCACGGCCGGCCAGGTTGACGGTCAGGTCTTTCAGCACTGGCACGTTGAATTCTGCGAAGGCCGCGGTCACTTCGCGCTTGCCCTTGATGATATTGATCGCGGGACGCAGCTCGGTACCCGACAGCACCGCCGTCGAGGTATTGGAGTTCATTTCTTCCTGGCGCCATTGGCCGCCAAGAGCGAAGCCCAGTGCACCGGCCGGCAGTTCCAGCAGCTCCCTCGATGCGCTGAAATCGGCCACCGTCAGTTTCGATTCAGCCGGACGCAGGGTCGACAGGCGCAGGCGATTGCGCACCGCTTCACTGTTCTTCGACTGGTCGGCGAAGTTGTAGCTGCCGTCTGCCAGCACTTTTTCAAACTCGTAGCGGTTGACGAAGTTGTCGACCGTTTCTTTCAGCTTGCTGCCGGAACGGGCGATGGAGGCGTCATATTCCCAGCCGTTCCAGCTGCCCTTGATGCCGGTCAGCACGCGATAGAAATCCACCTTGTCTTGCTTCAGGCGCGGGCCCAGGTCGAACAGGGTGGCAGTGAATGGCAGCGCGGTCGGGCCTGGATTGTTCGGGTGGCCGGCTGGCAGGGCCACTGGAATGTTATCCAGCGCCTGCCTGCTGTTGTTCCATGCGCGCAGCCCGCTGCCAACGGTCAAAGGCGCGCCAAAAGTCTGCTCCGCCCAGGAATAGCCGTACAGGCCTTCGGCATAGGCTTCGGTGTTTGCATCCAGTTTCAGGGTGCCGCGCAAGGAAGTGTGCACGCGCTCCACGCCCGGGACCAGGGTGCGGAATTCGGCCGGATTGTAGGCCAGCACCTGGCCGGATTTGCCCGGCGTGATGTCGCCGTAATTCTGCACCTGCAGCGGGCCCTGCACGCCGCCCAGTTGTTTGGTCGCGTCGGCAGTGCCATAGTAATTGGTCGGAGTCCATGCCAGGGTGCCGTTGGCATAACCGCGGAAGTCGCTGCCGCGCAGGTATGAGACGTCGGTTTGCTGCAGCTTGTCGCGCTTCAGCGCGTCGAGCGAGAACACCACGCTCCAGCCATTTTCATCAAGGCTGCCAAAGCCGGTCTGCAGCGACGCGCTGCGTTCCAGCTGGCCGGTGCCCTCGGTGGAAGAACCCAATTGCGCGCTGACTTCAGTGCCCTTGAATTCCTTGTACAGGATGATGTTGACCACACCCGCCACCGCATCCGAACCGTAGACGGAGGAAGCGCCATCCTTCAGCACTTCGATGCGCTGCACAGCGGCCATCGGCAGCGAGTTAAGGTCGACGAAGACTTCCTGCAGGTCTTGCGCAGTGGCGTAGGAAGACACGCGCTTGCCGTTCACCAGGATCAGGGTGTTCTTCTGGCCAAGGCCGCGCAGCGAAAGGCCCGCAGTGCCGGCTGAGAAGCTGCCGGTGTACTGCTCGTTGTAGCTGTTGCCGCTATTGGCGGAAATCGTACGCAGGATATCGGCCACGGTGGTCTTGCCGGTGGCGGCCAGTTCCTTGGCGGTCAGCACCTGCACGGCGCTCGCGCCTTCTTTCTGGGAGGTGCGGATATTCGAACCTGTCACGACGACTCGCGCCAGTTCTTCCTGTGCATACGACAGTTGCGGGAAAGCGGCAGCAATGGCCAGGGTGATGCTGAGGGGCTTGATCATGTTCTTCCTTTTGGGTATGCGGGGGCCTGCCTGCCTCGTGGGCGGGAATGGCTAAACGGTTTGTTGCGAGGGGTTTGAGTGGGTGCGCTTAGCAGCGGCACATGCACTGCGCCATGCAGAGCAGGTAGACGGTGTGGCGGAGGAGTGAGGCTGGCGTTTTCATGAGGCAACTATAACGGCGGCCTTTCATTTCTGAAACTAATTAAAACTCAGACCTATATGCAATTTGGATCTATAGACATCGTTGTCTACATTACGCCACAGTGAAGACCACAAAGTATACAACTCTGTCTAGAAAGACTATTCTAGTCAAAACCTTACCAGGAAATAAATATGCCCTCCCTTCCTAAACCCACTCCAGCCGAGCTGGAACTGCTGCAGGCGCTCTGGCCATTGGGGCCTGCCACCGCGAAACAGGTACACGAGGCCATGCTGGCCGGGAAGCCCGACCTGGCTTACGGCGCGGTGCTGCGCCTGATGCAGATCATGCATGGCAAAGGCTTGCTGATTCGCGACGAGAGCCAGCGCTCCCACATTTACGCCGCAGCCGTGGCGCGCGAGGCGATGCAGGGCAATATGCTGCAGGACCTGCTGCAGCGCGCCTTCGCCGGTTCCGCCAAGGCACTGGTACTGGCAGCCCTGAATAGCGGCATCTCGAAGAAGGAACGCGACGAGATTGAAGCGCTGCTGAAGCAAGGGGACAAGCCGAATGAATGACATCATCCATGCCGCAGGCTGGGCCCTGATTCACTTTTTGTGGCAGGGCGCGCTGCTCGGCCTGGCCGCGGCCGCCCTGCTTTGGCTGATGCGCGGCGCCCGCCCCGGTGCGCGCTATGCCATGGCCTGCGCAGCAATGCTGGCCTGCCTGCTGTGGCCAGCGTACGAATTCGCCGGCGCCCTGCAAGCCACACCCCGTTCGCTGCAAACCCTGGTGCTGGCGGGCGGAGGCGCGTTCGGGCAAAGCGAACTGCTGGCCAGCATCGACAACCGCCTGCCCCTGCTGGTGGCAGGCTGGCTGGCATGCGTAGGCACGCTGGCGATGCGCAGCGCCTTCGGCCTGGCCTGGATCACGCGCGCCCGCCGCAACGGCAGCCGCAATGAACATTGGCAGCAATGTCTATCGAGCCTCGCAGCCCGCCTCGGCATCCGCCGCGAAGTCGGCCTGCGCATTGTTGAAACGCTGGCCAGCCCGATCACTGCGGGCTGGTGGCGTCCCGTCGTACTGGTACCCGCCGCCCTCGCGGCACGCATGCCGCCGGAACTGCTGGAGGCGCTGCTGGCGCATGAACTGGCCCATGTGCGCCGCCACGACTTCCTGCTCAACCTGCTGCAGAACGTGGTCGAGATCCTGCTGTTCTACCACCCTGCAGTGTGGTGGCTGTCGCGCCGCATCCGTCATGAACGCGAACTGGTAGCCGACGGCATCGCCGCGCAATTGACTGGCGAACCACGCCGCCTGGCACTCGCCCTGTCCGAGCTGGAGAAGATGCAGTTTTCCTCGCAGCGCATGGCATTGGCAGCCGACGGCGGCGACCTGATGCAACGCATCCGCCACTTGCTGCTGCCACCAGAGCAGAGCAGCAACTGGAAGGCAGCGGTGGCCGCACTGGGCCTCAGCGCTGCATGCCTGACCGGCTACGCCAATGCCCGCATCGATGCCGCAAAGGTCCCCGCCGCACGCACGCCAGCCGTCGTCGACTTCAAATCCTGCTCCAAGCCACTGTGGCCTGGCGAGGATCTGCAGGCAGGGCATACCGGCACCGTGACGCTGTCTTTCAACATCGATGAAAGCGGCAAGGTCGCAGGCTCGAAAGTACTCAGGTCCAGCGGCCACCGTGGCCTGGACAAGGCGGCGCAGGCAGGCATCGGCAAATGCCATTTCAAACCCGCCACGGTGCGCGGCAAGCCTGTCGACACCTGGCAGAAAATGCAGTACGTGTGGACCCTCGAATAAGGAGATAAAACAAATGAAGCAACTTTGTACCGCCGCCTTGCTGGCAACCCTCACCGCTTGCGCCTATGCCGGCTCGAACGATGCGACGACGCGCCCTCTTGTCGATTTCAGCTCTTGCGGCAAACCGGCCTGGCCGAAGCAAGACCTGGAAGCCGGGCATACCGGCACCGTCACCCTCAGCTTCACGGTGGACGAACATGGCGCCGTCAAGGATTCGGCCATTGTAAAATCGTCCGGCCACCGGGCCCTGGACGAGGCGGCCCGCAGCGGCATCGCCAAGTGCCGTTTCAAGAACGGCCCGGGCAAGACGGACGTGCAATACGTCTGGATCCAGGAGCAGCACCAATGAAATTGAGCCGCACCATCGCGGCCCTTGCGCTCTGTGCGATGTCGGCCAGCTGCGGCGCACAGGCATCCGGCGGCGCCCTGCCATCGCACCCGTTTGTCAGCAGCAGCGGCAAGGCGCAATTGTGGATGCGTCCCGATATCGGCGAAGTCAAGTTCGAAGCCGGCACGCAGGATGCCAGCGCGGAAACCGCCGCCGGCCAACTGCGGGAGCTGAGCGCCAGCGCAATGCAACTGCTGGCCGAGCACGGCGTGCAGGAAGCCGACATCGAGGCATATGAAATCGAAAAGAAGACCGTCCCAGTGGGCGAACAGCGGCAGCCCGCCTATTCGATGGGACGGCTGTTCCACGCCCGTGTGCGCGACCTGGCGCAATGGCCGGCGCTCATTGCCAAGCTGGTCGAGATGGACCACATCACCAATATCAGCTCCACCTTCGACCGCACGGACGGCGACGACATCAACTCCCAGCTGATGGCAGCCGCCGCGGACGATGCGCGCAACAAGGGCAGCTCACTGGCTAAATCCTTCGGCCGCAAACTTGGCCCGGTAGTTGCCATTGCACGCGGCCCGCTATCCCAGGTCGGCGCGCCTTTCATGGAGTTGCAGGCCGGCCGAGAAACGCGCGGCACTGCCCCCCAAACCGGCAAATACAGCGTACCGGATTCAATCGCCTACTCACAGACCGTGAACGCGATCTTCCAGTTGAAATAGGCGGATGCTAGACGCCTGCGGCGCGTTCGCGGCGCCAGTGCCGCCACGCGACCAGGGCATTAATCCAGTACGCCGCATATAGCGCTGCCGTCAGGTACAGGCCGCGGCTGGCATACAGTGGAATCGAGATGGTGTTCACCAGCAGCCACACCGGCCAGTTCTCGATACGGCGTCCCATCAACAGGACTTGCGCAATGATGGAGAACATCAGCACCGTTGAATCGACGAAGGGTGCAAAGGCATCGGTGTAATGCTTGAGCATCAGCCCGTAGGCCGCGGTGGCCGCCGCTCCCGCAACGACCATCTTCACCAGCGTGGCAGGCCGCGTGGCGCGGATATGCAGCGCATGGCCATAGTCGCCACGCAGCCACTGGCGCCAACCGATGATGCAGGTGACGATGAAGAACAACTGCAGCGCGACGTCGGCATACAGCTGCGAGCCGTAGAACAGCACGGAAAACAAGGTGCAGCCGACAATGCCGGTCCACCAGGAATGAATGTTATTGCGGCCGGCAAGGAAGATGGAGACGGCCATCACCGCATTGGCGGCAATTTCAAGAGGCTCGGCCATGCTCACTTGATTCCGGAAAATTGCAGCTGGTCGTCGAAGCAGCAATGCAGATTAGGTGCATACAAGGTGTCAGTTTCCCGATAATATGACCAGCAGCCCGCGCATGTCCGCGCCGCTTTCCTGGCGCAACGTGCTCGGAATAATCTCGTTAATGGCGAAGCCGTGGCTGCGCGCCAGCGCTTCGACGCCTGCGCGCGAATGCGCATAGCGGCCGGAGGAACGCAGTGCGAATTCTTCGGTGCCATCGTTCTCCTCCACGGAGAACGCGAAACGGCCGCCGCTGCGCAGCGCCAGCCGCGCCACGGCAAATACCGCTTTCAGGTCGCCCAGGTAGACAAACACGTCGGCCGCGACGATGACGTCGACGCTGGCCGGGCGCACGCGCAGGTAGCTCACCATCTCACCGCAGTACAGGCCATCGTACAAGCCGGTATCGCGCGCGCGGTCCAGCATGTGCGGCGACAGGTCGACGCCTTCCAGCAGGCAGGCCAGCGGCCGCAGCAACGGGCCGCACAAACCGGTACCACAGCCGGCATCCAGCACATCCAGCTCGCCGGGCGGCAGGTGGCGGCGCAAGGCTTCCACCAGCAGGGACGGGGTGCGGTAACGCAGCACGTCAACCAGGTGGCGGTCGAAATTGCCGGCGTACTGGTCGAACAGCGCCTTCACATATGCGGCGGGCGAAGCACCGGGCGCCTGCTCGGCACCCATGATGGCCAGCATGTAGCCGACAGTTTCAGCGTCGGCGCCAAAGGAGAGCGCTGCCTGGTAGGCTTCGACCGCTTCTTCGCGGCGCCCCATGGCGCGCAGGGTGTTCGCCAGGCCAAGCTGGGCGCGGGCGTAGCGCGGGCGCACTGCCAACGCATCCTGGAAGCTCGCCAGCGCTTCCCCATGGTCCTGGGCGCGCAGCAGCAAGGCGCCGCGCGAACACCATGCTTCCGCGTATTCCGGCTGCAGGTGCAGCGCCCGCTCAAAACCTTCCAGCGCGTCGGCCGGTTTGCCAAGCGCCAGCAGCGATACGGCAGCGCCGTGTAGCGCTTCCGGATATTCCTGCCGCACAGTCAGCGCCGCGCCGAAGCCGTCCAAAGCAGCTTCGTGGCGCGCCAGCGACTGCAGCACCAGGGCCCTGTTGCACAGCGCGTCGGCATACCTGGGCGACAGGCGCAGCGCCGCATCATAGCTTTCCAGCGCACGATCCAGGTGCCCCAGGTGGCGCAAGGCGTTGCCGCGGTTGCTCAGGGCAATAGCGTAGTCCGGCTGCAAGGCCAGCGCGCGTTCGAAGCTGGCCAGCGCCTCGTCATAGCGGCCCAGATCCTGCAAGGCGACACCGCGGTTGCAGTGGGCGATGGCACGGCGGCTGTCGATGGCCAGCGCGCCATCGATCAGGTCCAGCGCACGTTGCGGCTCGCCCTGCTGGCGCGCCAAGGCACCGCTCAAGTGCAGCGCATCGAAATTCAGCGGTTGCGCGCGCAGCACCTCGTCGTAGATGGCTTGCGCGCGACCGAGTTCGCCCTTCTGGTGCAGGGCGACGGCTTGTTGCAGGAGTGCATGGTGTGTTTTCATGGGCCGTATTACACCAAGCCGTCACACTGGCGTCAAACGGCCGTCACATTCGGCCCGCAGAATACGTTCACTTGGCGCTGCGGCGCCACTACCGGGGCCGGCGGTCGGGAAATATACCGGCACCACACTGACTAGCTTTTCCCTTTACAGCGACGCTGCCATCTGAAACACTGTCCTCGTGGATACTTTCGGATGCCCTCGGCCATGAGGCTGTTGCTCGCTGCGCTCCTGCTACAACTCGCCGGCCCTGCCGGGGCCTGTACCCTGCGCCTGGCACCCGAAGAATGGCCACCATACTTTTATCACAATGACAAGGCGGTACTGGGCGGCGTCGATTTCGAGTTGCTGCAGGCCATAATGAAGCACGCCGGCTGCGCCCTGCAGCTGGAAAAAGAAATGCCGCCGGCGCGGCGCAATGTCCTGTTTCAGCAAGGCAAGCTCGATCTCTTGATGGCAGCTTCCGCCACCGAAGAACGGCGCGGCTATGCCCGTTTCAGCCTGCCCTATCGGCAGGAAACCGTGGGCCTGTTCACCGTGCCCGAAAAGCTGGATAAATTCCGCCACGTCGACAGCTTCCAGGACCTTGTCAGCCGCCGTGCCAGCCTGCTGGCGCCGCGCCTGGGCTTTTACGGCGATGACTACGAACGCGCCCTGCCGGTGCTGAACGCGGAAGGACGGCGCAGTACTTTCGGCACCTTTGAACAAGGCATCAAGATGCTGGAGGCCGGGCGCGGCGACCTGATCATGGGCGACGCGAACGCCCTGCGCCACGTCGCGCGTCTGCAAAATGTCCGGATCGTACAGTTGTCCTACCTGCCCTACCGTGCGCCAGTACACCTGATGCTGAATGCCGCCAGCACGACGCAAGCGCAACTGGCGCGCATTAACCAGGCCATTACCCAGCTCGAACAGAACGGCACGCTGGCTGCCATCCGGGCGCGCTACGGTGTCAACTGATCACTTCCTGAACTCCGCATAGGCGGCAGGAATATTGATCCCTTTATGGACCCAGTCGTAAATGGCATAGCCCTTGAATGCGGCCAGGTCGGCGTGCGCCTGCGCCTGCTCCAGCGTCATGCCTTTGGCGTGGGCATCCTGCACGGCGGCCTTCAGCGCCGCCAGGTAGTCCAGGTGCCATTTCATCGCCTCCTTGCCCATCACAGGACCGTGCCCCGGCACGATGCGCGCGTCCGCTGGCAGGAAATTGTAGATCCGGGTCAGCGTGTCCAGCGTATCCTGGACGTGGCCATCCAGCAGCCAAGGCAGCGACGGCTGGCCGGCTATCACCGGATTGCCGGTGAAGGCCACCCTGGCCTGCGGGTCCCACACCACCAGGTCGCCGCCGGTCTGGCCGAAGCCGAAATCAATTATTTCTACTACTTTGCCGCCCAGGTCCAGCTGCACGCGGCTGTCTTTCGCCACCAGCGCGTCGCCGGTGCGCGGCTTGATCTTGTCGATGCCGCGGCCCTTGCCGAATGCACCCTCCATGAACTGGACATCCTTGGCGAAATTGGTATCCACATAGGCCTTGGCCGCAGCGTGCTGGATCACGGTGACCGATTTCGGCAAGAAGTAATTGCCATAGGAGTGATCGCCGTGGTAACTGGTATTGACCGCATAGCGCAGCGCACCGTGGCGCTTTGCCTCCGCCATCACCTGCTTGTGCAGGCGCTCGTTGATCATGGTATCCACCACCAGCACGCCCTTGCTGCCGGCCAGGATGCCGGAGGTGGTGGCTATCGGCACGCCATCCGCCGCCCTGGCCGCATCGGCCGGTACCATCGCGTACACGCCGTCGGCCAGCTTCTGCGCCTTCAGTTCTACCTTGTTGGCATCCCAGACCGGTTCGCCGGCCTGCGCAGCTCCGGCGGCCAGCAACAATGCCGCGGCAGTCATCCTGATTTTCATGCTTCTCTCCTGTGAAGGTTTTATACTACCCCCATCATAGGCGCGTGCCGGCCACTTGGGGGACCTCGCACTGAGCACACAGAATCCACCGGAGAAGAACAATGCAGGACCGCTATGAAGATTTGAAGACGTTCGTAGCGGTGGTGGAAGCGGAGGGATTTTCCGGGGCAGCGCTGCGGCTCGGCGTGGTCAAGTCGGCGGTCAGCCGGCGCATCAGCGAGCTGGAAGACCGCCTCGGCACGCAACTGCTGGTGCGCTCTACCCGCAGCATGAGCGTCACCGAGGCAGGTGCCCTGCTTTACGAGCGTGCTTTGCGCCTGCTGGATGATCTTCACGATGCGGAAGCCGAAGTCTCGTCGGGCAGCGCCGCCCTGCGTGGCAAGCTGCGCGTGGCGGGGCCGATGTCCTTCGGCGTCATGTGCCTGGCGCCGCTGGCGGCGGAATTCGCAGCGCAGCATCCCGACCTTGCCGTCGAATTGGACCTGAACGACCGCATCGTCAACGAGGGCTTCGACCTGGCGATCCGCATCTCGCGCCTGAAGGATTCCAGCCTGGTGGCGCGCAGTATCGCCGCGATCGACCATACCGTGTGCGCCAGCCCGGCATACCTGGCGCAGCATGGAGCGCCGCGAACGCCGCACGACCTTGCCTCCCACCGCGGCCTCGCCTACAGCAACCTGGATGACAGCGCCTATTGGTCTTTCCGCGATCCAGCCAATGGAACTCCTTTCAGCGTCGACGTGCGCTCATCGTTCCGCGTCAATAACGGCGCCGCGCTGCGCGAAGCGGCAGTGCAAGGACACGGCATCGCCTGCCTGCCGCATTTCATCGTGGCGCAGGCGATTGCGCGCGGCGAACTGCTGCCTTTGCTGGAAGACTGGCGCAAGGCGCCGGTCGAGGTTTATGCCGTGTACCCGACGCGGCGCAACCTGCCGTTGCGGGTGCGCGCCTTCATCGACTTCCTGCTGGTCCGCTATACAGGAAATCCAGCACTTCTTCATACAGCTTGAAGCGCCCTGTCTCGAGGTGCACCACGTGGGTCCCGCGCGGAATCACTGCGTAGCGTGCCTCCCTGATCGCGGCCGCCATGGCTTTGTAGTCGGCGGCGCTGGGCCAGGCATCCCACTCTCCCCGTACCAGCAGCACCGGCATTTCCAGCCGCGCGGGATCGTAGTAAGTGCGGCCCTGCTGCAGGTCCGCCAGGTCGGCGCCGGGACCGGAGGGGAAACGTACTGCGCCATCGCGCCGATCGTCCGATGCCAGCCATTGCGCGCCCCAACGGCGAAAGATATCGGCGTGCAACAGCGGCGCTTCCTGCAAAGGGCGCAAATCATCCATCGCGGCAATTCGCTGGACGGGCGTCAGCTCCTCATAGGGTTTGGCAGATAGCGCCGGCGCACCGGTGGCGTCTTGCGCCGCGCGCGGCGTGATTGCGGCAAACAGCACCAGCTTCGCCACCTTGCTCGCATGCTCCTGCGCATAGCGTGCCGCCACCGAGCCGCCCCAGGAATGCCCGACCAGCAGGATTTGCTGCCTGCCTGTCTTGCCCAGGATGGCGTCGACCGCACTGTCCACGTCCGGTACCACCTCGCGCGCTCTGCCGGGTGGCGACGGCGCATCGGCGGCGTACCGGTCCGACAGTCCATAACCGGGAAAATCAAGCGCATACACGTCATAGCCACGCGCCGCCATCCAGTCCATCCACGATTGCCCATCCATGCGGAAATCGAAAGACAGTCCCGAGGGGAATGAAGACCCGTGCACGAACAGCACGGGCGGCGCACCATTGGCGCGGTCAGGCGCGGTGTGGCGCACGCGCGCCGCCAGGTATGGCTGGTGGCTGGGGATATCGATGACTTCGTAGGCTGGCATGTCCGGCTCCCATCAAAGCCATCATGCTAGCGACAGCGTCGCCGCAACAATTCGCCCGCCAACGAAAGATGGATGCGTCAGCAGACCTTGAAGACGCGCAGCCATTCACAAGCCCACATGCTGACGCGGTGCAGTAACCCAGCAGGATCGCCCCAGATAAAGAAGGCGGCTGCAGCCAATACCAACACGAAGAAAAATCGCTTCATTTCAGCACGTAGCTTGCCAACACTGCCTGCACTTCATAAATGCTCAGGCGTTTGTTGAATTTTTGCGCGAACGGTTCCGAGGTGCTGGAGATCCAGATCTTCAGCTCCGCGTCGAGGTCCAGCGTACCGCCGGTCTCGATGCTGAAATGCGTCACGCTCCTGTAGGGAATCGAGTGATATTCCTTCTTGCTGCCCGTGACGCCCTGGATATTCACCACCACCAGGCGCTTGTCGGTGAAGACGAAATAGTCGCGTATCAGTTGATAGGCATGCTCCACCCGCTCATTCGGTGCGAGCACTTTAGCAAAGTCTTCCCGTAAGTCCGCAATGTCGATCTTGGACGCGTTGCCCAGCATGCCGTCAAGGATTCCCACTTCAAACCTCCTTCTCATTGTTCAAAGTGGGAATCTACCACGTTACAGCCGGCAGCTAGCTAGCGGGGTGGGTTCCACCACAAAACTGTAATGGGCGGTGTAATCACCCTGGATCGGCTGCGTGCCCGAAGCGCCGGCGTTCGGGCCGATGATATAGGTCTGCGCCTTGGCGATGCCGCCATCGGCGTAGGCCGCGATATCGGTCGTGGCATTGCCATAGGCGCGCACGATGTTCAGGCCGACCGTGTTGCGCAGGTAGCGCACATAGTCGGTCTTGAACTGCTGTGTATCTGGCGGGATCGGGCCGTCGCCGTAGGGGTTGGAGTGGTAATGCCATTGGCCCATATTCTGGATTTTCAGCCATTCCAGGCCATCCTTCGTCACCCAGTAAGGCCGTCCGGTGAGGAAGATGACCTGGTAGCCTTTCTGGCGGTAGGCGTTAACAACCTGCTGCGCATAGGAATATGCCGTTGCGGTCTTGACGCCAACGTAGTCGGCATAGGCCTCGAAATCGTTGATCGTCAGCGTGCCATCGATATCGAACAGCACTGCATCGCGGTTCGGGTCGACCACGCTCAGGTAGCCGTTGGTGCTGCTCAGGTCGCCCTCCACCACGAAACGCACCGCATAATCGCCGACAGGCCGCACGCCCAGCGGCACATTGACCTTGCCATCGCTATTTGTAATAAAGCTGCCGAGGTACTGCCACTGCTGCATGCCGCTGCCGTAAAGATAGGCGTGAACCCGCTCGCCTTCCAGGTCCTTGTGCAGCACCGCGTCGTAGTCGAACTTGCCGGTAATGGTCGCAGGCTGGCCGGCCTTGACGATGACATCGTGCGCCATATGCCAGGGCTTGTACAAGCCGGACAGGATGGTGTTGCCGAAGTTGGCAAAACCCTTGCGGGCGGGCCCTGACAGTGCAGGCGGATTGGCTGCGGTTACGTAGTCAGGGCAAGCTGCCATGGCAGGCAAAGCAGAAAGGGCACACGCGGTCACGACCGCGCAGCGAACGGCTTTCAACATCGGTTCCTCCTTCAAATGGTTTGTGACGGCAAAACTAGCAGGACTCTGCTACAAGTAAATGACCGCACGAGCCAAAATCTTAGAGGTGGGCCTCCATCGTGCGCCTGCCTTTCCTGGGGTAAGTTAGCCGGTTCAGGGCACTAAACTTTCGGAGGCAGAATGAAGCTGGCAGGCGTCATCGTTTCTCTCCTGTTCGGAATGCAGGCATTGCATGCCGCGGACCTGGGCCTGGGCATCCGTACACAGTACGACGTGGCGATGGATACGCCACTCAATCGCGTCCAGGTACTGGGCGCGCACAATGCCTGGAACGACAGCGGCGCCACCTGGGCCAACCAGCGCTGGCCGATGAACCAGCTGCTCAATTCGGGCATCCGCAATGTCGACCTGGACCTGCACATCAACAATGGCGAGGTGCAGCTGTGCCACCAGGACTGCTCGGCGATCTACGGCGCGCCGGACAACTATCCCAATGAACTGTGGAAGATTCGCAACTGGCTTGATGCCAATCCGAAGGCAATCGTCTTCGTCGACCTGGAAGACCGCGCCAACAGCCAGGCCGGCGTGGTGGGACCGTTGACTGCGGTCTTCGGCTCCCTGCTGTACAAGCCCTCCGACAAGCCCGCCAATCGCTGGGAGTCGCCGCGCGAGATGATCGCCCGCGGCAAGCGCGTGCTCGTGAAATCCGCCAACAACACCTACGACGGCGCAGTGGTCTGGCAAGGCCCTCTGTTCGCAACCGGGGCTGCCGGCGGCTGGAACAGCCGGCAGGTCAAATTCATCAACACCGCCAACTGCACGGTGGACGGCGTGCCGATGGACCAGGAAAATATCTATGCCGTCTCCGACTCCAAGCTGGGCAAGGATGTGCTACCCGATTCCTGGGTCGACGAAACCGGCACCATCGACACGTCCAACATTGCGGCGCTGATGCGCTGCGGCGCAGACAATGTCGACGCGGACCGCTGGGACGAAGGAATGATCGCCTCCGCTATCTGGTCCTGGGCCGACGGCGAGCCAAATGACTACAACAACGAGGATTGCGCACAAATGCGCGGCGACGGGCGCTGGAATGATGGAGCTTGCACCGCCGCGCTGCGCTTTGCCTGCCAGAACAAGGCCCAGCCCGACGACTGGCGCGTCACTCCGGCTGCCGGCGTCTGGCAAGGCGGCAAGCAGGCTTGCAGCGCGGCCTTCGGCAGCGGCTTTGCGTTTTCCGTTCCCGCCAACGCTTACATGAACGAGCGCCTGCGCCTGGCCGCTGGCGCCAACCCTGTCTGGCTGAATTACTCTGACCAGGCGGAGGAAGGCAAATGGGAAAAGTATGACGACGCCCCAACACGCTGGGATACCGGCGCGTACGGCAACAATGAAGACCGCGCCCAGACCCTGCGCCTGCCTGGCGCCGGCGCCGTTCGCGTCAACGTAAGCGGCTCGCTTGGCGCTGGCGATGTTCTACGCATTTACGACAGCAACCGTCGCCTGCTGCACAGTTTCAGCGCAGCGTTTGCCCAATCACTGGTAGTTGCGGACAACGCCATCATCGCACAACTGGTCTCCGATGGCGCCGGCACCTCGAGCGGCGCCAGCGTCGGCATCGAAGCACTCGCCACCACCTGGAGCAGCGGCGCCTATGGCAACAACGAGGACCGCTCCCAGTGGCTGACCATTCCAGGCGCGGCTGCGCTGAAGGTCTACCTCACTGGCAGCACCGATGCGAATCGGGATTTTGTCCACGTATATGACCGCAATGGCACGCTGGTGAAATCCCTGTCCGGCGCCATCGCCGCCAGCTTCATGGTCAGCGGCGACAGCGCGCGCATCCGGCTGGTGTCGGACGGTTCAATTACGGGAGCGGGCGCGGGCGTGAGCGCCAGCGTCAAGCCTGGCAGCGCTTATGTGTTCCGCAAGCTGGTCGACGGCCGCGGCAAGTGCATGGACATCGAAGGCAACAATATGGCTAATGGCACGCCCGTCCATCACTGGAGCTGCCAGGGCCAGGTCACGCAACTCTGGTACCAGGACCCGGATGGCCTGCTGCGCAGCAAGAACAACCCTGACAAATGCGTCGACGTGTACGCTTTCGGCACCGGCAACGGCACCAGGCTGGTGATCTGGGACTGCAACGACAAGGCCAACCAGCGCTTCTCCTGGTCCGGCCAGACCCTGCGCCCGGCCCATGCGCCCGGCAAGGCCATCGACGTCAAGGACGCCTGGTGGGGCTCATTCGACGGCCAGGACCTGCACCTGTGGGATTACCAGGAAAGCTGGGGCCAAAACTGGCACTGGGAGTGACTGGATGGTGAAGCCCGGCCTCACGCCACTCTCCTGTCGTTTGCCAGGTAGTCCGTTGCGGCGTAAGCGGCTAGCGGGCGTGCGAAGTAATAGCCTTGCAGAAGGTGGCATCCCAGCTTGCGCAGCTGCGCCGCCTGCAGCGCATCCTCCACACCCTCTGCTACCAGTTCGAGGCCCAGGTTGCGTGCCAGGCCGACCGCGGTGGCGCAGATCTCCAGGTCCTTGGCGGACCTGCCGATATCGCGCACAAAGCTGCGATCCAGCTTGAAGGCATGCACCGGCAGCAGCTTCAGGTAGCCAAGCGAGGAATAGCCGGTACCGAAATCGTCGATCGAAAGACGGACACCCAGACCGCGCAAAGCCTCCAGCCTTTCGATCGAGCGCTGCGGGTCCTGCATCAGCACGGACTCCGTGATTTCCAGTTCGAGGTCGGCACCCTGCAGGCCGGCGCGCTGCAAGGCCGACTGCACCGTGTCGCCCAGGTCGGTCACCAGCAACTGCTGCGCCGACAGGTTGACCGCCACGCGGACACCGGTGAAACCGTTTTCACGCCAGCTTGCCAATTGCTGGCAGGCGGCATCGATCACCCACGAGCCGATGGCGGCGATGGAACCGGTCGCTTCGGCCAGCGGAATGAATTTATCGGGCATCACCAGTCCCAACGTCGGGTGGTGCCAGCGAATCAGCGCTTCCATGCACACCACCCGATCCGACGCCGCGCAAACCTGCGGCTGGTAATGCAGGACGAACTGCCCTTTCTCGAGCGCCTCCTTCAATTCGTATTCGAGCCCGATACGTTCGCTCAGCGACTGCTGCAGCGAAGGATGGAATACGCGCAGGTTGCCCGGCCCGGCATCGCGCGCCTGGTGCAGCGCCAGCGCCGCCGATGCCAGCAAGTCCTCTGCCGACGAAGCGTGGTCGGGATAGACTGCCACGCCCGCGCTGAACGTCATGTTCAACACTGTGCCCGGAATGGCGAACGGCGCTTTGGCTGCCTCCAGTATCGACTCCACTTCGCTCTCGATGCTGGCCCATGTCTTGTGTCCAGCAATGCCAACAACGAAGCGCGCACTGCCCAGGCGCGCCACCAGCATGCGCTTGCCGCAATGCTGCCGCAGACGCTGCGCCACCTCGAGCAGCAGCTGGTTGCCGGCCTCGTAGCCGCGCGTGCCGTTGATGATCGCCAGCCGGTCCAGGTCAAGCAGCAGCACACCCATCCGGGTCAGCTTCGATTCGCTCTCGACGAACATTTTGTGCAGCAAGTCCAGTGCGCCGGCGCGATTGGGCAGCCGCGTCAGCGCATCGTTGGTCAGCGCATGTTCGAAGCGCAGGCTGGCGCGCTTGTGGCTCTCCACTTCGCGCTCCAGCGCGGCGCTGATGCGGATCTTCTCCGTCATGCGCTGGGTGGCTTCGCGCCGCACCAGCAGCAGGTAGGAGGCAGCGAGGAACAGGAAGCCGAACCCGCTCAGGTAGGGCAATTGCAGCCGGCCCGCATCGCTGGCGCCGCCAAGCGCAGTCGTGACGCTGATCAGCACCACCGAGAGCCATACCAGGCGATTGGAAAAGCGCACGCTCTGGCTACGGACCCGAATGCAGTACACCGCGGCATACACCGCCGCGCCAAGCGACAGCAGGCGATTGACCGCATAGGCCGGCGTGGTTTCACCGGCCAGCAGGAAGGCACGCTCGCCCCACCATAATTCGCCTGGCAGGTCGATCGAGAGCTCTGAAAAGCGGTAGCCATAGGGCGCGGCAAAGTTGTCAGCCACCAGCCAGGCAGTCACGCAGCCCACGGCGTAGGCCAGGCGGAACGCCCATTTGCGCTCGTCGAGGGAGGCAAGCAGGTACCAGATTTGCGGCACCAGCAACAGCGAAAAAAGGTTCACCCATTTATGTGCGGCGATGGCAGCCGCCAGGTCGGGCGCCAGCTGCTGCCGCACATTGGAGAACTGGAACAATGCAAACGTCAGGCACAGCACGGCGAAAGTCCAGCAGGCCCGCACATAAGAGCTGCTGCGTGCCAGCAAAGCGGCTTGGAATGCACACATTGCTAGCGCTCCCATGGAGACAAGGTAGAGCGAAGCAATGGGAGTATCCATACGGTCCTCGATTTTCTTTTTGGCAATTCGCGTTATTTTATTACAAACACGAAAAGCGGCCACTGTTTCGGCTATGCGGCGGCCTGCCTTTGATCCATCAGGAAGTTGGTGGCCGCATGCGCCGCCAGCGGACGCGCAAAGTAGTAGCCCTGCAGCAGGTTGCAGCCCAGGTGGCGCAACTGCGTTGCCTGCACCATGTCTTCCACGCCTTCGGCAACGATCTCGAGACCGAGCTTGCGCGCCAGGCCGACCGCAGTGGCGCAGATTTCGAGATCCTTCTCGCTGGTACCGATGTCGCGCACGAAACTGCGATCAAGCTTGAAGGAGTGCACCGGCAGCATTTTCAGGTAGCCGAGGGACGAGTAACCGGTTCCGAAGTCGTCGATCGAAAGCCGCACGCCCAGGCTGCGCAATGTCTCGAGCCGTTCGATCGAGCGTTGCGGATCTTCCATCAGCACCGACTCCGTGATCTCGAGTTCAAGATCAGCGCCCATCAGGCCGGCGCGCCGCAAGGCCGATTGCACATTGTCGTCAAGATCGTCCAGCAACAGCTGATGCGCCGACACGTTGACCGCCATCCGCACTTCACTGAAGCCCAGCGCACGCCAATCCTGCAGCTGGCGGCAGGCACTTTCGATCACCCATGCGCCGATTGCCGCAATAGTGCCGGTCGATTCGGCCAGCGGGATGAATCTATCCGGCATCACCAGGCCCAGCTCGGGGTGCTGCCAGCGAATCAGCGCTTCCATTCCCAGCACGCGTTCCGTGACGGCACAGACCTGCGGCTGGTAATGCAGGAACAGTTCCCCGTTCTCGAGCGCTTCCTTCAGCTCATTCTCCAGGCCGATGCGCTCGCTCAGCGACTTCTGCAGCGATGGGTGGAAAGTACGCATGCTGCCCGGTCCCGCGTCGCGCGCCTCGTGCAGCGCCAGGCCCGCCGATGCCAGCAGGTCTTCCGCCGACTCGGCATGGTCAGGATAGATTGCCACGCCGGCGCTGAAAGTCATATTGAGGATGCTGCCCGCCACCGCGAAAGGCGGCTTGATCGCAGCCAGCACGCCCTCCACTTCGCGTTCGATTCCTCCCAGCGTCTTGTGGCCGGCAATACCGACCACAAAACGCGCGCTGCCAAGGCGTGCCACCAGCCGGCGCTTGCCGCAGTGTTCACGCAGGCGCTGCGCCACCTCGATCAGCACCTGGTTGCCGGCCTCGTAGCCGCGCGTGCCGTTGATGATCGCCAGGCGGTCCAGGTCGAGCAGCAGCACCGCCATGCGGGTCATGCTCGACTCACTCCAGGCCGACATGGTGCGCAGCTTCTCCAGCGCGCCTTCGCGGTTCGGCAGGCGGGTCAGTTCATCGTTGGTCAGGGCGCGCTCGATGCGCCTGCTGGACAGCTTGTGGTTTTCCAGTTCGCGCTCCAGCGCGGCGCTGATGCGAATCTTCTCGGTCAGGCGCTGGGTTGCTTCGCGCCTCACCAGCAGCAGGTAAGACGCAGCGAGGAACAGGAAACCGAATCCGCTCAGGTACGGCATGCGCAGCACGCCGGTATCGGTAGCGCCGCCCAGGGCTGTCGTCACCACGACCAGTGCCGCGGAACTCCATACCAGCCGGTTGGAAAAACGTGCCCGCTGCCGCTGCACGCGAACAAAGTAGATGACCGCAAACACCACGGCGCCCAGCGACAGCAGGCGGCTTACCGTATAAGCGGCTGTCGTTTCGCCAAACAGCAGGAAGGCGTGCCCGCCCCATACCAGTTCCGTTGGGGCATCGCTCGCCAATGAGGAAAAACGATAGCCAAAAGGGACCATGAAGTTGTCAACCGCCAGCACGGCCGATATGAAGGCAATGCCGTAGGCAAGACGGAATGCGCTTCGGCTTGGGTCCAGGGAGGCGACCAGGTAGCAGAACTGCGGCGCCAGCAAAAGCGAGAAGAAATTCACCCATTTGTGGGCCCTGACCGCCTCCGCCAGCCCGGGCGCCAGCTGTTGCTGCACGTTCGTGTACTGGAAGCAGGCAAATGTCAGGCAGATTACTGCAAAAGCCCAGCAAGCCCGCACATAAGAACTGTTGCGAGCCACCAGCGCAGACTGGAATGCCGACATTGCCAGCGCACCTGCGGAGATCAGGTAAAGCGACGCAATGGGAGTGTCCATATGACCTTGTTAATTTCCGTTTTCAAAGGCGATAACCTCGTCACCAGCCTGCGCTTCGCAACCCGCACCCATCGTTTCCCAGCCGCGCCGGATCACGATATGGTTCGCGTTGTAGCAAAGCTCGATGCGACGCGCTTGTGGCGCTTCGCGGCGAACAAAATTTTCAATCGACGAAGGCAGGCTGACGCGCATTGTTTGCGCACGCAAGTCCTCGTCGGGATGGTCAATCACGTGCACTAACGGCACGAAGTGCGCGGCGATCACCAGCGTGCGGCCAACGTCGACCGCTTGCGCCTGGTAGCCGCGCTCACGCAGCCAGCGCTGCGCCTCTTCGCGCTGCGGCGCGGATGCGCCCCAGGCGCTGGCAATCAGCTCCACCAACCACTGGTTGCAGTTCTGGAAGCGCGTGCCGTAGGCATAAGCGTTGGCACTGTACTCGCCCGCCAGCAGCGACAAAGGGGTTTGCGCATCCAGCGCTGCTGCTTGAAGTTTGCTGGCCGCTCCTTCCGGCAGCAGCACCATCGACAGGTGGCCGTGCGCCGGTTCTTCCGCACCGAGCACGAAACCGGCCATGCCCTGGTCGAAGATGCGCGGGCGCTTCTCGTCGCAAGCATAGTAAAGCTGGCGCACCGACCAGGGACTGTTTGGGTTGGCTTTCAAAGCCAGGCCCGCGTGCGAGTAGCGCAGTGCGAAGCGCGCTAGGTCAAGGCCGGCGCGCGACACCACGGCGGCGCTAGCGCCGGAGCGTTCCAGTTCATCTTTCACCACGGCGGCGAAACGCAGCACGTGGTCCTGCGCCGCCGCCGAAACTTTCGCCGGACGGTCGCAGAACATCATCCCGCCAGCCTGCGCCGCGGCATTCCAGCCGAGCGCCAGGCAGGCAGAGATCAGATGGCGTGCGAGCGCAGTTCGCGTTGCCATGCGTCGTCGAGGGCCAGGAAGAAGGCCTGGCGGGTGTCGGCGTACGCGAATTCGTAGCCGTAAGGACGCTCGCTCACCTGCACCAGCGCGCCCGCCGGCAGTGCGCGGTCAGCCAGGGCTGCTTTCGGCACGGTGAGGAAGAATTCATTGCCTTGGCCTTGCAGCTTCAGGCGGGTTGCGCCTGGCTTGCCTGGCGCCTCGGCCACGTCGATGACGCGGTACTGGCCGGCGGCCACTTTCTTGTCGTCGCCGCTGGAGCTCTTGCTGGAGCCGCCGATGGAATCGGAAATGCTACCGGAGGATGCGGAACCAGCGCTCGAGGCGGACGAAGCAAAGCTGTCGGCCTGGGCCGGGATGGCGATAGCGGCGGCCAGCACAGACAGTGCGGCGGCGCGGCGCAGGAATTGCATGGACATTGATGGATTCTCCCGTTGAAAACGTCGCGTGGATTATACGCGCACTCTTGAGCGGCAAGACCGCGCACTTGCTGCCATAATGGCTGCTTTGCATTTTTGGCAACTAGAGAGCGCCATGAAAAAACCTGTCTCGCCCATCGCCATCGAACTGCTCACCAGGGAGCTTGCCTACCAGGCCAAAGAGCAGCGCGAAAGCATCGTCCTGCGCCTGCACAGTGCTTTCCTGCACCTGACGGAAGCACTGCAGCCTTTGCGCGAAATGTGGCAAGGCAGCGGCGCAGCCGCCTACCAGGCCGCCGCGGAATGCGGCTGGAATCCGCTGCAGGCCAAATGGCTGCGCGCCAAGCGCAGCGTGTTCAATGCTGAACTCTGGGGCAGCGTAGCGGACACGATGCGGCAAGGCGCCCAGCCCGGCGACGAGACGCAATCCGCCGAGGCCGACGAATGGGTGTGGTGGAAAGGGCGCCTGGGCGGCCTGCCAGCCATAACAGGGATCAAACTGCTGCCAGGAACATTGCCCGACGCGCCGCACGACTTCAGCCATGGCGCATTCGGCGGTGGCGTCACTTTCGCCGCAAGGCTGCAGGAACACCGTGCCGCGATCTTCGGGCTGCCCGCTCTTATCGCCAACGGCGACCGGCAGGGCATCGACGATTTCCTCGAGCGGGTACTACCTGCGATGCGGCCGAAACTGGCGCGTGAAGTGCTGGCTTCCCATAACCGCCGGATGATCGACCAACTGCTGGCGGAGCAGGACAGCATGCTGACCTGGCTGGCGTACATGGAGATGGTTTTCGAGTCGGTTCCCCCGTCCCTGTACGCCCACCTCGCAGGTCCGGGCGGTGCCACCCTGATGCTCGAACTGCGCCTGATGCTGCCGCTCGCCTTGCTCTGCAGCGGACCGGTAATAGGACACGCGATCCATGAAGTTGCCAACCACCTGGAATGCTTCGTCGAAGACGAGGAAGATCCTTCACCGCTCGACGCCGCCGTAGCGGAATTCGCGCATTTGCTCGTTGACTTCGTGCGTGCGGCAAATGAAGTGCACGAGCTTGAGGAATTGCTGTCCGAAGCACGGATCGAGGAGCTGGACTTTCCTTTCGTACCGCGCTCCGACCTCCGCACGCGCAAGGCCGCTATCCGGCGGGACAAATCGTGCCGCGCCTGCGGCAGCCTTGAACATCGCGGACATGGAGTTCGCATGGGTACAGTTGCGTACGAATGAAAGCCAGACGATGACCGCGTTTGAAAAAGAGTACTACTTCCTCCGGCGTGGCAGAAATGCGTCGCTCCCCTATCCCACCGCCTTCCATGAAACGCACGAGCGCGAATACTGGAGGGGCAAGGTAGCGCCCGACTCGGCGCCGCTAGCTTTCTACAACGGCGAAAAACGCGGTCACCGCAAGGAAGGTATCAAGCCAATGCTCGTGCCACCCGATGTGATGTATGACGCTGGCAACCTTATCGTGCGCAATCACGTGCGCGAGGCTCTGCTGGAACGCAAAGTTACCGGTCTTTCCATGCACCCCGCGTGGTGGGTGCATGACGATAAGTCCCTTTATGAGGACTATTGCTACGTGGGCTTTCAAAAAAAGTTCGATTGCTGGGACCGGGAACTTTCCGAGCATTCCGGCCAGGAAGAAGATGCCGATCCCACTGACCCTGAGCCGATCGTTTCATCTTTCTGCCTGAATACACAGCTATTGGAACGGACGCCCTTGCACGAGCGCCTGTTGTTCGTGATGGGCGGCTGCTTCGCCGGCGATCTGGTGTGCCACGAGAGCATTCTCCAGCTGCTTCAAGGAGGTGAACACAGCGGCATCCGCGCCACCCTCATCGCGGATGACTGAAATGTTCCCGAGGCCCAGGCATCGATAAGGCCTTTACACCTTTTCCATACCGGGCCATGCGGGAATCGTCGCTTGCAGGAATTCAATCAAGGCACGCGTACGCACTGGCACAAAGCGGCGAGAAGGATAAAGAATATGAACTTCATGCGGCGCAGCTTCCCACGCCGGCAGGATGCGTACCAATTGCCCGCTTTGCAGCAAGTCTCCGACCAGCCAGAGTGGCGCCATCCCGAGCGCAAATCCCGACGCCAGGCATTCGCGTACCGCATGGGAACTGTTGATACGAAAACGTCCGCGTACCGCGACTTCCGACGCTTGCCCTTCACGATGGAAGGTAATCCGGTCGCCGCCTTGCAGCCACGCGTACCGCACGAAATTGTGATCGGCCAGTTCCTCCAGCGCTGCCGGCGCACCGAAGCGATCCAGGTATTGCGGCGACGCGAGCAGCACGCGCGGCGACGAAGCGATTTTTCTCGCGATCAGGTTGCCGGGAAGCTCGCCGCCAAGGCGCACCGCAAGGTCGACGCCCTCCTCGACCAGGTCGATCATGCGATCGTTCAGAATCAACTCGACCTGTATCTTCGGATGCGTTTCCAGGAAGTGCTGGATTGCCGCGCTCAAATGCGCCTGGCCGATGCCGACCGGCGCGCTCACCCGGATCGCCCCTGAGGGCTGCTCCCGCGCTCCATGCACGTCCGCCAGCGCTTCCTCATAAGCGTCAAGCACGCGTTTGGCCTGTTCATAAAATCGTTTTCCGGCATCCGTCACCGTCAGGCCGGTGAAGCTGCGCTCCAGCAGCCGGGCGCCAACCGTTCGCTCAAGATTCGAGATTGTCTTGCTGACGGTTGGCTGCGTGATACCGGCATCGCGCGCGGCCGCCGACAGGCTGCCCGTTTCCACGACGCGCACAAAAGACTGCATTCCCTTGAGTTGATCCATTGCCCTCAGCATTCCATTTTGGAATGGCACCCATTCGATTTGACAGCGTACCCAACGCTTTTTGAAGAGCATACACTGCGTCGCAACTCAACTTCAACTGGAAGAACGATATGCTCGACAGTCAACACGTAGTCATCTTCGGCGGCAGCAGCGGGATCGGCCTGGCCGCCGCCGTCCAAGCCAGGAGCCTGGGCGCCGAACTGACTTTGGTCGGCCGCAACCGCGCAAAACTGAACCAGGCGGCAGACTCGCTGGGAGGCGCGCGTGTCGTCGTGGCGGACATTACGGACCGTGCGGAAGTCGAGGCAGTATTCGCCGGCTTGGAACGCGTGGATCACCTGGTGGTCACCGCCGGCACCTTTAATGCCGGCCGCGTTGCCGACTGCGATCCGGATGTCTTGCTGCACGCACTGGACGAACGTATCGCCGGGCCCCTGTATGCGATCAAGGCAGCACTGCCCTTGTTTTCCAATCGAGGTTCCATCATCCTGACGGGTGGCCAGTTGTCGGATCGCCCGACCGGCAACGGCGTTGCGGTGATTTCGGCTGCGGTTCGAGGCGTCGAAGCGCTTGCAGGCGCACTCGCGCAAGAGCTGAAACCCATTCGCGTCAACGTGGTTGCACCAGGCTTCACCGACACGCCACTGTTCGATGTACTGGGTGAAACCAGCAAAGCATTCCTTCAGCAGGTTGCCGAAAGCCTTCCCGTCGGACGCGTGGGACAGGCGGAAGAAATTGGCGCCGCCATCCTGTTCATGATGACCAATACCTACATCAACGGAGAGGTGCTGCATATCGATGGCGGGGGCCGCCTGATATGATCAGGACATGCGCTTACTGATTCTCTCCGACCTCCATCGCGAATTCTGGAATAAGCACCAGGTTTCGTTTGACATCGCCGCTTCGTCGCCGGACGTCGTTGTCCTGGCTGGGGATATCGATACCAGCGGCGTGCGGTCCGTGCAGTGGGCCGAAGCTGCCTTTGCAGGTATCCCGGTCATCTACGTGCACGGCAACCATGAAGGTTACGGCCACAACCTGGATAGCGAGATCGAAAAGATACGTGCCGCCAGTGCCGCGACGCAGAATGTGAAGTTCCTGAATTGCGATGAGCATGTCATAGGAGGCGTGCGCTTCCTGGGTGCTGCGTTATGGACCGACTTCAAGCTGTTTGGAGATGACCGGCGATACTTCGCCATGACCAGGGCGGAAGAGGTCATGTCTGACTACCGCCGCATACGGCTCGCCAGCAAGAACTACGGCAGGCTGCGCACCAAGGATACTGCCTTGTTCCATGAGCAGCACAAGTCCTGGATCAGCACTAAGCTGGCTGATCCCCACGGCGGTAAAACCGTCGTCGTAACCCACATGGCGCCTTCCATGCGCTCGGTTCCGAGCCAGTATGCGAACGACCTGACTTCATCCGCCTATGCCTCGAACCTGGACGAGGTAGCGGCCAAGGCGGATCTTTGGGTGCATGGCCACATGCACGAATCATTTGACTACGAAATCGGGCCTTGCCGAGTTGTGTGCAACCCGTTTGGATATATGTCAAAGAGCGGAAGTGGTGAGAACGAAAGCTTCAATCCGAACTGCATCGTCGAGATTTGAAGCCCGCATTCAGCCGCCACGCGGATAGGTAAACGCGATGAAATGTGCCAGGTTAAGCAGGAAGTGGGCGGCGATCGGAATCTCGATGCGCCGCGTCCTGGCATACAACAGCCCGTATCCCACGCCGGCCAGGCTGGCGAGCACGCCAATCTGCCAACCACCGCCCAGGTGCGCGGCACCGAACAACAAGCCCGAAACCGCTACGGCTAAAGTGTTGCCGTAGCGCGCAAGCTGCCCCTGGATGACGCCACGGAAGAAGGCCTCCTCCGCCACGCAGACAAACAGCAGGTTGACGACGGCGAACAGCGGCAGGAATGGCGAAAGTTTGAAGTCGGGATGCACGAATCCAATTGCCCAGCTCGCGCCCAGCACCGCCACCAGGAGCGCTGCCAGCACAATACCCTGCGATCTCAATGCGGCGCCAAAATCCCGCAAGGAACTGGCACGGTGGCAGAAGAACACCAGCAGCACTACCCCGACCACCCCCTTATCGAAGTTCGCATACATGGTGTACGGCGCCGAAGCAGCTGACAGCTGCACATCCTTCAACAACAAGGGATTGTCGAAGCCAGGAACCGCATGCACTGCGAGTGCAAGGGCCAGCAGCAGCGTCAATAGCGTGAACAGCACCCGCACAGCGGGCTTGCCGTGGCGGCTCGCCAACCATGCGAAAGCCAGTAAGGCGCAGATACTGGCCAGCACGACGGGGTGCAGCACCCCTGCCGCCAGGCCGGCGCCAGTCGCCAGTCCGAGCAGGACGAGCCAGAGGTGCCGCAGGAAGGCTGGCCGTTCATCGTTCGCCGCTGCCAGGCCCGTGCCAGCAATCGAAAGGCCCAGCAAACAAAACGGCAGCCAGGCCAGAGCAGGAATCGCTTGCATGCTTCGCGTCAGGCGAACTTGGAGAAGTCCGGCTTACGCTTTTCGAAGAAGGCGGTGAAGGCTTCCTTCGCTTCGGCGCCGGTCAGCATCGAGCCGAATTGCGCGCTTTCCACGTCGATGTGGGCTTTCAGCGCTTCGCGGCCGGCCTTCATCAGGCGTTTGGTCTGGCGGATCGACTCCGCCGGCAGGGCGACCAGCTTGGCTGCTTGCGCCTGGGCGTGGGCCAGAACCTGGTCGGCCGGCAGCAGCTTGGAGATCAGGCCCATGTCGTAGGCTTCCTGCGCGCTGAACGGTTCGCCCAGCATCAGCTTTTCCGCCGCGCGGGCATGGCCGCCATTGGCCGGCAGCAGCATGCTGGAGCCGAATTCAGGACACAGGCCCAGTGCCGCGAAAGGCACCGAGAACTTCGCGTTGTCGGCGGCGTACACCAGGTCGCAGTGCATCAGCATGGTGGTGCCGATGCCGATGGCGGCGCCGTTCACGGCTGCCACGACTGGCTTGGTGCTGTTGAACAGGGCCTTCATGAACTGGATTACCGGCCGGTCGGAGAATGCCACGCCGTCGTTGGCGGTGGTGGTCATGGCGAAGTCGACCAGGTCGTTACCGGCGGTGAAAATCTCCGGCTTGCCGGTGAACAGGATGGCGCGCACTTCAGCGTCGGTTTCGGCGGCGTTGATGGTGTCGGCCATGGTCTGGTACATGGCGGAGGTGATCGCGTTCTTGCGGTCCAGGCGGTCGAATTCGATGGTCAGGATGCCGTTGGCTTTGCTGGTCTGGATTGCCATTTTCGTTTGTCTCCGTTCTTTGAACCGGTAAACCGGTGTCAGACCCGCAGGGTCAGACACCTGCTGCTCACAGGACTGTGGATATGAAAAAGGCGGGCCATCCGACCCGCCTTGCTAATGCGTTATCGCGTCGTCGCGCGGATTATACGCGCTCGATGATGCCTGCTGCGCCCATCCCGGCGCCCACGCACATCGTGACCATGCCGTATTTCAGCTGGTTGCGGCGCAGTGCATGCACCACGGTCGCGGCGCGGATAGCACCGGTGGCGCCCAGTGGGTGGCCCAGGGCGATTGCGCCACCCATCGGGTTCACTTTGCTGGTGTCCAGGTTCAGGTCGCGGATCACGGCCAGGGCCTGTGCTGCGAAAGCCTCGTTCAGTTCGATCCAGTCCAGCTGGTCCTGGGTGATGCCGGCAGCGGCGCAAGCGGCTGGGATGGCAACCTTAGGACCGATACCCATGATTTCCGGTGGTACGCCGCGCACGGCGAACGAGGAGAACTTGGCCAGCGGGGTCAGGTTGTGTTCTTTCAGGATCTTCTCGGAGACCACGATCAACGCGCCGGCGCCGTCGGACATCTGCGAGGAGGTCGCGGCGGTCACGGTGCCCTTGGCGGCGAACACTGGCTTCAGCTTGGCCATGCCTTCCATGGAGGCGTCGGCGCGTGCGCCTTCGTCGGTATCCACGGTGCGCTTGCCAACCTTGATCTCGCCGGTGCGCAGGTCAGGGGTGCGGGTGATGATCTCGACCGGGGTGGTCTCGTCCTTGAAGAAGCCGGCTTGCTGGGCGGCGATCGCCTTGCGGTGCGATTCCAGGCCGAAGGCGTCCTGGTCTTCGCGGGAGATCTTCCACTGCTGCGCCACTTTCTCGGCGGTCAGGCCCATGCCGTAGGCCAGGCCCACGTTCTCGTCCTTGAAGGTGTCCATGTTGATCGACGGATGGTGGCCCATCATCGGCACCATCGACATCGATTCCACGCCGCCGGCGATCATCACGTCGGCTTCGCCAACGCGGATGCGGTCGGCAGCCATGGCCAGGGCGGTGATGCCCGAGGCGCAGTAACGGTTGATGGTCACGCCGCCCACGGTGTTCGGCAGGCCTGCCAGCACCACGGAGTTACGGGCGATATTGAAGCCCTGTTCCGCTTCCGGGAAGGAGCAGCCGATGATCGCGTCGACGATCAGGGCCGGGTCCAGGCCAGGCACGGCGGCCATGGCGCCCTTGATGGCGGCGACCAGCAGGTCGTCCGGGCGGGTCTTGCTGAACATACCGCGCGGTGCTTTACCGATCGGGGTGCGGGTAGCGGCGACGATGTATGCGTCTTGGAGTTGTTTGCTCATTTTTAAGCTTTCCAGTATCTGTATTCGTTAGCGTTTGGCGGAGAGGTACCAGTCCACCTGTACTTGTGCTGCCAGCGTGCCGTGTTCGTCGAAGATGTCGACGTTGACCGGGAACGCTACTTTTCCTTCATCCTTCAGCTGTGCGCGGATCGCGGCGAGGTCGCCCGGTACCTTGCCGGAGGCGCGCGTCGCGCCCTTGGCCACTTTCTGGTACTGGATGCGCGACTCCTTGGCGACCGGGCGCATGTCCATGATCAGGTCGGCAAAGCCGCCTGCCATGGCTGCGCCGGAGGCCGTTTCGGCCAGCGTGAAGATCGCACCTGCATGCGGCGTGCCGAGGTGGTTATGCAGCTTGCCGTCGTCCGGCATCGACACTTCGGCCGTTCCCGGGCCGATGCTGTCGATGCGGATGCCGAGCAGGCGCACAAACGGCAGCGACTCCGTCATGTGCTTCTTGATTTGCTCATAGACCATGCCAGGTTTCACTCGAAGTAAAAGTTTAAAGGCCAGCGACAGGATGGACATTTGCTCTTAGTTGCGTACCGGCTTACCGGTCTGCAGCATGCCCATGATGCGCTCTTGCGACTTAGGATGGTTCAGCAATTCCAGGAAGGCCTTGCGTTCCATATCCAGCAGCCACTGCTCGCTCACCACGCTGCCCTGGTCGATGTCGCCACCGGACACGATCTCGGCGATCATGTCGCCCAGCTTGTAGTCGTGGGCGGAGATGAAGCCGCCGTCGCGCATGTTGACCAGCTGGCCGCGGATGGTGCCCCAGCCGTAACGGCCGGTCACTGGCACCGGACGCTGGATCGGCGCGCGGTAGCCGGAATCGGCCATCGCACGTGCCGTGGTTTTAGCCACGTGCAGCAGTTCATACGCGTTGAACACGATCACGTCGTCTTCCTTCAGGTAGCCCATGGCCTTCGCTTCCAGCGCGGACTTGGAGACGTTCGCGGTAGCAGCGTTGGTGAAGCCGGTCTTCAGGAATTGCAGGATGTCGTTGCCCTTGGATTCCTTGGCAGCACGGACAGCCGCTTCTTTCAGGCCGCCACCGCCAGGGATCAGGCCAACGCCCACTTCCACCAGGCCGATGTAGGATTCCAGTGCCGCTACGCGCTTCGATGCGTGCAGCATCATCTCGCAGCCGCCGCCCAGGGCGATACCGGCAACAGCCGCCACCACTGGCACGTTGGAATATTTCATCGACATGAAGGTGTCTTGCAGTTCCTTGATGATCGGGTCGACCGCTTTCGCGCCGCCGGCCATGAAGGCTGGCAGGGCTTCCTGCAGGTCGGCGCCGGCCGAGAAGGCGCCGCCTTCGGCTGCGTCGGTGTTCCAGATCACCATGCCCTTGAAGTTCTTTTCAGCTTCGGCCAGGCCCAGCTTGATACCGTTGATCACGCCTTTGCCGATCACGTGCATCTTGGTCTTCAGCGACAGGATCAGGACGTCGTCGCCGGTGTGCCACAGGCGCACGGACTCGTCTTCGTGCACGGTCACGCCGGCAGTCTTAGGATCGGCGCCGCCGCCGCCCAATACCGGAGCGCGGAATTCCTGGCGCTTGTACACGGCCAGTTCGGAACGTGGCGTGTAGGACTTGGTCGCTGGCGAGAACGAGCCTTCAGCGGTATGCACGCCCTGCTCGCCAACTTTGCCCTCGAACACCCAAGCTGGCAGCGGTGCATTGCACAGCGCCTTGCCGGCTTCGATGTCTTCCTTGACCCACTGTGCAACCTGGCCCCAGCCTGCCGCTTGCCAGGTTTCGAACGGGCCGACGTTCCAGCCGAAGCCCCAGCGCATGGCGAAGTCGATGTCGCGCGCGTTGTCGGCGATCGATTCCAGGTGGATCGCGATGTAATGGAAAGCGTCACGGAAGATCGCCCACAGGAACTGGCCTTGCGGGTTGGTCGATTCGCGCAGCGCCTTCATCTTCTTGACCGGATCCTTTTCTTTCAGGATGCGGGCGATGATGTCGTCTGCTTTCTTGCCGCCGGCGACGTATTCACCGGTGGCTGCGTCCAGGCGCATGATGTCCTTGCCGACCTTCTTGTAGAAGCCGGCGCCGGACTTCTGGCCCAGGGCGCCCTTGGCGACCAGGCCGGACAGCACGGCAGGAGTCTTGTACAGCGCTGCGAACGGATCGTTCGGCAGGTTGTCTTCCATGGTCTTGATCACGTGGCCCATGGTGTCCAGGCCAACCACGTCGGCGGTACGGAAGGTACCGGACTTGGCGCGGCCCAGCTTGGCGCCGGTCAGGTCGTCGACCACGTCGACGGACAGGCCGAACTGCTCGGCTTCGTGGATGATGGCCAGGATGCCGAACACGCCAACGCGGTTGGCGATGAAGTTCGGGGTGTCCTTGGCACGGACCACGCCCTTGCCCAGCACGGAAGTCATGAAGGTTTCCAGCTGGTCCAGGATTTCCGGCTTGGTGTCGGTGGTCGGGATCAGTTCCACCAGGTGCATGTAGCGTGGTGGGTTGAAGAAGTGCACGCCGCAGAAGCGCGCCTTCAGGTCTGCGTCGAAGCCTTCGGCCAGCTTGTTGATCGACAGGCCGGAGGTGTTCGAGGCGAAGATCGCGTTCTGGGCGATGTGCGGAGCGACCTTCTTGTACAGGTCATGCTTCCAGTCCATGCGCTCGGCGATCGCTTCGATGATCAGGTCGCAGCCGGCCAGCAGGTCCAGGTTGTCTTCGTAGTTGGCGATCTGCACCAGTTCCGCGTCGGCCTTGTCGCCGAAAGGAGCCGGGGACAGCTTTTTCAGGCCTTCGATGGCCTTGATGCCGATACCGTTCTTGTTGCCTTCTTTGGCCGGCAGGTCAAACAGGACCACTGGTACTTTAGCGTTGACGCAGTGGGCAGCGATCTGCGCACCCATCACGCCGGCGCCCAGTACCGCTACTTTTTTCACGTTGAAGTTGCTCATGTTTTTCCTTTAATTAGAACAGGTCAGCATCCAGGGCCATCAGGTTGGCGGCGCCGGAACGAGCCTGGCGGATCAGGGTTGCGGTTTCTGGGTACAGGCGGCCGAAGTAGAAGCGGATGGTTGCCAGTTTCGAGGTGTAGAACTTGTCGCCCGACGCTTCTTTTTCCAGGGCGATCTTCGCCATCTGTGCGAAGAAGTAGGAGTACACCAGGTGACCGGCGACGCGCAGGTAAGGCACGGCGGCGGCGCCCACTTCGTCCTGGTTCTGGAAGGCCTTCATGCCGATTTCCATGGTCAGCTTGGTCAGCTTCTCGCCCAGGTCGCCCAGCGGGGTGACGAATTCGGACATCGCTTCGTCGGTGCCGTTTTCTTCCACGAAGGCGCGCACTTTCTCGCCGAACTTGCGCAGTTTGGCGCCGTTGTCCATCAGGATCTTACGGCCCAGCAGGTCCAGCGACTGCACGGTGTTGGTGCCTTCGTAAATCAGGTTGATGCGCGCGTCGCGCACGTACTGCTCCATGCCCCATTCGGAGATGTAGCCGTGGCCGCCGTACACCTGCATGGCGTCGGAAGTGGCGATCCATGCGTTGTCGGTAATGAAGGCCTTGATGATCGGGGTCAGCAGGGCTACTTCGTCGCCGGCTTCCTTGCGCACATCGGCGTCAGGGTGGTGCAGTTCGCGGTCGATCTGCAGTGCCACGTAGGAAGCGAAAGCACGCGCGCCTTCAGCGTAGGCTTTGCCGGTCAGCAGCATGCGGCGCACGTCAGGGTGCACGATGATCGGGTCGGCAGGACCTTCCGGGTTCTTCACGCCGGACAGGGAGCGCATCTGCAGGCGGTCTTTTGCGTACACCAGCGCGTTCTGGTAAGCCACTTCGGTCAGGCCCAGGGACTGCACGCCTACGCCCAGGCGGGCAGCGTTCATGAACACGAACATCGCGTTCAGGCCCTTGTTCGGCTGGCCGATGATCCAGCCTTTTGCGCCGTCCAGGTTCATCTGGCAGGTCGAGTTGCCGTGGATGCCCATTTTCTCTTCGATCGCGCCGCAGAAGATCGGGTTGCGCTCGCCGATCGAACCGTCCGCGTTAGGGATGAACTTAGGCACCAGGAACAGGGAGATGCCCTTCGAGCCTTCCGGTGCGTCCGGTACGCGAGCCAGCACCAGGTGCAGGATGTTTTCAGCCATATCGTGTTCGCCGGCCGAGATGAAGATCTTGGCGCCGGTGATGTCCCACGAGCCGTCGGTGTTAGGGATGGCTTTCGAGCGCAGCATCCCCAGGTCGGTGCCGCAGTGTGGCTCGGTCAGGCACATGGTGCCGGTCCACTCGCCGGAAACCAGCTTAGGCAGGTAGGTCTTCTTCTGTTCGTCGGTGCCGTGTTCTTTCAGGCACTCGTAGGCGCCGTGCGACAGGCCTGGATACATGGTCCATGCCTGGTTGGCCGAGTTCAGCATCTCGTAGAACGAGTTGTTCAGGACGATAGGCAGGCCCTGGCCGCCGAAGTCAGGATCGCAAGCCAGCGCAGCCCAGCCGCCTTCAACGTACTGAGCGTAAGCTTCCTTGAAGCCCTTTGGAGTGGTCACAGTCTTGGCCGCTGCATCGTGGTGGCAGCCTTCGCGGTCGCCCGAGTGGTTCAGCGGGAACAGCACTTCGGAGGTGAACTTGGCGCCTTCTTCCAGCACCTGGTTGATGATGTCCGCGTCGGTTTCGGCGTGAGGAGGCAGCTCTTTCAGCTTCTCTTCCACCTTCAGCAGTTCATGCAGTACGAACTGCATATCACGGATTGGCGCGACGTATTGACCCATTTTATTCTCCAGATAGCTAAAAGGTTATGTTTGCTCGGCTGCTGCGAAACGCAGCCTTAGGATGGTTGATAGTTCTCGATCAGTCGGTTGAAGCCCACGCCTGCCCGGTCCACGCTGCCAGGAGTGCGCATGAAGCGCGCCTCGTGGTGCAGGGCCAATATCAGGCCATACATCTCGTACACAAGCTGGGAAGCATCGGTATCGGGCCGCAAGTCGCCGTTGTCGATAGCCTGGCGCACGCAACGCAGCAATGCTGCCTGCCACGCGCCGACCATTGCCAGCAGCTCTTCGCGGATCGGGCCAGGGCGGTCGTCATATTCAACGGCGCCACTGATATAGATGCAGCCCGAGGCGATTTCCACGCTCACACGTTTGATCCAGTTGGCAAACATGGCGCGCAGGCGAGGCAGGCCACGGGCCTCCTTCATCGCCGGGTAAAACACTTCCTGCTCGAAGCGATGGTGATACAGCTTCAGGACTTCAATCTGCAAATCTTCTCGCGAACCAAAGTGCGCGAACACACCGGACTTACTCATGTTCATCTTGTCGGCGAGCAAACCAATGGTGAGGCCTTCAAGGCCGTCACGGCTTGCCAGATCGAGGGCCACATCGAGGATGGCCGCACGGGTCATTTCGCCTTTGCGCATGAATTTAGTTGGTGTATTTACAAGAGTGCCACTCACTTTTGGACCCATCCAGAAAGAAGGAAAAACCTTATTCTCGCTCTAACAGATCGGCCGCTGGTGAAAAGTTTTGCGAACGTTCGTACTATTATCCAGCGTGTGGCGAAAGTCAAACGGCACTACTAGAAGTGCACCTCTATTGTTGCGCCGCAGCAAATGTCCGCCATGGGGTCAGGAACGGAAGTGGACATTTCCTGCTGGTCATCCAGCTGCGCGCAGCTGGTCCCAGCTTGTCCCGAACGGCCACTTGATGCTCTGGATGCCCTGCTCCAGCGCGCCATTCAATCGTTCAATCTGAGCGTCCTCCAGATTGGCGCCAAGAAGCCGGGGATCCAGGATCGCGAATGGGCCACCAGCCTTGGCCGGCCGGTAAGGGAAGGCAATTTTCAGCTTCATTGGCGAAGGCCCGTAGGTATACAGGAGCACCATAATCGCATCGCTTGGTCCGGATTTGAGGTCCGCCACGCCGTCATAACTGAATACCTGCCAAGCCGTGCCTTCGGGATTTTCCTCAAGAATACGGCCACCTGATTCCAGGACTTCGCCGACATCGCGCCCGGAGAAAGCCGATGAAATCCAGGAATTCGGGGCTTTGGAAGTCAGGCGCACCGGCCAGACCATCCCGCCATCGGCCGCCATCATCATCTGCCAGGACGCCATTCGGCCTAGCGCATGCATGCCGGTCCACCACACAACCGGCCCATTACGCTCCACCTGCGCCACCAGACTATTGACATAATCATCGGCGCTGAGCTGCGGGCCGTCGCCCAGCAGCCTTGCCTCGAGCCAGCCGAGCGGCAGGAACGCCGCGCCCTGGTCCGGCGCCATCGAAACCAGGCGCGCGAAGCCATCGTCCGGCAGTTGGCTTCCTATCGGCAACGCATCCAGCGCTGAGGCGCGATCGTGCCAATCAAACGAAGCGCCGGTGCGACGGCTCACGAGTTCGATCAGGTAATAGGCGATGAGCGAGCAGAAATTGCGCCCTTCCAGCGTATCCTGTACTTTCTCGCGCGACGGTTTCGCACGCTCCTGAATCTGGGTCAGCAATTGATCCAGGCGCCAAAGACTCTTGTCGGAATAATCGAGTTGAGCCTGTTGCAGTGCTTTGCCAAACAACCATCCCCCCTCAACCTCACGATTGCTGGCATAGGTTTCCAAAAAATGCAGGGCTATTTGATTCATGGAATATCCTCGTGAAAGTCGGGGTCAGGTCTGGCTTCTCGAGGAGCTTCGCGCTTCGCGCAATGTCCGATTGCCAGACCTGACCCCGACTTTTCATTCACCAGTTGCTCGTTCCCAGGCGCGGCGGTCGCGCTTGGTCGGACGGCCTTTGTTGTCGGCAAAGGGTTCGGGGAACATCTTCCTGCGCTCGATCAGGGCGGCGCGGCGCGCCAGCGATTCTTCGCTCTCTTCATAGAGCAGGCGGGCAATTGGCGCTCCTTCGCGCTTGCCGGAAATCCCGACCACCAGCACGTCCCACTCATCCGCGCCATTATCGATATGCAGGCGCTCGCCCAGCTTCGCATTGCGCGAAGGCTTGATGCGTTCGCCATTTGATAACTTCACCTTGCCTTTGTCGATGGCGTCGATGGCCAGCTGGCGCGTCTTGAAGAAGCGCGCCGCCCACAGCCATTTGTCCACTCTTACGTCACTCATGTGTACTTCCCTACCGCAAAAATGCGCATCAGCGTGCGGTAGAAGAAGTACGCCACTTCGTAACCTACCCGCCGGAAGCGCCCGACATGTTCGAAATCCTGCTGGTGGATCACCACCCCATCGGCAATCGCCTGCTCGATCTTGGCCCGCAGCGAACGCGCAAATGCGGCGTCCTTGATGACCACATTCGCTTCCTGGTTGAGGAACAGGCTCAGCCCGTCCACATTGGAGGAGCCAACGGTCGCCCAGTCATCGTCGATCACGGCCACCTTGGCGTGCAGCTGCGTCTTGCGGTATTCCACCACCTTGACGCCCGCCTCCAGCAGCTTGGGATAGAAGGAATGCGCCACCGCATCCTGCAGCCAGAATTCGCCGACGCCGATCAACAGCACCACATCCACCCCGCGCTGCGCAGTCGCCGCCAGGGCGCGGCGGAATTTACGTCCCGGCGCAAAATAAGGATTGGCCAGCAGTACGCTCTTCTTCGCCCTGCCCAGCGCCTGCAGGTACGCGCGCTGGATGGTGCGCCTGTTACGCAGGTTGTCGCGCACGACGAACCCGGCCTGCATCGTGCTCAGGCGCGCGATCTTGTTCAGTTTGCGCACCTCGTTGAACAGGGTCAGGCGCTTGACGAAGTTCATATGGCCCAGGCGGGTCCACTGCGTTTCCGCCTCGCTATGGATGGACTCGACCAGCGGCCCGCGCACTGCGACCGCAAAGTCCCAGCGCGGCGCCTCCAGCGCCTTGTTGTGGTCGTAGTCGGTAAACATATCGTCGTTGATATTGATGCCGCCGACAAAGGCCACCTGGGCGTCCACCACGCAGATCTTGCGGTGGGTGCGCGTGACGCCGCGCCGGAACCAGGGATTGAAGATGCGATGCTCGACGCCAGCCGCCGTGACCTCGGCATGCAGGCGGTAGGCGGGCTTGTGGCCGGTGCCGAACCAGTCGGTAATCATGCGCACGACGACGCCGCGCTGCGCAGCCGCCTTGAGCGCGGCCATCACGCGCTTGCCGGTCTCGTCCTCGGCAAAGATATAGGTCTCGAAATAGATTTCAAACTGGGCAGCTTCGATAGCCGCGACCAGTGCCGGAAAATAATCGGTACCGCAGTGCAGGAGTTTGACTTCGTTATCGGCCAGAAAATCAACGTGACGCATGTGTCAGGAAACCAGTTTCAGGTTCGCCACGATGGGCGCATGATCCGACAGCCTGGCCCACAGCGGGCCATGCAGGACTTCCGCGGATTCTACCTTGAAGCCCCGCACATAGATGCGGTCCAACCTGAAAAATGGCAAGGCTGCCGGGAAGGTGCGGGCCGGGCGCTGGGAGGCTTTGCGCCGCGCCAAAGTGCGCACCAGGTCGCCTACCGGATGGCCGTGATTGATCTCGTCGAATACTTCGCGCACGCCGAGTGCGCTTTGCAGCTTGTCCGTCAGGGTATTGCGCCAGTCGTTGAAGTCGCCGGCGATGATGACCGGCTCGCCATCCGGCGCCGAACTGCGCACCGCCTCAATCAGGATCTCCGCCTGGCGCACCCGGCTGCGCTCGAACAGGCCAAGGTGGATCACGTAACAGTGCACCCGCTTGCCATCCGTCTCCACCACCGAATGCAGGATGCCGCGCGATTCATAGGCGTGGTCGGAAATATCAGTATTGGTCCAGCGTGCAATCGGGTATTTGCTGAGCAGGGCATTGCCGTGGTGGCCATGGTCGTATTGCGCATTCATGCCGTAAACGGACTGGTGCGATTCACCCGCAAAGAATTCATGCTGGGCTTTTTTCGGCCAGTGCCGGTGGCCCTGGCTTTCCTCGCCATAACGGGCCTCGATCCGGTCGTGCTGGCCCTGCACTTCCTGCAGGAACACCAGGTCGGCATGGAAGGCTTCAATCGCATGGCGCAAGGCGTGCACCCGTGGATGGCTACGGTACGAGACGCCTTTGTGGATATTGTATGTGGCAACGCGAATCATCATGGGAACATTCTAACCCCAACTGCCCGGCTTGCTCCCTGTCAAAAGTGCTGGGAATTGCTTTATAGTCATGCCCCATGACCGAACGACACACTACCTTCCCTTCTGCATCGAAAGCTTTTCTGCTGGCGATGTGCGCCTGGGGCATGGCAGCCATTGCACCAGGCGCCACGGCCGCCAGCAATTGCCACGGCACAGTTAATCGCGGCAGCATTGAAGGCAGCGTCCAGTTGCCGCCTGAGGGTGCCAACTTCACGGCCTACAGCCCGGTCGCGGTCGCCATGCGGCGCAACCATGTGCACAGCGAAGTGTCGGCGATTATCCTCGAAGCCTATGCGAAGCTCGAGCTTGCGGCGCCAAAAGCACAATATGTCTACGGTGAAACAGGCAACGAGTATGGCGGCCGCTTCCGCCCCCACCGCACGCACCAGAATGGCCTGTCGGTCGACTTCTTCGTGCCGGTGCACGGCAGGGACGGCCTTCCTGCACGCCTGCCAACGCCGGCTACCCAGCACTTCGGCTACGACATCGAATTCGACCGCACGGCGCGCTATGGCGAATACAGCATCGACTTTACCGCGATGGCCGAGCACTTGTACCAGCTCGACCAGGCCGCCCGGGCGCGTGGCCGCGGCATCGCGCAGGTCATCTTCGACACCGCCTACCTGCCGCGCCTGTTCGCCACGCCGCGCGGCGCGGCGCTAAAGAAGCTGAACTTCATGAAGGGCAAGCCGTGGGTGCGGCATGACGAGCATTACCACGTCGATTTCGCCGTCCCCTGCCTCAAGTGACAGGCGACATTGCCAGGCCTCCGTAAAAGACCATCCACATCAAGACCTTGAAGGAATACGCCGTCAGGCAGGCTGCCGCTCCCCAGCGCAGCAGCAACACCAGGCCGCCGCCATACACCCTGCGCATCGCCCAAAGTAAATACAATGGAATGGCGACAAGCGCGGCCATCCATGCGGCATCAGCGAGCGGGGCAAGCGCGATCCCCAATGTCAGCCCGGCCAGTGAGAATGCGAGCAGGTGCATGGCGAACACCAGGTGCTCGCCGTAGCGCCACCCATTGCCAAGGTGGACAAGCTTCAGCCAAACCGCTATCAATGGGATCAGCAGCAGCGCCACGGTCGGCCCCTTTGCAAGCCACAGTTTGAAGAAAGCCTCATTTCGCTGGTGGCTTGAGAGCGCCTGGTAATGCTCGAAGTTCGTGGCAAATGACGCACTTCCCCACCTGAAGGCCTTGACCACCAGCAGCTGCAAAGGCGGCATGGCCTCATGGGGCACGGCATTTTGCGCCTGCGCCGCCTCAGGCACCGCCTTCTTGCCGGGCGCCGGGTCAATGGCGGGAATCACTTTCAGGCAAAGGAAAGCGACCAGCGAGATCGTCAGCAACAGCCGCAGGGGATCGATATAGCGGCCGCGTCTTCCCTGGATGAATTCAAGCGTCAACTGCCCCGGCCGGAAAAACAGCAAGCCCAGCGTGGCCCACAACTTGCCCTCGGCGGCGACGTAATGTCCGATGAAGTGATGAATGAATTCGTGCGCGCTGGCGACATGCACGTGGCCGGGCTGGCCACACTGGCCGCAGAATTTTTCGGGCACCGGGGCATGGCAGTTGTGGCACTCGCCAGACTGCGGCGGACGGACGGTGTTGGCGCGTAGCCCCGGATGGAACAGTCTCTTCATGCGCGGCATCTTAGCCAGATGCGCGCCAATTAGTCAATTTACAACATCATTTTCCTCGGCGGCGGGCGACATCTGTCGCGGCAGGATCACACGGAAGGTGGTACCGCTCCCGATCTCGCTATCGACCTCGATGCGGCCGCCGTGCTTTTGCACGATGCTGTAAGACAGCGACAAGCCCAGCCCCGTCCCTTTCCCGACCGGCTTGGTGGTGAAGAAGGGTTCGAAGATGCGTCCCAGGTTCTCGGCCGCGATGCCGCCGCCGGTATCGCTCACCGACACGGTCACCATCTCGTTTTCATAACTGGTGCGCACCGTAATGCGGCCGCGGTTCTCGATGGCGTGCGCGGCGTTGACCAGCAGGTTCATGAACACCTGGTTCAGCTGCGACGGGATGCATTCGATTTCCGGCACGCCGCCGTATTCCTTCACGACTTCCGCCTTGTATTTGATTTCATTCCAGACCACGTTCAGCGTACTGTCCAGGCCCGTTTCAAGGTTGGCCACCAGCACGTCGCCGCCGCCTGCATGAGAGAAGTCTTTCATGTCCTGCACGATGCGTTTGATGCGGTCCAGGCCATCCATCGATTCCGACAGCAGGCTGCCCAGGTCTTCGCGCAGGTAGTCCGCATCGATCTCCTTGCGCAGGGCATTCAGCTCGCCGCGGTCGTTTTCCGGCAGGTGCTCTTCGCGCGCCTCATAAGCGTCGAGCAGGCGCATCAAGGACTGCATATAGCGCTGCAGGCTGCTCAGGTTGGAATTGACGAAGCCGACCGGATTGTTGATCTCGTGCGCCACGCCGGCCGCCAGCACGCCGATGGAAGCCATCTTCTCCGATTGCAGGAGCTGGTTCTGCGCCTCGCCCAGCTTGCGGATCAAGTCGGCCTGGCGCGTCTTCTCGCCCTCCAGCGTGATGTTGGCCATCTGCAGTGCCAGCGTGCGTTCGTGTACGCGGCTCTCCAGCTGGTCGCGCGATTCGCGCAGAGCCTGTTCGGCATGCTCGCGCTCCGTGGTGTCCAGGAAGCCGAACACGCGGCCGATTATGCGCTCACCGAGGAATTGTGGGCGTGAGCGGCATTCAAATACGCGGCCATCCTGCAGATGCAGCTGGTCCAGCGTCTCGTGCGGGTCGCTGACTTGCTGCAGCCGTTCGCGGCACACTTCCTGCTCCACCACGTTCGCCGTCAGGAATTCAAGGATGGCGGCATCGTTGCCGTTCTTGAGGAAGGCATCCGGGATGTGCCACATCTCGCTGAACTGACGGTTCATGCTGGCGATCTTGTTGTGCCAGTCGATCACCAGGATGCCATTACCGGTCGCTTCCAGCGTGGTGCGCAGCTGCGACAGGGTTTGTTCAAGCACGTCCTCAACCTTGCGTTCCTGCCGGGCATCGCGGGCCAGGATCAGGATCAGCCAGCGCTCTTCGTGGCGCAGCACGCGCAGCGACTTCATGACCATGATCTGGGTGCCATCGGCGCGCTGGTATTCGCCTTCCTGCGCGTCGATATCCTGGAAGTGGCCGCCGCGCACATCTTCCCAGTAAAACACGTCCTGAAGCGAGCTCTCGATATCGGTAATCTGCATTTCAACCAGCTGCGCTCCCGAGTAGCCAAGCACATGCTCTGCCACCTGGTTGGCGACGATGATGCGCAGGTCGCTGGGATCGACCAGCAGCATCATATGCGGGCTGTGGTCGAGCATCAGCTGGCGTAGTTCGGAGATCACCCGGCAGCTCCCTGGCCCGGCTTGGTGGCGTCGAAGTAGTAGCTGACCCGTTTGCGCGGACTAAGGTAAGCGTAGATTTCCTTCGGCACTTGCGCAGGCTTGATGGCGCGTACGATATTCAGGTCGCTCTCCAGGGCCATGTCGACCATGATGGCATCCTCGCGCGGCACGCCCGCTTCATACACGACGAGTTCCGGCTTGTTCGGTTTCTCGGTGTTGACGGTGGCCACCATGCCGGTGGCGCCGTTCGATAGCTGTACGATGGTGCCCGGCGGGTACACGCCCAGGCAGCGGATGAACACCTGCAGCAGCTTGGGATCGAACTTGCCGCGGTTCTTGGCGAACATCAGCGACAGCGCTTCGTGCGGGGTCAAGCCGGGCGTGCCGTTAACCGGATTGCACAGGCGGTCGTAGTAGTTGGCGATTCCAACAATGCGCGCCAATACGCCGATTTCCTCGCCCTTCAGATGGCGCGGGTAGCCGCTGCCATCGAACATCTCGTGGTGGTCGCGCACGATGGCCACGGCGGCGGCGGGAAACTTGAGCTGCTGCCCCATTTCGGTCCCGACCGCGCAATGGGTCTCGTACATGTTCTGCTCGGAATGCGTCCACGCTTCCGCCTTGGTCAGCACCTTGTCGGGGATATTGCGTACGCCAAGGTCATGGAACATGGAGCCGACACCCATCGCCCCCGCCACTTCGCGCGGCAGCTTGATGTCGCGCGCGATCATCATCGACAGCATGGTGACGTTGAGCGAGTGCAGGTAGATTTCTTCGCCCCCGGTGCGGTCGCCCATGACGTGGATCGCCAACTCCGGCGCGCTCAGGATGGAGTCGGCAATCTTGCCGATCATCTCGCTCGCCTTTTGCAGGTTCTCGGCCGGGCGCGCGAAGATGTTCTTCTCCATGTCCTTCATGGCGCGCGCAGTATCGACGAAGGCGTGCTCGATGCGGGCCGCGTTCTCGCGCTGCTGGCGCATGCGTTCCATCATGGCGCGCTTGGCGGCAAGCTCAGGGGATTCGGGAGCCGGCGCTTGCGGTTTGCCGGCCGACTCCATGGCAGCGGCTGCCGACGCCTCGACCGGCATCGCGGCAGGCTGGACATCGCTCAGGGCGGGGTCGATGCGGATCTTGTGCAAGCCCAGGCTGCGCAGCTGGTGGATCTGCTCCTGCGACTTGATCTTGAAATGGCTGAATGCAAAAGGATGCTCGAACCACTTCAAGTCGAGGTGGACGTATAAGCCGACCTGCAACTGTTCCAGAAGGATATCCTGAGTCTCCGGCATGGCGTGCGCCCCCAGCGTGACAGTCGATGTCCGATTATAGCCACAACGAGCCGGGTGCAATTAACAAGCAAATTGCAAGTTATAAGTGCTGCGGCAGTTGCAGGATTGCTTCGGCGTTGGAGGGGGAGAAGCAGCGGTCGGCAGCTTCGAGGTAGGGCAGCCAGACGTGGGCGGTATGTTCGCGCGGGCTCAGCATGATGGGCACGTTGCACGGCACCTGCACGCTGAAAATATGTTCCAGGTTGTGCGTCACGCCGGGTTCGTAGCGGTGGCGCCAGACCGGGTAGATTTCGTAGATGTTCTGCAGCCCCCAGTCGCGCAGCACGATGCCCCTGCCGTCGGCAACAATGCCGGTTTCTTCGAACAGTTCGCGGGTGGCGGTGGTGAGCAGGGGCTCGTCGACGGCGTCCTTCGAGCCGGTGACGGATTGCCAGTAGCCGGGATTGCCGGCGCGCTCGATCAGGAGCACTTCCATGTCGGCGGTATGGATCACCACCAGGACGGATTCCGGGATTTTGTAGGGCTTCATGTAAAAAAGGCGGGCTTTGCGGCCCGCCCTTTGCAGCAGATTAGCCGGCTACTTTCGGCTCGGCCGAACGCAGGCGGATATGCAGTTCACGCAATTGCTTCTCGTCGACCGGCGAAGGAGCCTGGGTCAGCAGGCACTGTGCGCGCTGGGTTTTCGGGAAGGCGATCACGTCGCGGATCGAATCGGACTTGGTCATCAGGGTCACGATACGATCCAGGCCGAATGCCAGGCCGCCGTGCGGAGGCGCGCCGTACTGCAGTGCGTCCAGCAGGAAACCGAACTTCTCGCGCGCTTCCTCGGCACCGATCTTCAGTGCGCGGAACACTTTCGACTGCACTTCTTCGCGGTGGATACGGATCGAGCCGCCGCCCAGTTCCCAGCCGTTCAGCACCATGTCGTAGGCCTTGGCGATACATGCGCCTGGATTGGTTTCCAGCATGTCTTCGTGGCCGTCTTTTGGCGAAGTGAATGGGTGGTGGGTTGCGGTCCAGCGGTCGTCTTCTTCGTCGTATTCGAACATCGGGAAGTCGATCACCCACAGCGGCGCCCACACGTCGTTGAACAGGCCGTTGGCCTTGCCGAACTCGGAGTGGCCGACCTTCACGCGCAGCGCGCCGATCGCATCGTTCACAACCTTTGCCTTGTCGGCGCCGAAGAAGATCAGGTCGCCGTCCTGTGCGCCGGTGCGCTCCAGGATGGTAGCCAGCGTTGCGTCGTCCAGCGACTTGACGATTGGCGACTGCAGGCCATCACGGCCTTTGGCCTTTTCGTTGACCTTGATGTAAGCCAGGCCTTTCGCGCCGTAGATGGCAACGAACTGGGTGTATGCATCGATCTCGGAGCGCGACATGGAGCCGCCTTTCGGCACGCGCATGCCGACCACGCGGCCGTTGCTCAGGTTGGCGGCGCTGGAGAAGATCTTCGACTCGACGTTGGTCATGATGTCGGTCAGTTCGGTGAATTCCAGCTGGACGCGCATGTCCGGCTTGTCCGAACCGTACTTGCCCATGGCTTCGGCGAAGTCCATCACCGGGAACGGGTTTGGCAGGTCCACGTCCATGGTGTTCTTGAACACGTTGCGGATCATGGTCTCGAACAGGTCGCGGATCTCCTGTTCGGTCAGGAACGAGGTTTCGCAGTCGATCTGGGTGAATTCAGGCTGGCGATCGGCACGCAGGTCTTCGTCGCGGAAGCACTTGGTGATCTGGTAGTAACGGTCGAAGTTGGCGACCATCAGCAGCTGCTTGAACAGCTGTGGCGACTGCGGCAGCGCGAAGAATTCGTGCGCGTTCACACGCGATGGCACCAGGTAGTCGCGTGCGCCTTCCGGAGTGGACTTGGTCAGCACCGGGGTTTCGATATCGATGAAGCCCAGGTTGTCCAGGTACTTGCGCACTTCCATCGAGACCTTGTAGCGCAGGCGCAGGTTGTTCTGCATCTGAGGACGGCGCAGGTCCAGCACGCGGTGGGTCAGGCGGGTGGTTTCGGACAGGTTGTCGTCGTCCAGCTGGAAGGGAACAGGCACGGAGGCGTTCAGCACTTCCACCTTGGCGGCAACGACTTCGATCTTGCCCGACTTCAGGTTGTTGTTGACGGTGCCGGCCAGGCGGTCTTTCACGGTGCCGGTGATGCGCAGGCAGTACTCGTTACGCACGGATTCGGCGACGGAGAACACTTCCGCCTGTTCCGGGTTGCAGACCACCTGCACCAGGCCTTCGCGGTCGCGCAGGTCGATGAAGATCACGCCGCCGTGGTCGCGGCGACGGTGCACCCAGCCGCACAGGCTGACGGTTTGGCCGATGAGGGCTTCGGTTACGAGGCCGCAGTATTCAGTACGCATGGACATATTGATTCTCAGTTTCAGGTTAAGTTTTATTCAGGGACGACAACGCCCATCGAAACGATGTACTTCAGTGCGGCATCGACGCTCATGTCGAGCTCGATTACATCTTTTTTCGGCAACATCAAAAAGAAGCCGGAAGTCGGGTTCGGCGTGGTTGGCACGTAGACGCTGATGTATTCACCGTCCAGGTGCTTCTGCACTTCGGTCGCCGGCGCGCCGGTCAGGAAACCGATCGTGCGCGAGCCGGCATGCGGATATTGCACCAGCACCGCCTTGCGGAAAGCATTGCCGGATTCGGAGAACAAGGTGTCCGAAACCTGCTTCACGCTGCCGTACAGTGAGCTGACCACAGGAATGCGATGCAGCAGCTTTTCCCATTGGCGGATCATGAAATTGCCGACCAGGTTATTGGTCAGCAGGCCGGTCAGGAATACGATCGCCACGGTCAGGATAGTGCCCAGGCCCGATGGGCGACGGTCATCCGGCAGCCATTTCTCCGGGATCAGCAACAGCGACTGGTCCATGGTGGAGATCACCAGGTGCAGCACCCAGGCCGTGATCGACAACGGTACCAGGACCAGCAAGCCGGTAATGAAATATTTACGCATCGTGTTCCTTGTGCGGGGGAATTACGCCTCGCTGGTGGACTTTGCCGGCGCAGGCGCCGGGGCGGCGGCTGCCGGGGCTTCGGATTTGGCCGTGCTGGCAACGCCGGTTGCCGGGGCGGTGCCGCCACGGAAATCGGTTACGTACCAGCCGGTGCCCTTGAGTTGGAAGCCGGCCGCGGTCAGTTGCTTCTTAAAGGTGGACTTGCCGCAGGAAGGGCAATCCGTGAGCTGCGGATCGGAGATCTTTTGCAGCACATCCTTGGCAAAGCCACATTCCTCGCAGCGGTAAGCGTAGATAGGCATCGATTACTCCGCAAAAAACATCAAAACCCTGAATTATAAAGCTTTTTTCCGGCGCCAGGCCATCCAGCGCTCCTTGCCCTGGAATACCGGGATGGAATCGCTTACCGGCGCGTCCTGCTCGAGATCAAAGTGAGCACTCATTAACTGCGCCAGCTGCTCGCGCTCGGCGCCGAAGGGCGGGCCTTTTGGATTGCCATCGAAGAAAAAGTAGCCCAGCAGCAGGCCCCCTTCCGGCAACAATTGCGCCCAGCGCTGCACCACGCGCGGCCACATGTCGCGCGGCATGGCGCACAGGAAGGCGCGCTCGTAGACCAGGTCCAGCGGCTGCTGCGGCGCGTAAGCGAAAAAATCTGCCTCGAGCACGTGCTCGCGCCAGGGGCCCAGCGCTTGTTGCGCCGCAACAACGGCGGAGGGGGAAAAGTCGATGGCGGTGGCGTTCCAGCCGGCCTGGCAGAAGGCTTGCAGCTCGTAGCCGCTGCCGCAGCCGGGGATCAACACCGAAAACCGGTGGCCCGGTGTCTGACCCTGTGGGCCAGACACCGGGCCACCGGTTTGCAGCCAGGCGGAGAGCTGCTCCGGCACCCCGCCCCGATCCCAGGGAGTAAACGCCGCCTCAAACCGCTGGTCCCAAAACTCCGCCGTGCGCGGATCGCGGTTAGTGAAGTCGGGCATACGCCACAAACGCCACCGCACCCACCACAAACGACCCGACAAAGAACGCAAAGAACGACAGCAAGCGGTTGGTATGGCGCTGCTCCGCCACCAGGTGCGCCAGCAAAGCTTTGGTTTCCACATCCCGCTCCGCCGCGACGGTGAGCGCCTGGTGCGCCAGGCGCGGCAATTGCGGGAAGATATGCGAATAGCGCGGTGCTTCCGCCTTCAAGCGATCCACCAGCCCGCGCCAGCCCACCTGCTCCGCCATCCAGCGCTCCAGGTAAGGTTTGGCCGTCTTCCACAAATCCAGGTCAGGATCGAGCTGGCGGCCCAGGCCTTCAATATTCAGCAGCGTCTTTTGCAGCAGCACCAGTTGCGGCTGCACTTCCACATTGAAGCGGCGCGAGGTCTGGAACAGGCGCAGCAGCACCTGGCCGAACGAGATATCCTTCAGCGGACGGTCGAAGATCGGCTCGCAGCAAGCGCGCACCGCGGCTTCCAGTTCATCGACACGGGTTTCTTTCGGCGCCCAGCCGGATTCGATATGCGCCTCCGCCACGCGCTTGTAGTCGCGGCGGAAGAAGGCCAGGAAGTTCTGCGACAGGTAATCCTTGTCGTAATCGTTCAACGTGCCGACGATGCCGAAGTCCAGCGCGATGTAGCGGCCAAACGATTCAGGCTCGATCGACACCAGGATATTCCCCGGATGCATATCGGCGTGGAAGAAGCCATCGCGGAACACCTGCGTGAAGAAGATCTCCACGCCATCCGAGGACAGCTTTTTCAGGTCCACGCCGGCCTCGGCCAGGCGTCCGATCTGCGACACCGGAATGCCGTACATGCGCTCCATCACGATCACGTTGCTGGAGCAATAGTCCCAATACATCTCCGGCACCAGCAGCAGCTTGGATTCGGCGAAATTGCGGCGCAGCTGGCTGGCATTGGCCGCCTCGCGCATCAGGTCCAGTTCATCATGCAGGTACTTGTCGAATTCCTGCACCACTTCCTGGATCTTCAGGCGCTTGGAATCGGCCCACAGCCGGTTGATGAAGTTGGCCGCGATATGCATCAGCGCGACGTCTTCGTCGATCAGTTTCTTCATGCCCGGACGCAGCACTTTCACCGCCACCTGCGTGCCATCCTTCAGCGCAGCGAAGTGCACCTGGGCGATGGAGGCTGAAGCTACCGGCACGCGCTCGAAGCGCGCGAACAATTCGTCAGGATGGGCGCCCAGCGACGCTTCGATCATCGCAATCGCCAGGTCGGAATCGAACGGCGGCACACGGTCCTGCAGCTTGGACAGCTCGGACACGATATCGAGCGGGAACAGGTCGCTGCGGGTCGACAGCACCTGGCCGAACTTGACGAAGATCGGGCCCAGCTCCTCCAGTGCGCGGCGCAGGCGCACGGCGCGCGGCGTCGACAGGTCGCGCCAGAAGAAAACGATGTCGAGGAATTTGCTGATGCGCGGCTTGTCGAAGCCGGAAATGGCGATTTCGTCCAGCCCGTAACGGACGGAGACACGGACGATCTTGAACAGCCTGAGGAATTTGCGGATCATTTAGCCAGTTTTTGTTCGAGTTTTTCCAGCCGTTTGCTGGCGCGCTCCACGTCGTCGCGGAAGCGGGTCACGTCGGCCGCAAAGCTTTCCGCCACCAACGGGCGGATCAACAGCGGGTTTTCGTCGAGGAAGTACTCCGCGACATTCTCGGCCACTTTGCGCTGGCCGTTGCGCGCGCCCTCCACCAATGCCTTGGCGCCCTGGACCAGGCGCACGGCAGCAACCGGGCCCACCAGTTTCTCCAGGTCATGCTCGGCTTCCCAACGCAGCGATTGCGACAGGTGCGAAATGGCGTTGGCAAATTCGGCGTCGCCTTCGATCTGTACGTACGAAAAAGCGCGCTCGCGGTTTTGCGCGATCAGCGGCAGCTCGCCCAGCTTCAGGCGAATCGTCACCGCAGCTCCCGTCTCGCTGCCTGCCGCCTCCACCATGCCGTCCGGCGTGACGCGCAAGCGCAGTACAGCAGGACTGGCGTCGATCACGGCGACCTTGCCGGCGTGCAGCTTGAGTTCGGTGCGCGCCCAAGGCTCTTGCGCCAGCAAGTGGTTGACGGTGGCGGCTGCCGGCATGCTGAGGCCGGGCAGCCTGGTAGGAAATGGAAACATAATCAGGTCGGTCCAAATAAAACAAAACCGCCCCGGAAAACCAGGGCGGTCTCGATCTTACCAGTTACTGCGCCAGGTCACGCAAGCTGCTGGATACCTGCCAGCATCCAGCCCGTTTTGCCGTTATGCGGTTTGGTCAGGTTCCATACTTCCTGGAATGGTTCCGGCAGCGCATCGGCTGCAGGCTTCATCTTGCCCCAGAACTTCACGCTGGCCAGGGAATCGTTGCCGTCGTTCTCGATGCCCAGCAGCTCAGCCTCGATTGCCACCACATCGGTGTACTCGGCTTGCGCGCCGCGCTCCTGGATCTGCATGCGCAGCTCGGCAAACACTTCAGGCGTGGTGAAGGTGCGGATATCTTCCACGTCTGCCTTGTCCCATGCCGCTTGCAGGCGGATGTAGTTGGACTTGGCCCCACGCAGGAAGCCAGCGGTATCAAAATCGGCCGGCACACCCCAAGGCGCATGCGCTGCCGCTTCCGCCGCGGCAGGCGCCGCCAGCGCTGCACCGGCCGCAGGCGCCACCGGTTCGAACGCCGCTGGCTGCATCTGGTGCACGTTGCCGCCGTTGTAGCTGCCGCTGAATGCCGGCTGGGCCGCCGGCTGCGATTTACGGCGCAGCATACGGACGATGAAGAAGATCACGCCGCCGATCAGGGCGATCATCAGGATCGAGCTGATGGCCGACGCCATGGCGCCGCCCAGGCCGAAGTGCGACAGCAGCGCGCCCAGGCCGAGGCCCAGCAGTGCGCCGCCGAGGATGCCCTTCCACATGCTTGGCTTAGGGGCCGGTGCGGGCGCTGCAGGAGTCGGTGCGGCAGCAGGACGGTTGGCGGTCGGCGCTGCGCTCGGGGCGCTTGGTGCCGGCGCCGGAGCTGCCTGGCGCGGCATGCTGCTCACGCCCGACGACTGGCGGCCGAAGGACTTGCCGCCGCCCATCGGGCGTGCGGACAACTCGCTCATCATGCTCACTGCGGACAGCGCGATCATCGCGCCGGCCAGGAATTTTTTCATTTTCATCTTTTGGCGTCTCACATTTTGATGCCGGTGTGTAAAGCGGCCACACCGGCCGTCAGGTTGTAGTACTGCACGCGCTCAAGACCCGCAGCCTGCATCATGGTCTTCAGCGTTTCCTGGTCCGGGTGCATGCGGATCGACTCGGCCAGGTAGCGATAGCTCTCCGAATCGTTGGCCACTTTCTGGCCCATCCACGGCAACACCGTGAAGGAATAAAAGTCATATGGTTTTTGCAAGACCGGATCCACTTTCGAGAATTCCAGCACCAGCAATTTGCCGCCCGGCTTCAGCACACGGCGCATTTCAGAAAGAGCAACATCCTTGTGCGTCATATTGCGCAGGCCGAACGCCACGCTGACACGGTCGAAGTAGTTATCCGGGAATGGCAGCTTCTCCGCGTCGCAAATCAAGGTGGGGGTCACCAGGCCCTTATTCAAGAGGCGATCGCGGCCGACGCGCAGCATCGATTCATTGATATCGGTCAGCCAGACCTCGCCGGTCGTTCCGGCCGCCTTGGCGAATGCCTTGGCCAGGTCGCCGGTACCACCCGCGATATCCAGCACCTTCATGCCCGGCCGCACGGCAGCGTTAGCAATAGTGAAAGCCTTCCAGATGCGGTGCAGGCCGCCGGACAGAAGGTCGTTCATGATGTCGTACTTGGCCGCGACGGAATGGAAGACCTTGGCGACTTCCTTGACTTTCTCGTCTTCGTTGACGGTTTTATAACCGAAATGGGTGGTATTGGTCATTTTGAGGGTGCCTTGTAATTGCCGCATTATACATTTGTGGGGTGGCGCACAGATTTTGATGACGCTTGTCAACCAGAATGCTCAACGAGTCGTTTTATGGCTCAGACGATTTGTCTTACTAGGAGATTTTCAGATGGAGCTTCAGCAAAAATTGCCCGCGGACATTTTTTTCCCGGATATCGACGAAGCCACCAAGCAGTTCATCGATGCCACCCGCGCCCAATCGCGTGCACTGGCATCCGCTGAGCCGCACCCGATGACCTTCAATGTTGAGGCCATCCGTCGCCTGACTCCGGAAGCCCGCGCCGCATTCCGCTACATCTGGGAACGCGAGCAGCAACGCTATGAAGAGTTCCAGCGCCGCAAAATGATGGTCAACTAAGCATTCTTTCAATGGCGGCAACATGCCGCCATTTCTTGACGTATCCGAAAGCAGGCATTCGGGCCAAGCGCAAGCTGGCCCAATGCCCAGCAAGATCTACCTCGACACCGCCATCCTCTGCGCCAGGCCGATCCGCCGGCCCGCGGCGCCTGCGCGCGCGCATCACCGGATCTGGATCCGGACTGGCTCAGTGGTGGTGGCCGCAGCCGTGGGCCTTGGTGGCGGCGCCGGGCAGCACGGTGCCGGCTTCGCGGCCGGAGTCGCCAGGGAAGCCGGCGGCTTCCAGGCGTTTCAGGTAGTCGGCCCAGTGGTGCTCCATGCGGGCGCCCAGGTCGTACAGGTAATCCCAGGTGTACAGGCCCGAATTGTGGCCGTCGTCAAAGGTCGGCTTGACGGCGTAATTGCCGACCGGCTCGAGGTTGGTCATGGCGACATCGCGCTTGCCGACTTGCAGTACTTCCTGGCCCGGCCCGTGCCCCTTCACTTCCGCCGACGGCGAATACACGCGCAGCAGCTCGAACGGAATGTTGAAGCTCGCGTCATCGTCGAAAGAGATTTCGAGGTAGCGCGATTTGCTGTGGACTGTCAGGCCGGTTGGGTTCTTCATTTCAGATTCTCGATGATAGCCGCACGCAGGGCCGGCAGCAGGGCTGCACGCGCCGCAATGGCGGCCGCGTCAGGCTCGCGCTGCCTTGCGCCCCAGGTCGGGTTCGGGAAGTGCGCGTCGTCAGTGTAGCGCGGGATGACGTGCCAATGCACGTGCGGCGTCATGTTGCCGAAGCTGGCCACGTTGACCTTGTGCGGCGCCATGGTGGCGCGCTGCGCCTGCTCAACCGCCCAGACGGCCTGCATGAGGTGGTCGCGGTCCGCCGGCGGCAGGTCGGTCATTTCGCGCACGTGGTCGTGCCACACTACACGCGTGAAGCCCGGGTAGCCCGGCTCGTCGACCAGGATCACTGCCAGGCGGTCGTCATGCCAGATCACCACGTCCGCAGGCGGATTGGCGAGCAGCTTGCACAGGTCGCAGTTGATCGTCATACCAGCACCCTTTCGATGCCGCCGTCATTGGCGCGCGCCACGTAATCCACCAGCCAGTTGTCGCCCAGCTTGTGCTTGGCCATTTCGACCACGATGTAGTCGGCAGTGGTACCGGAATCGTCGTTATAGCGGGTCAGGCCTTGCAGGCATGCCGGGCAGCTGGTCAGGATCTTCACGTCGCCATCGAAATCCTGGCGCAGCTTGTCGGCGCCGGCCACCATCTCCTGTTCCTTGCGGAAGCGCACCTGCGTCGAAATATCCGGACGGGCGGCAGCCAGCGTGCCGGACTCGCCGCAGCAGCGGTCGTTCTTTTCGATCTTCACATTGTCGACCGTGGACACCAGCGCGTTCACCGTCTTCAGCGGATCCTGCATCTTCATCGGCGAGTGGCACGGATCGTGATACATGTAGCGGGTGCCGGTCACGCCTTCCAGCTTGACGTTCTTCTCCAGCAGGTACTCGTGGATGTCCATGATGCGGCAGCCAGGGAAGATTTTTTCGAACTCGTAGCCAGCCAACTGGTCGTAGCAGGTACCGCAAGACACCACCACAGTCTTGATATCCAGGTAGTTCAGCGTATTTGCCATGCGGTGGAACAGGACACGATTGTCCGTCACCATTTTCTCCGCCTTGTCGTAATCCCCTGCACCGCGCTGTGGATAGCCGCAGCACAGGTAGCCCGGCGGCAGCACGGTCTGTACCCCCACATCCCACAGCATGGCTTGCGTGGCCAGGCCGACCTGGGAGAACAGCCGCTCCGACCCGCAGCCCGGGAAGTAGAACACGGCCTCGCTATTGGCATTGGTCTTCTTCGGATCGCGAATGATCGGGATCATCTTGTTGTCTTCGATGTCCAGCAGCGCCCGCGCCGTCTTCTTCGGCAGGTTGCCCGGCATTTTCTTGTTCACGAAGTGAATCACCTGCTCGCGCACGGCCGGTTTGCCGACCGTAGGCGGCGGTGCCTTGGCCTGCTTGCGCGCGACGGTCTTGAACACTTCATGCCCCAGGCGCTGCGCCTTGTAGCCCCAGCCCATCATCACCTCGCGCGTGGCGCGGATCGTGGACGGGTCGGTCGCATTCAGGAAGAACATGGCCGCACGCTTGCCCGGATTGAAGGAGCGCTTGTCCATCTTGCGCAGCAGGTTGCGCATATTCATCGACACATCGCCGAAGTCGATATTGACCGGGCATGGCGATTCGCACTTGTGGCATACGGTGCAGTGGTCGGCAACGTCTTCGAATTCTTCCCAGTGCCGGATCGAAATGCCGCGGCGGGTCTGCTCTTCGTACAGGAAGGCTTCGATCAGCGACGACGTCGCAAGGATCTTGTCGCGCGGCGAGTACAGCAGGTTGGCGCGCGGCACGTGGGTCGAGCACACCGGCTTGCACTTGCCGCAGCGCAGGCAGTCCTTCACGCTGTTGGCGATGTCGCCGATATCGCTTTGCTGCATGATCAGCGATTCGTGGCCCATCAGGCCGAACGAAGGCGTATAGGCATTCAGCAGGGTCGCTTCCATGCCCGGCAAGTTAAGCAGCTTGCCTTTGTTGAAGCGGCCTTCCGGGTCGACGCGTTTCTTGTATTCGCGGAATTCGCCGATCTCGTCTTCAGTCAGGAATTCCAGCTTGGTGATGCCGATGCCGTGCTCACCCGAGATCACGCCGTTCAGCGAGCGGGCCAGCTTCATGATGCGTGCCACTGCCTTGTGCGCATCCTGCAGCATTTCGTAGTGGTCCGAGTTGACCGGCAGGTTGGTGTGCACGTTGCCATCGCCGGCGTGCATGTGCAGCGCCACGAAGACGCGGCCGTGCAGTACGCGCTTGTGGATCGCCTGCGCTTCATCGAGGATCTGCTTGTAAGCGCCGCCGTTGAAGACCTGGCGCAGTTGCGCGCGGATTTCCTGCTTCCAGCTGATACGCACGGTGCGGTCTTGCGCCACGTCGAACAGGGTCGCTTGCGGCTGGTGCTGCAGGCGGTCGTCCAGGGCGCCAGCCAGGTGCTGCAGGCCCAGCGCCAGCAAGTCGGCGCGCACTTCCGCCAGCGGCTTGTCCAGGTTGGCCAGGGTGAAAGTCCAGCGTGCATGCACCTGGTCCAGCAGCGCCAGCGCCTGGGATTGGCGGTCGCCCAGCATTTCGTCGTAGCCGACCTTGTCGTCGGTGGCGTCGTCGCTCTTGCCGATCGGGAGCTTGTCGGCGACCAGGAATGCGCGCAGTTCCTGGGCCAGCTGCAGCTTGTTCTTGAGAGACAGCTCGATGTTGATGCGCTCGATGCCGTCGGTGTACTCGCCCATGCGGTTCAGCGGGATCACCACGTCTTCATTGATCTTGAAGGCGTTGGTGTGCTTCGCGATTGCCGCGGTACGGGCGCGGTCCAGCCAGAATTTCTTGCGCGCTTCCGGGCTCACGGCCACGAAGCCTTCACCGACGCGCGTATTCGCCAGGCGCACCACTTCGGATGCGGCCAGCGCCACGGCGCTTTCATCGTCACCGACGATGTCGCCGAACAGCGCCATCTTAGGCAGCACGCCGCGCTTGGATTTGGTGGCGTAGCCGACGGCGCGCAGGTAGCGCTCGTCGAGGTGCTCCAGGCCAGCCAGGCGGATGGTCGTGAATTGCTCGCCCTGTGCCGGCAGGCCATCCAGGTAGTCTTTGATCTCAACGATCGACGGGATCGCATCGCGCGCCTGACCGAAGAACTCCAGGCAGACGGTGCGCGTGAACTTCGGCATCTTGTGCAGGATCCAGCGCGCGGACGTGATCAGGCCATCGGTGCCCTCTTTCTGCACGCCGGGCAGACCGGCCAGGAATTTGTCGGTGACGTCCTTGCCCAGGCCTTCCTTGCGGAACTTGCGGCCTTCGATTTCCAGGATCTCGGTCTTGAACGGCTCGCCTTTCGATTCGCCGCGTCCGTTCGGATGCGTCCACTCCAGTTTGAAGCGCGCCAGCGGCGTGTCGTGGATCTTGGACAGGTTGTGGTCCAGGCGCGTGACTTCCAGCCAGTCGCCGTTCGGGTCGACCATGCGCCACGAGGCCAGGTTGTCCAGCGCGGTGCCCCACAGCACAGCCTTCTTGCCGCCCGCGTTCATGGCGATATTGCCGCCGATGCAGGAGGCGTGGGCCGAAGTCGGGTCGACCGCAAACACGAAGCCAGCTTTTTCCGCCGCTTCGCTGACCTTGTTGGTAATGACGCCTGCTTCCGAGTGCACGGTCGCGTATTCGCGGTCCAGGCCTGGCAGCACCTTCATTTCAACGGCGCCCAGCTTGAGCAGCTTTTCGGTGTTGATGACAGCCGACAATGGCGTCAGCGGAATCGCGCCGCCGGTGTAGCCGGTGCCGCCGCCGCGCGGGATAATGGTCAGGCCAAGTTCGATACAGCCTTTCACCAGGCCTGCCATTTCATCTTCGCTGTCCGGCGTCAGCACCACGAACGGGTACTCGACGCGCCAGTCGGTGGCGTCGGTCACGTGGGTGATACGCTTCATGCCGTCGAAGCAGATATTGTGCTTCTCGGTGTATTTGCCCAGCACCTTCTGCGTGCGCTTGCGCAGGTCGTACATCTGGCGGAATTCTTCGCCGAAGTCGGCCACTGCCTTGCTTGCGGCGCGCAGCAGCTTCTCCACATTGCCGCTGCGCTTTTCCGAATCGGTATCGGCTGCAGCGTCGACAGTGTTGCGGCGCTTGTCAACTTCCGCCAGACGGTGATGCAGTGCATCGATCAGGGATTGGCGGCGCTTCGGATTGTCCAGCAGGTCATCCTGCAGGTAGGGGTTGCGGCGCACGACCCAGATATCGCCCAGCACTTCGTACAGCATGCGCGCGGATCGGCCGGTCTGGCGCGAGGCCCTCAGTTCGTCCAACAACGCCCAGGACTCTTCGCCCAGCAGGCGGATCACGATTTCGCGATCAGAGAAGGAAGTGTAGTTGTACGGAATCTCCCGCAAGCGGGTATGGGCGTGACCATCTGGCGATTCGGCGAGCAGTGCCTGGATTTGTGCTGGTGCGTTCATATTGCGTGGACGGGGGGCTGACGCTGGGACAGAACATTCTATCTTATTGCGGCGCACAAGATGGAAACAGCCTTAGAGGCCAACGGGGTTCCGTTAACGTCAATTCAAAGAACTAAATTTCGCTAAAGGCAAATAATTCAACATTTAGTTTGTAAGTTTCCACGTCAAACTACCCGAAATTCTGCAACCCCGCTGCCATGCGGAATGTTCACCCGCCCAGCGAGTGGGCCAACGAGCGCCAGAAGCCATCCGGCACGTACAGCAGCAGGGAGGTCATGGTCAGGTAGCGCGCCAGCTTGCCGATCGCCATATACATGACGGACGGCCAGAAAGGCAGCTTCAGCCAGCCGCCCAGCGTGCACAGCGGGTCGCCGATACCAGGCACCCAGGACAGCAGCATGGTCTTGGCCCCATGGTGCGCCAGCCAGCCGAACCAGCGGCTCGAACGTTCCTTGGTGAAGGCTTTCTTGGCGTAATAACCGATCCAGTAATCAACCATCCCGCCCAGCGTGTTGCCCACCGTGGCGACCGCAATGGCCGGCCAGAACAGTTCAGGGTTGGCTTTGCAGACGGCAAAGACCGCGGGCTCCGAGCCCAGGGGTACCAGTGTGGCTGAGACGAAACTGATGATAAACACCGACGTCAGCCCCACTTCTGGCGCCGCAATAAGGTCCAGCAGCCAGCGAATAGCGTTTTCAATCATGGGTCAATTATAATCATCCGTACCAAGCTCAAAGCACGTTAGACATCCTGCCACCCGCATACCCGCATGGCAGGCGTGCACCTCCTCCGGTTACCCGCCGTTGTCAGTCTTTGCACCACACCTTTACTTTTGCAAATCATGACTATCGACTACCTGAAGAAAATCCTGACTTCCCGCGTCTACGACGTGGCCCATGAAACTCCGCTCGAACTGGCACCGATTCTCTCGCAACGAATTGGCAACCAGATTTACTTCAAGCGAGAGGACGTGCAGGACGTCTTTAGCTTCAAGGTACGCGGCGCTTACAACAAGATGGCGAATCTGAGCGACGCGCAATTGAAGCGCGGCGTCATTTGCGCCTCTGCCGGCAACCACGCGCAGGGCGTTGCCCTGTCCGCAGCAAAACTCGGCTGCCGCGCCCTCATCGTCATGCCTGCCACCACCCCGCAGCTGAAAATCGAATCAGTGCGTCGCCGCGGCGGCGCCAGCGTGGAAGTGGTGCTGCATGGCGAGTCCTACACAGACGCCTACAACCACGCCCTGCAGCTTGAAAAAGAGCAGAAGCTGACCTTCGTGCATCCGTTCGACGATCCGGAAGTGATCGCCGGCCAGGGCACGATCGCCATGGAAATCCTGCGCCAGCACTCCGGCCCGATCCATGCGATCTTCGTGCCGATCGGCGGCGGCGGCCTGATTGCCGGTGTCGCAGCCTATGTGAAGCAGCTGCGCCCCGATATCAAGATCATCGGCGTGCAAACCATGGATTCGGATGCGATGGGCCGCTCCATCAAGGCTGGCGAACGCGTGACCTTGTCCGATGTCGGCCTGTTCGCCGACGGCACTGCCGTGCGCCTGGTGGGCGAAGAGACCTTCCGCCTGGCGCAGCAGTTTGTCGATGAAGTGATCGTGGTCGATACCGATGCGATCTGCGCGGCGATCAAGGACGTGTTCACCGATACGCGCTCGATCCTGGAGCCTTCCGGCGCACTGGCCGTCGCCGGCGCCAAGGCCTATGTCGAGCGGGCCGAGATGGGCAAGTATCCGGTACAGGGCGAAACCCTGGTCACCATCTGCAGCGGCGCCAACATGAACTTCGACCGCCTGCGCTTTGTGGCGGAACGCGCCGAGCTGGGTGAATCGCGCGAGGCAGTGTTCGCGGTGACCATGCCGGAACAGCGCGGCTCGTTCAAACGCTTCTGCAGCCTGGTGGGACCACGCAATGTCACCGAGTTCAACTACCGTATCAGCGACCAGGAACAGGCGCACGTGTTTGTCGGTGTGCAGATAGCCGATCGCAGCGAGTCTTCGACGATTGCGCGGCGCTTTGAAGAGAACAACTTCAAGACGCTGGACTTGACGCATGATGAATTGGCCAAGTCGCACTTGCGCCACCTGGTTGGCGGCAAGAGCGTGCTGGCGAAGGATGAATTGCTGTATCGCTTTGAGTTCCCCGAGCGTCCGGGTGCGCTGATGCGTTTCCTGGATTCGATGGCGCCGGAGTGGAATATCTCCCTGTGCCATTACCGCTCGCAGGGCGGCGATGTGGGGAGGATCCTGATCGGCTTGCAGGTGCCGGCACAGGATGCGGACAAGTTTGCGCAGTTCCTGGCTACCCTTGGGTATCGCTATTGGGATGAGTCGCAGAATCCGGTTTACAAGTTGTTCCTCTAAAACCGGTAACCGGGTTTCAGGTAAACTGGCGGACTGTCCCAAAACGAAGTCCGCCATGTCCAACCACCCAGAGCAATCCCCCCTCGGCAAAACCTCCGCCTACCGCACCGACTACGCGCCGGAACTGCTGTTCCCGATCCCGCGCCAGGCCAAGCGTGACGAATTGGGACTGAAAGGCACCCTGCCCTTCTTCGGCGTGGATATCTGGAACGGGTACGAGCTGTCCTGGCTCAACATGCGCGGCAAGCCGCAAGTCGCCGTGGCGCGCTTCACCATCCCGGCCGACTCGCCAAACTTGATCGAATCGAAATCTTTCAAGCTTTACCTCAATTCCTTCAACCAGACCAGGCTGGCCGGCCCCGACGCGCTGAAAATCCTGCTGCAGCAAGACCTGTCCGCAGCCGCCGGCGCCAGCGTACACGTCACCCTGACCATGCAGGAAGACTTCGAAAAGCTGGGAATGGGCGAACTGGAAGGCCAGTTGCTGGACCGCCTGGATATCGATGTCGACAACTATTCCCCGCAGCCGGAAACCCTGAAAGCCAACTTCGACGAATTGCCAGTAGAGGAAACCCTCGTCTCGCATTTGCTGAAGTCGAATTGCCTGGTGACCGGCCAGCCCGACTGGGGCAGCGTGCAGATCAGCTACTACGGCCCGCAGATCGACCAGGAAAGCTTGCTCAAATACCTGATCGGTTTCCGCGAACACAATGAATTCCACGAGCAATGCGTCGAGCGTATCTTTACGGACATCCTGCGCCAGTGCAAGCCTCAACATTTAACGGTGTACGCGCGCTATACCCGCCGGGGCGGCCTTGATATCAACCCATGGCGCACCAACTTTAGTAGTGCACAGCGGCCGGCCAATTTGCGCAACGCCCGCCAGTAAGTGCATTTTCCACGCGGAAACATTGCGTGAATTTCGAGTTACACGGCTGAGAAACAAGCCTATAATGCGCTCGCAAAGCACCTAAATGTCGCGTCATGAATAACCTGAGCAAAATCCTTTCGCTAGAGAACGTCCAGCTCGACCTGGAAGTCTCCAGCAAAAAGCGCGCTTTCGAGCAAGCCGGCCTGATCTTTGAGAACAATTGCGGCATCGCTCGCTCTACCGTATCGGACAACCTGTTCGCGCGTGAACGGCTGGGTTCCACCGGCCTGGGTCACGGCGTGGCTGTACCGCACGGGCGTATCAAGGGATCCAAGAGCCTGAAGGCGCCGTTGGCCGCCTTCGTTCGCCTGGCCGAACCGATTCCTTTCGAATCGCCGGACGGCAAGCCAGTGAACCTGCTGTTCTTCCTGCTCATTCCTGATCACGTGACGCAGCAGCACCTCGAAATCCTGTCCGAGATCGCAGAAATGTTCTCGGACGACGCCTTCCGCCAGGCCCTGACGGAAGACCCGGACCCGAAATCGGTTTACAGCCGCATCGTCAACTGGCAGCCCAGCCTGCAGGCGGCGAGTTAAGCCATGCTGCAAACGCCGCTGACGATCCAGAGACTGTACGACGACAATCGCGAAACCCTGCAGCTTGGATGGTTCGCCGGCTTTCCAGGCGGCGAACGCCTGATCTCCGGCGACGTCGCTTCGGCGGCCGACCAGGTTGGCCACTTGAATACGATTCACCCTGGACGTATCCAGGTGTTCGGCCACCAGGAAATCAATTACTACCAGCGCCTCAAGTCCTTGACGCGCGCCCACGTGATCGGTGAACTGATCGCGGGCGGACCGCCGGCGCTGATCATCGCGCAGGGCCTTGAGACGCCGCCGGACATCCTGGCGATCTGCGACGAAAAGAATATCCCGCTGTTCTCCACCCCGCTGCCGGCGGCGCAGGTGATCGACTTCCTGCGCGTCTACCTGTCGAAGAAGCTGGCGCAGCGCATCATCATGCACGGCGTGTTCATGGACGTGCTGGGCGTGGGCGTGCTGATTACCGGCGACTCCGGCCTCGGCAAATCCGAGCTGGGACTTGAATTGATTTCACGCTCGCACGGCCTGGTGGCCGACGATGCGGTGGAGTTCGCACGCATCGCGCCGAACATGATCGAAGGCCGCTGCCCGCCGCTGCTGCAAAACCTGCTGGAAGTGCGCGGCCTGGGCCTGCTCGACATCAAGGCGATCTTCGGCGAGACCGCCGTGCGCCGCAAGATGCGCCTGAAGCTGATCGTGCACCTGGTGCGCCGCTCCGCGCTGGAGGAAGAAGTGGAGCGCCTGCCGTTCCAGTTCCCGACCGAAGACGTGCTGGGACTTCCGATCCGCAAGGTCGTGATTCCCGTTGCTGCCGGCCGCAACATCGCTGTGCTGCTGGAAGCTGCGGTGCGCAACACCATCCTGCAACTGCGCGGCATCGACACGCTGCAGGAATTCATGGAGCGGCAACGCCAAGCCATGTCCGGCGACTGATACGGACTAATGGTACTATCAGTCGCATGCGAATCGTACTACTCACCGGCATCTCCGGCTCCGGCAAATCAGTTGCGCTGAACGTTCTTGAAGACATCGGCTACTACTGCGTCGACAACCTGCCTCCGGCACTGCTGCCAGACCTGATCAACCGCCTCGCAATTGAGGGAACGGATGCATTGGCCGTTGCGGTCGATGCGCGCAGCGCTTCCAGCCTTGCCAGCCTGCCCGGCGAATACCGCAAGCTGAAAGAAGACGGCCACGATGTAAAGGTGATCTTCCTCACCGCGAACACCCATTCGCTGGTGGCGCGCTTCTCTGAAACCCGCCGCAGCCACCCGTTGTCGCACGAACTGGCGCCCGGCCAGAATCCTGCGGCACGCCGCACCCTGATCGAATGCATCGCCGAGGAACGCGAACGCCTGTCGGCCATCCAGCAGCTTGGCCACGTGATCGATACATCGGAGATGAACGCCAACAAGCTGCGCGCCTGGGTCAAGGACCTGGTGCACAGCGAGAACGCACCACTGACGCTGTTCTTCGAATCTTTCGCTTTCAAAGTCGGTGTACCGCTCGATGCCGACTTCGTATTCGACGTGCGCGCGATTCCGAATCCATATTACGACCTCACCCTGCGTCCATTGAACGGCCGCGATGCGCCGGTGATCGCCTTCCTCGATGCGCAGGAAAGCGCGGAAGAGATGTTCCAGGATATCAAAGGCTTCGTCGCCAAATGGCTGCCGCATTTCAGGCGCGACAACCGCTCCTACCTGACGGTAGCAGTCGGCTGCACCGGTGGCCAGCACCGCTCAGTCTATATGGCCGAACGCCTGGCACGCCACTTCGCGCCGACTGAGACGGTGGTGCTGCGCCACCGTGAGCAGACGTAATTTCAATTACTCCAGCCGCAGCTGCCAGTAGCTGACGTCGATCCAGCGGCCGAACTTGCGGCCGACTTCCTTGAACGCGCCGACGGGCTGGAAGCCCATCTTCTCGTGCAGGCCAACGCTGGCGTCATTGGGCAGCGCCACGCCTCCGATCACGAGGTGCACGCCGCTCTGGCGCAGCAGGTCGAATAAATGCTGGTACAGCTTGCGCGCGAAACCTTTGCCGCGCACTTCCTGGTGCAGGTAGATCGAGCTCTCGACCGAAAAGCGATAAGCAGAACGTTCTTTCCATTTGCTGGCGTAGGCGTAGCCGAGGATCTTCCCGTCCTGCTCCAGCACCAGCCAGGGCAGCTTGGATGAAATCACTTTCGTGATGCGGTTGGCCATGTCGTCGATGCCTACTTCGGCCTCTTCGAACGTGATGGTGGTGGTCGAAACGTAGTGGTTGTAGATTGCAGCGATGGCAGCGGCATCGGCCGGGTGGGCTGAGCGGATGGTGGTCATTAGCGCTTGGATAAAGTGGATGACCCAAGCGGTACTGCAAGATACGGGCCAGCCGTTGGCCGGCCCCGTGCACCAAATTAATCCAGCCAGTGCACCACTTCGATCGTATGCTGGTCCGGATCGGTGATCATCGTCCCAAAATAGCGCTCATTGACATCGGGGCGCAGGCCGGGCGGGCGCAAGGATGCACCACCTTGCGCCATGGCGTTGGCGTGGAAGGCGTGGGTGGCGAGCTGCGATGGCGACTTGATGGCAATGTGGCCGCGCTGGCCAATCAGCGGCGCATCGCCTTGCGCTGGATAGATGGCGAAGGCCCAGTGGCCGTCCGCGCCGAAGATGGCCTGCTTGTCATCCTGGTGCTGCACGCTGTAGCCAAGCGGCTCCAGGCAGGCTGTATAAAATTCCACCGCACGCGGCAGGTCGCGGGTGGCAATGGATACGTGGTCAATCATGATGCTCTCCTTTCAAACAACGAGCGATCATCTTAGGCAGTCCGCACGAAACGATTTCCCGATTACGCACATGCCAGTGAGAAATTTTTTCACTTGCCGACATGCTAACATTCTCCATGATGCAGAAACTTATTCCCATCCTTTGCCTTGCGCTCGCAGCCTGTTCCGAAAAATTGGCGGAAGTTGCGGTCGCACCCGAGCTCCCGCAAGGCGTCCGCCCCGACTTCATGGAGCGCATCGACAGCACGACACTGAAAGAGGCGATCGACCGCGCCGGTCAAAATGTCCAGGTTGAAGCTGGCGAGCACGCGCTGGATATTCCGTGCGACGGTGTCAGCGAGAACGAGTTCGCCAAAGTCACATTCAAGGTCGACCCGCAGGTACTGACGGTGCTTACCTTCAAGTCCTGCGGCGTAAGCTTCCAAACCATTTTCCCAGAATGAAAATACGCCGGCTATCTCTGGTTGCGATGCTGGCCCTGACTCCTGCAGTGCAGGCTGCCGGACAGCATCGCCAATACAATCTGGATTGGCCGCGCGCAGGCGAAGTCCTGACCTATCAGTCCTGCGGCTGTGCCGATTCCTGCTGGACCGCGGAACTCCGGAAGGGCAAGAAACTCAAGGCTCGCCTGCGATGCGACTGCGAAAAGCTCTACTTCGCCAAAGAGCGAGGGCGAGAGGAACAGGTCGCCGACAACTGCGATGCATTCAACGCTGTCGACAAGATGGACCAGATCACGCAACGCATGAAAGAGTTGGAGGGTAAATGAACTTATTCGTCTTGCTGGCAGCAGCCGCAGTTGGCGCCGCACCCGTGGATCCGGATCCGGCCTGGCGCTGCACTGCGCAGCATTATGGTGCCTTCGTCTCCCCATCCGGCACCGCGGCCAAATGGCCCGTGCTGAAGGCCTTGCCCGGACATTTGCGGAACAAGCGGTCCATGCTGCTCAACACTTCCGGCGCCTACGCTGGAGGCAAGTCGCACGTCATGTACGTTGATACCAAAGCCGGCAAGGCCTACGTCGAGCAGTCCGCCGGCACGCCGGACTCAATAGTGATCTTCGGCCCATTGGCAAAGGTCGCCTGTGCGGATCCTGCGGCAACCGACATCCTCGATCTCGCGCACTTCTTCATGGATACCTACGCGGACGATGTCGCCGCAGGCGACCGCAAGGCGCTGGCCAACAGGTACTCCCGGCGCGGCACGATTTTCATTGGCGGAGAATGGAAAGAAGAGCTTACGTTCGACAAGCTGTCCAGCGAATACGCGAAAAGCTGGAAGCCACCCGCTACGTTCCGCTGGCAAGGCCTGGCATACGAGAAGCTCGGCGACCAATCGGTCATGGTCACCGGCGGTGTAGCGCGAAGCGACCAGGCAGGTGCCGAGACTACATCCCATTCGTATGCGGTCCTGCTGGTCAAGGAAGATGGAGAACTGCGCATCCGGATGGAAAGCGGCGCGCCTCCGGCCCGGCCGCAGCTCAGCCGACGGTAACAATTTAAAGTAATCCTATAGCTGATTTTTGATCTATCATCTGCACATGGCGATCTCATTACTGCTTGCAGCAGCGCTGGGCGCTGCACCTCCCGAGCCGGAACCAATCTGGCGTTGCACGGCTGCGCATTACGCCAGCTTCGTGTCGCCATCCGGCACGCGCGAAAAATGGCCCACCGTGCCGCAGTTGCCGGAGAAGCTGCGCGACACGCGACACATGACGCTGAATTCACCTGGCATGCTGCCGGGCGGCCGCGCGCATATGATGTACGTCGACAGCGCGGCTAAAGTCGTCTACATCCTGCAGACTTCGGGCCCAGCCGATACCGAGGTCGTGTTCGGCCCCTTGCCGCCAGTCGACTGCCCTAAAGAGTGATGCAGGCGAAGTCGTCGTTTTACCCGGCGGCCCGCGAGCACCTCTTCCTAGCCCAGAAGACCGAACGCAACTTCCTTAACTGGGGAGCGCCGCAGTCCGCAAGAGCTTCATGCGATTTGCGTAAGCACCATCGCGAGCCCTCCATTTAATTTCCTTAGCATCATGCCCACCATCCTTACCCACCCAGCGATTCCGCTGGCACTCGGCGTCGTACTTGGCCCAACCCGCATTTCACGTCGGCTGCTGATGGCCGGCATGGTGGCGGCAATCGTACCTGATATGGACGTCATCGCCTTCAAGCTTGGGATCGAATATGCAAACCAGCTTGGCCATCGCGGAGCCTCGCACTCGATTGTGTTTGCGCTGGCATTAGGATTGCTGGCGGCGCTTGCCGCGCCATGGCTGCAAGCGAAACGCTGGGTGACAATGGCATTCGTGTCGTTCGCCTGCGTCTCGCACCCCTTGCTCGATATGCTGACGACAGGCGGCCTTGGTGCCGCGATCTGGTGGCCATTCTCCGATCAGCGGCATTTCTTCCCGGTCCAGTTCATCCGCGTATCACCATTAACAATGGGGCGCTTCCTGGGCCCCGCCGGCTTAACAGTCATCAAATCTGAACTCCTTTGGGTTTGGCTACCTTGCCTTTCCTTGATCGTGGCCGCATTGGCCATGCGTAAAAGCGCCCACTCCAAATCAAATGCCAGCTGTATCGCTTGCGATTAACTGGCAGGAAGACCGATTCATGACACCGACTCGTGCGGCTTTTGATACGAACTACTAAAGGTAAAAGCCTTTAAGCTTGATCGATGTACGAAAAAACCCTCTCCCTCATCATCGAGCTTGAGGCTTTCCTGCTGGAGGGCCGCTTGAGCAGTTCCACCCTGCTACGACTTCTTCAACGGCTTCTCTGGCTACCATTGAAGTTCTTGAAGATGGGGGTGAAGGAAAAAACCAATGGAATATTTTTGTGGGCGTATATCGCCTTTGCAGCTGCCTTCATAGGGGTCGGACTAATCGAAAGCATCGGCCTCGCAAAGACGGAAGCCGCGAACATCATGAACCTGACACTGATGTTAGCCCCAGCACTGCTGGTCTTGTTTTCGCTGCCCAGCTTCTACGCGCATAGCGGTGTGACACCGGACGCCGTTAATTTCGTGGTCGATTTTCTCGGCAAGAATGGGTTCCAGTCCGAGAAAGAAGTCGAGCTCCTTAAAAAGTCAATCAAGCCTATTGAAGAACGCTCACGCAATCGCGTCACAGCACTTAAATGGATTGTTGGTCTCATTTGGGCAAGCTTCATTTATACGTTTTCAAAGGTCCTGGAACCCTCCCAGTCCACAATGGCGGGAATAGCGTCGAGCCTTTGGACCCTTGCAATAATGGCATTGACGCTGATCGCTGCCTATCTATTGGTCTGGGGATATGAAGCGGCGCTCGACAAGCTCTTTAAAGCCGTTGAATTTGGCTGCAATGATTTTTGTTATTCGCTTGAGGTAGCCAAACGCAATCCGGCCTAGCGTCAGAGCGGCAGGTTGGTCTCGAACTTCGCTAGCCAGTGCCACAAGCCAGTGCCAGGTCTGTCATTTGGACATCAGCACCGAATCTTTGACTAATCTCAATGCAAGAAATTGGCGAAATTCGTGTCTTGATATTTCTCAAGTGAGAGCGCTAGCTGTCCAAATGACAGACCTGGTACAGACTTTGATAAATAGCGAAGCCGCGACATTCTGCTCAGTACTTCATGCGGTGAATCCGGCCAAGTGCCAATCACAAGCTCTTCAACATTGATCATGCCGGAAATCGGCGTCAGGCTGCGATACCTGCAATGCCAAATCCGCGCAGTGCGAATTGCCGACATGTCCCCTACTGCTGGAAACGTGCTCGCCCTATCCCTCATTAACTCAAGATGGTTTCCCATTTGAACTTCCATGACTTAAGCCGGCCCTGCCCCAAAAATCAAAGCGTCAGCTTGGTCTCGAACTTCGAGCAGTTCATGGCGAACAGGCTCTTCACGTTGATGACATTGTGGTGGGAGGTGAAGACGCGGCGCGTGAAGGCGCTGTATTCCTCCATCGATTCCACCGTGACGATCAGGTGGAAGTCGAATTCGCCCGCCACCTCGTAGCAGGACATCACCTCGGGCTCGGAGCGCATGCGATGCTCGAACTGCTTGAGGATGTCGGTATTCTGCTTCTCCAGTTCGACCGACACGAACACCGTCAGCGGCCGCCCGGCCAATGCGCGGTCGACCAGCGCGACGGCCTTCACCAGCACGCCGTCGCTACGCAGCCTTTCGATGCGGCGCTGGCAGGTTGCGACCGATGAATGCACGCGCTCGGCGATCTCTCGCAGCGGCGTACTGGCATCCTCTTGCAGGATATTGAGGATGCTGCGGTCGATCCGGTCCAACTCCCTCATGCGAGATGCCGCAGGGGGTGCGCCCAGGCCGGCCAGCATGGCTCGAAGAAGCGCTCCACCATTGCGGGCGTAACTTCGGCCAGGGTCGCGGGATTCCACTTCGGCTGGTTGTCCTTGTCGATCACCAGCGCCCGCACGCCTTCGAAAATTTCGCCATGCTCGAAGTTGCGGCGCACCAGATTGCGTTCCATGCGCAAGCAGTCTGGCACCCCTAGCGCTGCACCGCGCTTCAGCAGTTCGTGGGTCACGCTCATCATCAGCGGCGAGCGCAGCTCCATTGCCTTCAGCGATTTCTGCGCGAATGGCGTACTGTCGCCGCGCAGCGATTGCATGATGGCCGGCACCGAGCCTGCCGAGAAATGCTTGTCGATCAAAGCGCGCTGCTCTTCCAGCTCGCTGTCGCCGGCGAAGGCGTTATGCGGGCCGGCATAAACGGCAATCGCGTCGCGCAGCGATTTGCCGGGCGTGGATTCGAGCAGCGCGGCCAGACCGGCCAGTTCCGTCTCCGGCACGAAGTAATCAGCCAGGTCGAGGTACAGCGCATCGGCAGCGCCGACCGTCAGGCCGGTGAGGCCCAGCCACATGCCAAGCTGCCCCGGCGCATGCGACAGGAAATGGCTGCCGCCTACATCCGGGAACAGGCCGATATTCACTTCCGGCATCGCCATCTTGGTGCGGCCGGTGACGATGCGCACGCCGCAGTCAGGCCCGCCCTGTGCGATGCCCATGCCGCCGCCCATCACCACACCGTCCATCAGCGCCACATATGGCTTGGGATAGAAATGGATTAAATGGTTTAGCGCATATTCTTCGGTGAAGAAGTCTTCCAGCAGTGCGCTGTCGCCTTGCGTGTTGGCGCGGCCGACGTCGTGGAAGAAGCGGATGTCGCCGCCCGCGCACAGCGCGCGCTCGCTGCTGCTGCGCAACACGACTGCCGCCACGGACGCATCGTCGCGCCACGCAAGCAGCGCCTGCGTCATCGCGCGCACCATGTCGAGGGAGAGTGAATTGAGGGCCTTCGGGCGGTCCAGCGTGATAAAGCCGGTACCGTTGGAGAGATGGGTGTGGACGTGTTCGCTCATGCAAATATTTTAACGCACACTGGCCGCAAAAAAGGGCGCCAATTGCGCCCTTTGGTGTGCTACACGGCCGCTCCTTTACACGGCGGTGGGTGGTGCTTCGTACGTATCCGGGAAATGCTTGATGGCCGCATGATTGTGGTTCTGCACGCGGTCTTTGTATTTCATGACCTGGCGATCCAGTTTATCAATCAGGGTGTCGATGGCGGCGTAGAGGTCTTGCGACAGGCTTTCGACGTACACGGTTTTGCCAGACATGCGCAGGTTGATTTCCGCTTTCTGGCGCTTCTCTTTCTCGGTGAGGTTATCTACAGTCAGGATGACAGCAATATCAATTACTTGATCGAAATGGCGCTTGACGCGTTCCAGCTTGTTCTGCACGTACTCGCGGATGGCTGGGGTCACTTCGACATGATGTCCACTGATGGTGAGATTCATACACACTCCTAAAGATGATGTCGCTCTCGAGTTCGTGCACGCCGAAACGCACAGAGGAACCCATGCACTGCACTACAAAGATTTGCGGAGGCTTACCGGAGGGATTTTCAACGCTTCTCGATATTTGGCAACAGTCCGTCGCGCAATCACCATGCCTTGTTCTCCCAGCATGTCCGCAATCTTACTGTCGGATAAAGGATTTTTCGGGTCTTCTGCTCCTGTCAATTGCACGATCAGTGCCCGTATCGCTGTCGAAGAAGCTTCACCCCCAGCTTCGGTCGCGACGTGGCTACCAAAGAAATATTTCAACTCAAACATGCCATGTGGGGTGAGCATATATTTTTGAGTTGTTACGCGAGAAATAGTGCTCTCGTGTAGTCCCAGTGTATCAGCAATTTCACGCAACACAAGGGGTCTCATGGCCACTGCGCCATGACTGAAAAAGTTCTTTTGTCTTTCTACTATCGCTTCCGCAACGCGCAGGATCGTGTCGAAACGCTGGCGCATATTCTTGATCAGCCACTTGGCTTCCTGCAGCTGGCCATTCATCTGCGATTCGCTCTTGCCTTGCTTGAGCAGGTTGGCGTACAGCGCGTTCACGCGCAGGCGCGGCACCACGTCGTTATTCAGTGTGACCAGCCAGCCGCTGCGGCCCTTCTTCACGATCACGTCCGGCACCACGTAGTCGGACTCGCCAGACGCGAATTCGGCACCCGGATGCGGGTTGCACTGGCGGATCACGCACTGTGCTTCACGCAAGTCTTCGTCGTCGCAGTCGAGGGCTTTCTTCAGCTTGGTGAACTCGCGCTGGGCGAACCAGGTCAGGTGCTTCTCGACGATGGTCAGCGCCATGCGGCGCGTCACCAGCGGCACGCCGGGCATGCGCTTGATCTGCAGCGCCAGGCATTCGGAGGCATTGCGTGCCGCGACGCCGGCGGGGTCGAAACTTTGCAGCAGCACCAGGCTGCAGCGCAGGTCGTCCAGCTCGATTTCCAGTTCGGGCGGCAGGCGCTCGTGGATTTCTTCCAGCGCTTCTTCCAGGTAGCCGTTGTCGTCCAGCGCGTCGATGATCAGTTCCATCAGCGCGCGGTCGCGCGGCTCCTGCACGGTGACGCGCATCTGCTCCAGCAGGTGTTCACGCAGGGTGCAGCCGGAAGCTTCCAGCTGCGGGCGGCTGTCTTCGTCGTCGGCGGATTTGCTGCCGGAGCTGGAGCTCCAGTCGCCGTCGTCGCTGCCGTTGCCGGCATTTTCGCTGTCGCCGCCTTCATAACCTTCGCCGTCGGCAGCGGCAGCCGGGGCGTCGCCGCCCTCGCCTTGCCCGCCTTCAGGGGCGGGCGCGGCGGGCGCTTCGGTGCCATTGCCGTTGCCCTGGCTGATGGCGCCATCGGCCAGCAGGCGTACCGAGTGGTCGAGCGGATCGTCGAGGCGCTCCAGCATGGGATTGTCGCCAAGCAGCTGTTCCAACTCCTGGTGCAGCTCCAGCGTGGACAGCTGCAGCAGGCGGATGGATTGTTGCAGCTGCGGCGTCAGCGCCAGGTGTTGCGAGGTTCGCAGTTGCAGTGTTTGTTTCATGGCCTCGCTTACATGCGGAAGTGTTCGCCGAGGTAGACACGGCGTACGGATTCGTTGGCAATGATGTCGTCCGGGCGGCCCGAAGCCAGCACGGCGCCTTGGTTGATGATGTAGGCGCGGTCGCAAATGCCGAGGGTCTCCCGCACATTATGGTCTGTGATCAGGACGCCGATATTGCGCTCCTTCAGGAAACGCACAATACGTTGGATTTCGATCACGGCGATCGGGTCGACGCCGGCAAACGGCTCGTCCAGCAGCACGAAGCGCGGGTTGGTCGCCAGGGCGCGGGCAATTTCCACGCGGCGGCGCTCGCCACCGGACAGGGACAAGGCCGGGTTTTCGCGCAGCTTCTCGATCTGCAAGTCAGCCAGCAGCGCTTCCAGGCGCTGGTTGATCTCGGCCTTGGGCAGCGGCTTGCCGTCGACCTTCTGGATTTCCAGTACGGCACGGATATTTTCCTCCACCGTCATCTTGCGGAAAACCGAAGCTTCCTGCGGCAGGTAGGACAGGCCCAGCGTGGCGCGTTTGTGGATCGGCAGGCTCGATACGTCGGTGCCGCCGATATCGATGGTGCCGGCATCGGAGGCCACCAGGCCCACGATCATGTAGAACGACGTGGTCTTGCCGGCGCCATTAGGGCCGAGCAGCCCCACCACTTCGCCGCAATCGACTTGCAGCGAAACGTCGTGCACCACCTGGCGCTTGCCATAGGTTTTCTGGAGGCCGCGCACGACCAGCGTGCTGGCGCAGGTATTTGCTTGCATGCTTACTTCTTCTCCGCTGGCGGGGTGGTTGGCTGAGCCGCTGGCGGCGTTGCCGGCGGTTCGGTGCGGGTCGGCTGGATCACCATGGTGCCGCGGCCGCCGCCCGGCTTGCTCTCGCCGCTCGCGGTATTGCGCACGCTGAAGAACTCCTTGCGGCTGTCGTAGGAGATGAACTCGCCCTGCACTTCATCGTTCTGCTTGCCGCCTTCCAGGCGGCGGATGGTGGCCTTGTTGAACATCTTCACCAGCTCAACCTGTTCTTCGTATTCGATACGGTCGGCATCGCCTTCCACCCACTGGTCGCCGGCACCGTCGCGCTTCTGGCGGAAGGTGGCTTTCTTGCCGTCGCCGAACAGGGTCACCTGCTGGTAGCCTTCCGGCGTCTGCTTGACGTAGGCGCGCTCCGCCGTCATGGTCAGCGTGCCGCGCGTCAGCTTGACGCCGCCCAGCAGGATGGTGACCTGCTTGACGTCGTCGATATCCATCGAGCCATAGCTGATATTGGTCGGCTTGTAAGAGTCGGCTTTCTCGGCCAGCGCCGGAGCCGCGACTCCCAGCAGCAATGCTGCCGACAAGAGTAGTCGTTTCATAGTCATTCCTCAGTTATTGGTCTGCAGCCCTGGGGGGAAGCTGCAGCGTGCCATTGCCGGCCAGATGCATTTCGCGCGTCGCATTGTTGGCGCGCATGCTGTTGGCCGAGGCGGTGGTATTCCCCAGGCGCAGCTTCACCGGCTGGTCGGTTTCCATGCGGTCTTCGTCCGGGAAGATCACCAGCTTGTCCGATTCCAGGTGCAGCAGTTGCGCGTCCGGCGCGGCGGCGCGGTCGATGGTGACGTTGCCGTTCAGGGTGACGCGGCTGTTGGCGTCTTCCACGCGCGCCGTTTTTGCCACGATCTCCATTGGCGGCTTCCCGCCGGCCAGGCTGCGCACACGCGGGTTGTCGACCTCGGACGAATCGTCGATCGGGCGATGCGTCAGCTTGTCGCCGGCGATGATATAGCTCGGCTTGCCATCTTTCGACATGCGCACGAAAGAGAAGTTATGGATGATGTAGTCCGGCTCGTTCAAACGTTTATCGGCCTGCATCTGTTCGTCCGCACGGTTCAGCAACTCGAGCAGGTAGAAGCTGCCGAGCGCCGCCAGCAGCACGAAAATCATGCCGAGCGAAAGGCGGAAGCGGTGGGCGATCCTCTGGTTACGCATTGCCGGCTCCCTTACACCAGGAACTGCGCCATCACGCGGTCATAGCTGCCCGTTGCACGCAGCACGAATTCGCAGGCCTCGCGCACCGCGCCGCGGCCACCCGCAGCTTCAGTGATGTAGTGGGACCGCTGCTGCGCTTCCTGGCGGCCATTCGGCACGCTGACTGCGAAGCCTACGCGGCTCAACAGCGGCAAGTCGACCACGTCGTCGCCGATGAAGGCGACCTGTTCTTCGGCCAGGGCCAGTTCGGCCAACAGGGCCTTGAACGGTGTCAGTTTGTCGTGGCCGCCCTGGTGCACGTAATCGATGCCCAGGTCCTTGGCGCGCGCCAGCACGATCGGCGTGCGCCGCGCGCTGATGATTGCGGTCTTGATGCCGGCTTCCTGCAGCAGCTTGATGCCCAGGCCGTCGTGCACGTTGAAGGTTTTGACCATTTCACCGTCGGCGCCGTAGGTCAGGCTGCCATCGGTCAGCACGCCGTCCACGTCGAAGATGAAGAGGCGCACCTTGGCTGCGCGGGCCACGAGGTCTTCGCGTTTGAACGCCATCAGATCACCTTGGCGCGGGTCAGGTCGTGGATATGCAGCGCGCCAACCAGCGTGCCGTCGTGATCCACCACCAGCATCTGGTTGATGCGGAATTCTTCCATCACCGCCACCGCATCCACTGCCAGCTGGTCGGGGCCGATGCTGCGCGGGTTCAGGTGCATCACGTCCTTGATCACGACCTTGGTGAAGTCCTGCACCTTCTCGATCATGCGGCGCAGGTCGCCGTCGGTGAATACGCCGACCGGCTTGTTGCCGGCATCGACGATGGCGGTCATGCCCATGCCCTTCTGGGTGATTTCCAGCAGCGCGTCCGGCAGGCGCGTCTCCATGCCCACGGCCGGGATGGCGCCGTCCTTGCGCATCACGTCGCGCACATGCGTCAGCAGGCGGCGTCCCAATGCGCCACCAGGGTGGGAGCGGGCGAAATCTTCTTCCTTGAAGCCGCGCAGGTCGAGCAGGGCCACGGCAATCGCATCGCCCAGCGCCAGCGTGACGGTGGTGGAGGCGGTCGGCGCCAGGTTCATCGGGCAGGCTTCCTTGGCCACTGACACGTCCAGGTGCACGTCGGCCAGCTTGGCCAGGCTCGACTGGGGCTTGCCGGTCATGGCAATCACGTGGCCGCCCATGCGCTTGACCACGGGCAGGATGGCCATCAGCTCAGCCGCTTCGCCGGAATAGGAAATGGCAATTACCACGTCTTCCGGCGTCACCATGCCCAGGTCGCCGTGCGCGGCTTCGGCCGGATGCACGAACAGGGCCGGGGTGCCGGTGGACGCCAGCGTTGCTGCAATCTTGCGGCCGATATGGCCGGACTTGCCGATGCCCGACACCACGACGCGGCCCTTGCATTGCAGCAACAAGGACACAGCCTGGCCCACGGTCTCGTCGGTAGCCAGGCGCGCATTCAGCGCTGCCAGGGCGTCCGTTTCGATCTGCAGGGCCTCGCGCGCCAGTTCCAGCGCGCGTGTTGCGGTCTTGGCATCAAAAGATTTCAGCATTGTTTTTTCATGGGTTAAACTCATGCCCGAAGTATAGCCGAATTAGATAAGCAAAAAACTTGCCAGACAAAACAAACAACGGATGTTCTCCCCCCTTGAACTGACCCTCCTCCTCCTCGGCAGCGCCGTCCTCGGCGTCGTTGCCTTCCGCATGATGCACCTGCCGCCAATGCTGGGTTACCTGGCTGTCGGCATCCTGCTGGGCCCCCATGCCATGGGGCTGGCCGAGCAAAGCCATGCCACTGAATTGCTGGGTGAATTCGGGGTGGTGTTCCTGATGTTTTCGATCGGGCTGGAATTCTCCCTGCCCAAGCTGATGGCCATGCGCTCGATCGTATTCGGTCTCGGCATGGCTCAGGTGGGACTCACCATAGCCGCCACCATGCTGTTCGGCTGGCTCATCCATTTCCTGCTGCCGCCCTCGATCCAGCTCGGCTGGCAGGCTTCCTTTGCCTTGGGCGGCGCGCTGGCCATGTCCTCCACTGCCATCGTCGTCAAATTGCTCACGGAGCGGCTCGAGCTGGAGAGTGAGCACGGGCGCAAGATCATCGGCATCCTGCTGTTCCAGGACCTGGCGGTGGTGCCGCTGCTGATCCTGATCCCGGCCCTGGCGCAAAATCCGGCCGACTTGCCGAAGACGCTGGGCCTGGCCGGCCTGAAGGCGGCGGTGGTGCTGCTCCTGCTGCTGTTCGTTGGCCAGAAGGTGATGCGCAAGTGGTTCACCATCGTCGTGCTGCGCCGCTCGCAGGAGCTGTTCATGCTCAACCTGCTGTTGGTGACGCTGGGCGCGGCCTGGATCACCGAGCAGGCCGGCCTGTCGATGGCGCTGGGCGCATTCGTGGCCGGCATGCTGATTTCCGAGACCGAATACAAGCACCAGGTGGAAGAGGACATCAAGCCTTTCCGCGACGTGCTGCTTGGCCTGTTCTTCATCACCGTCGGCATGCTGCTCAATGCGCGCGTGGTGCTGGAAAACTGGTGGCTGGTGCTGGTACTGCTCACCGGGCCTGTACTGCTCAAGTTTGCCCTGATCGCCGGGCTGGCGCGCCTGTTCGGCGCCTCCACCTCGACTGCCATGCGCACCGGCCTGGCGCTGGCGCAGGCGGGCGAATTCGGCTTCGTACTGCTGAATGTGGTGGGCGGCATGAAACTGGTCGATCCCTTCGTCGTGCAGGTGGTGCTGGCCTCGATGGTGCTGTCGATGCTGCTGGCGCCGTTCCTGATCGCGCAGTCGGACAGGATCGTCATGAAGTTCTCCGCCAACGAGTGGATGATGCAGTCGCTGAACCTGACCAATATTGCGGCGCGCACGATGTCGGCACAAAAGCATGTGATCGTGGCGGGCTTTGGCCGTTCGGGCCAGTCGCTGGCTACGCTGCTGACCGAAGAAAAGATTCCTTACCAGGCGCTGGACCTGGACCCGATCCGGGTGCAGGAGGCACAGGCGGCCGGCGCCAATGTGTCGTACGGCGATGCGGCGCGGCGCGAGTCGCTGGTGGCAGCCGGCATCAAGCGCGCTTCGGCGGTAGTGATCACTTACGCCTCCACCCCTTCCGCGCTGCGGGTACTGCACCTGGTGCATGAACTGGCGCCGGAATTGCCGGTGATCGTACGCTCGCACGACGATACGGACCTGGACCGGTTGAAGGAAGCCGGCGCCGCCGAAGTGGTGCCGGAACTGATGGAAGGCTCGCTGATGCTGGCCTCCCATGCGCTGGTGATGCTGGGCGTGCCGTTGCGCCGGGTTGTGCACCGCGTGCAGCGGGCTCGCGAAGAGCGTTATGCCTCGCTGCGCGGCTACTTCCACGGCGCCAGCGACAGCGGCGAAGAGTTGGAAATGGTGCGCCTGCATTCGGTGTCGCTGGGCGAGCAGGCGTCGTGCATCGGCAAGTGCGTGAAGGACCTGGGGCTGGATGAAACCGGGGCCGAAATCTCCGCCATCCGCCGCGGCAAGGTGCGGCTGGAAGCGGACGCGGGCACTACGCTGGAGGCGGGTGACGTGGTGGTCTTGCGCGGCACGGCAGAAGAGGTAGCGCGCGCCGAAAGCGATTTGCTGGCCTAGAACCGGTCACCCGCCGTCATGCAGCGTACCGGATCACCCGATTGCGCCCACCTTCCTTGGCCTGGTACAGCGCTTCGTCGGCCTGCTCAATCAATTGCGTCGCCTGCTCTTCCGGCGTAGAGCCGTCCGGCACCTGCGCCAGGCTGGACACGCCCACCGAGGCCGTGATCGACACCTTCACCCCGTGCGACAGCTCAATCATGCTGGCCGCAATACCGGCCCGGATCCGCTCGCCCACGTAGGTCGCACTCTCCAGGTCGGCATCGATCAGCAGCACCACAAACTCCTCGCCGCCAAAGCGCGCCAGCGCATCCGACAGCCGCAGTTCCGCCTTGATGCGGTTGGCCACCTCGCGCAGCACTTCATCGCCGCCACCGTGGCCGACCGTGTCGTTGACGCGCTTGAAATGGTCGATGTCGATATACATGAACGACACCGGATACGACTGCCGGCGCGCACGCGCAATTTCTTCCAGCAGCCTGCGATCGACGTAGCGGCGGTTGAACACCCCGGTCAGTGCATCGGTCAGGCCCATGTACTTCAGCATTTCATTGGAGATCACGTTCTCCAGGCAGATGGCGATGATGGACGCCATGTGCTCGACGAAATCGGTGCCCAGGCTGGGCGAGAAGCGCGTCGGATCCAGGCTGCCCAGGTTCAGCGAGCCGATCAGCCGCTTGTTGCGCAGCAGCGGCACCATGCCCACGCTTTGCAGGCGCATGCCCGGCAGCGCGAACTGGCGGCCGTGCTTTTGGGCGTCGAACATGCCAAGGTAGGGCTTGGGCGCCAGGCCGGGATCGAGGTCGAAGGCCAGGCTTTCAACGTCCGGCACGAACAGCAGGTTGGGAAAATCGGCGAAATCGACACCCAGTTTTTCCATTACCGTGCGGATATCGTCACCCACGTCAACCAGGGCCAGGGTCACCGCATCCAGGTCGGAAATCACCGGCAGGGTGCGGAAAATGGTGCCAATCAGCTCGGGGAAGCTGGCCGCGCCAACAATCTCCAGGTCGAACGCCTGGTGGCGCGTCATGATCGAATGATTGCGTTCGGCCTGCTCGATCAGGTACGCAAGGCGGGCGCGCAGGGACTGGTTTTCCGCTGCCAGTTCCGCCTGGGTGGGCTGCTTGCCCGTGATTTTCTGCGTGATCTCCATCGCCCTGCCGATATTCACTACTAAAACGACAGTGTAACCTCGATTGGGTCGCCAACCGATAGTTTTATACCATCACCTGTTATTACGATTGCATTCATCCCGAAGCAGATGCCGCCGTCGACTTCCGGCTTGGCGCGGTAGCCTTGCAGGATATCCAGCGGATCGGGTCCGAATTCGCCGCTGGACTGGTCGACCGACGGCATCGGGCAACGGGCGCAGGGTTTGACCGGTTTCAGGGCAGCCCCGCCGATGCGGAATTCTTCCGTGTAGTCCTCTTCAAAGGCATCCAGGTCGCCCACCACCAGGTTGGGGCGGAAGCGGTTCATTGGCAAGGGCTGGCGGCCCTGCTGCTGCAGCTTGTCGTTGAGGTCTTGCAGCGAGCCGCTGCCGATGACCAGGAGCGGGTAGCCGTCCGAGAACAGGGTCGGGTGCTGCTCGCCATTGGTCCACTTGCCGCTGGTCAGGCGCCTGGCGTTGGCATGGAAGCGCGCCAGGCGGCATTCGATGCCGAGGAACTTGCTGAACCAGGTGGCGGTGGTTTCATCGCAATCATAGGCCAGCACATTGTCTTCCCAGACCTGCACCTGCAAGGCCGGCGCGGTCTCAGGATCGGGCAAGCCAAGCGGAATTTCCAGCTGCAGCATGCCGGGGGCGCGCAGCTCCATGGTTTCCGCCTTCAGGCGCGGCACGATCAGCGCCATGCGCGGATGCTCGCGCTGGGTCAGCGCCACACCGTTGGCGTCGACCAGCATCCACTCGCGGTCGTAGACTTGCTCGGTCATCAGGCCGGCGCGGGTCAGGGTCGCGTGCTTCAGCGACAAGCCGGCGCAGGACTTGATCGGGTAAAGGGAGAGTTCAGAGATGAAGGGCATAGTGCCCGTGAGTATGGCAGAAAAAGAAACGCCGCGCGGCGCGCGGCGTTGTATGGCGTTAAGCTTCCGTTTTCGGCTTCTTCGGCAGCTTGCTGCGCGCGGGCTGCTTGTGCATGCCCGGCTTCCTGGCCCGCTTTGGCGCTGCAGCCTTGGCTTCGTCCGGCGCATCCACTGCCGCCGCTTCAGCCACTACCGCAGTTTCCGCAGCCGCCGCCAGCACGGCTTCCGCCTGCTGCACCGCTTCCGCCGCTTCGGCCGCGACCTGCGCTACCTTGCTGCCGCGCGAGCTGGTTTTCCTGGCAGCCGGCTTTTTGGCTGCAGCACGGGTACGCTTGGCCGGTGCCGCTTCGGCAGGTGTTTCGGCTGGCGCTTCCACGATTGGCACAGCTTCTTCCACCACCGCCACGGCAGCGACTTCTGCATCTGCCGCCACGTCAACTGCAGCGGCAGGAGCGGCATCGCCCTCGCCACGGCGGCCACGGCCACCACGGTTGCCGCGGTTGCGGCGGCTATCGCGGCCTTCGCGTTCGCGGCGTGCTTCGCCGGCCTCGCCAGGAGCGGTGGATTCCTCGGCACCTTCCTGCGCCTCGGCATCCATAACGACACCGGAGTCCTGTTCGACCGGCGCATCCACAACAGGCAGCACAACCGGCTGGCTGCTACGGTACACGTACGCGCCCGACTTTTCGTCGCGGCCGAATTCCAGCAGGCCGCGCGCCTTCATTTCTTCCAGCAGGTTGCCGAAAGTACGGAAACCATAGTACGACTCGCTGAAGTCCGGCTTGCGGCGCTTGATCGCCTCCTTCAGCACGGAAGCCCAGATCTTGCCTTCCCCGCGTTCGGCTGCCAGCGCATCGAAGGTGGTGTAAGCGATTTCCACGCACTGGTTGCGGCGCTTTTCCATCTCTTCGCGGCGGCGCTTCTCTTCTTCTGCAGAGCGCTTTGGCTGCTGCTCGCGGTCATTGCGCGTTGCCTGGCGCTGGCGGCGCGATTCGCGCACCAGGTCGTCGTAGAAGATGAATTCGTCGCAGTTGGCCACCAGCAGGTCGGAAGTGGAATCCTTGACGCCGACGCCGATCACGCGCTTGGCGTTCTCGCGCAGCTTGGATACCAGCGGCGAGAAATCGGAGTCGCCCGAAATGATGACGAAGGTATTGACGTGGGCCTTGGTGTAGCACAGGTCCAGCGCATCGACCACCATGCGGATGTCGGCCGAGTTCTTGCCGGACAGGCGCACGTGCGGAATTTCGATCAGCTCGAAATTGGCCTCATGCATCGGGCCCTTGAAAGCCTTGTAGCGGTCCCAGTCGCAATAAGCCTTCTTGACCACGATGCTGCCCTTCAGCAGCAGGCGCTCCAGGATAGGCTTGATGTCGAATTTCTCGTAATTGGCGTCGCGGACGCCCAGTGCGACGTTTTCGAAGTCGCAGAACAGTGCCATGCTGGCGTTATCGTTAGGTGAAGCCATAGTGTTGGTTGTTATTGGTTGCCTTGTTCAATCCGGCGATTATACAGGGCGGTAGCACGGCATATGCGCCAAGGATCCTGCCGAGCCACGTGAGGCTGTGCACAGGCCTGGACCAAGGCTGCCAGCACTGCATCGCGCCCCGCCCCTTGGCGCTGCAGGAAAGGCCGCAACCGTGCGATTTCGCGCAACGCCGCCGGATTGCCCTCTGCAGCCTCCTGGTACCGGCGCGCGACCGGCACGCTGCTGGCCAGGATCCGGCATTCGTCTTGCCCCATCTGCAGCCTGGCCAATGCAAAACCCAGCCAATACTGCCACGGCAGTTCACTGACCTGCAACTCGGCCAGCCTGCAGCCTGGCGCCGCAGCCGCCTGCGCTCCCAGCGCCTCCAGAGCCTGAGCCAGCCGCTCCGGCAGCACGCCACCCGGAGCAATTCGCGCCCATGGGTTGCGCTCCTGGAGTCGGTCAAGCTCCAGGCCGTCCTGACGGGCGTTGACCCACGCCCCCTGGCGCTGGAACACGGTCAGTTCCACCAGAATGGCCAGTTCACGTTCGAGTTCCCCGTCCGGCCAGGCGTCCGGCTGCTGCACCGTATTGGGCAGCTTGACCGACAAATAGATCGCCCGCAGCATGGCGCGCTCGCGCAGTGCACGCAGTTGGGACAATTCGTCCGGCGTGGCGTTGCCCGGGCGCTCTGCCAGCGCGGCGGGCAGGGCGAAGCGCTCGCCGGGTCCCGCCAGGCGCTGCAGGATACCGGGCAGTTGCGGCGCTTGCCGGTTCAGCGAGTGCAGCGCGTGCAGCAGGGACAAGCACGCATCCGGCCCGCCCACGGTGCATTGACCCGACATCAGGAAGGCACTGAGCTTCTGTTCGAGGATGGCTGCGGACTGCTTGCCGCGCGCTGTAGCGGGCCGGCCCGGATAGCTCACGCTCACGTCGTCCACCTGCTGCAGCACGCATTGCCCGAAATCGAAGACGTTCGGTTCCTCCCACCCCGCGCCCTGCTCGACCGCCCAGAGCATCGGATCTTTGTGACGCACGTGCCAGGCCGGTGTAGCCAGGCAATGCTGCAAAGCGATCGCAGCGCCGGACTCGGGACTGTACTGCGGTTCGGAATGGAAGGAGCCGGCGCGATTAAGGTTGGCACGTTGGTCCCCGACCACCTTGTCGAACCCGCGATCCGGATACCAGGCAGCCCACCTGGCCTGGACATCCGACGGCTTGTCGAAGCGCATCAAGTCCCATTCGCCCGCCAGGTCGACCAGCAATGCCTTGGGCTCATGCTCCATGCCGACAAACTCGGGCATGCGCATCAGGCGCACCAGCTTGTCGCGGTCCAGCGATTGCCAGGCGCCGCCAGGGGCGTCTTCTTCACGCTTCTTGCGCCAGGCTTCCCGCTTGATCTCCGCCACTTCGCGCGCCGCCAGCGGCTGCGCATACGCTGTGCATCGCCCACCCAACAGCATGAGGCAGGCCAGTCCTGCAAACAATTCCCGGATCATCGCGGTAGCTCCACCAGTGCGTAGCGGTTCCAATCCCGTGCCACGGCGCGGCGGCCGCCGGCAGGAACCAGTGCCGTTGGCGCGAATTCCGTAGCGATGCGCCAGGTGCGCCAGCCACGCTGCCTGCTCCAGACCAAAGCCAGTTGCGACCGGTTGTTCGGCAGCAGGACAACGTCCCGTCCTACAGCCACCAGCTGCAACAGCGAAAAGGACTGCAGCGGCGGCGGCGGCAGGAGCTTCCAACGCGCCAGCGCTGCCCCTGCCACCTCGGCGCGCACGCGAGCGTCGGCCAGCGTCACCTTGAAAATGCTGCCGTCGGCCATGCGCACGGCGCGTCCGCCCGCCACATGTGGCTTCGGTCCCCGCTGCCAGCGGCCGCTGCGAGGGCTGAACAGATCACTCACCGGGTTCGGGGCGCCGGTCCCGGTCGTACCGCCCACGACCAGCAGGCGGCCATCCGTCGTTTCCAGCAGCGTCGCAGCAGTATGCGGCCGTGGCAGCGGTATGCGCCGCGCTACCGCGCCGGGACGCCAGCGCAGCAGATCAGCGCCGTCCAGCACTGCCAGCGTGCCGTGCCGGTCGAGCAGGAAATCGCCGCGCGGCCATTCCGATATCAGGGCGCCACCCTCCGTGCTTTCCAACTGGCCCGCGGCATAGCCCACTTCCAGTCCCGGCGCCGGCTCCCAACGGTCTTGCCTTGCGTCGTAACGGAAGGCTGGCGCCGGCATCGCCTCGCGGTACGTGCGCCGGCCGCCGAACGCCAGCAGGCTGCCGTCGGGCAGCGCGACGGCCGACAAGCTGCCAAGGGGCAGCGGCAGCGGCGCAATGGCTTGCGGCGTACCATCCGCTTCGCCCCCGACCGCTTCCGGACGATTGATCGGTTGCCCCGGATCCCCCCCATCCAGCAGATACAGCCTGCCACCTGGCGCCAGGACATCGGCGCCCGCGCCATGCGAGTACAGGAATTCGCCCGCTTTCGCACGGTGTAGCTGCTGCAGCAACACCACGCGGCCATGCTCGCGCAGGAAAGCCAGCACACGCCCTTTGCCGAGAGGTGCGAGGGCGGGATCCGGGCTATCTATAGCCGCTACGTCCTGGGAGCGGGTCCAGCGCAGGGTGGCGGGGTCCAGGAAATCGGCATATTTGTTGCTGGAGCCTCCAAGCGCCACCACCTCGTCGTCCGCGGCGAAACCGCTGACCAGCCGTGCACTGACGGGGGGCTTGCTGGTAAAGGCCTCCCATTGCTCGCGCTGTGGATCCCAGATATACGGGGTGTCGATCGCCGGTTCGCCCGCAGCGATGACAATACGGCCATCCGGCAAGTACTGGGGTTTGACCGCTTGCTTGCCATTGGCCAGCCCCTGCGGTGGATTGCGCATCTGCCAGCCGCAAAAGGCAATCTCAAAGCGTACCGGCGCGCTGCCGGCATCTGACTGGCCGATGCCATCGACGGGTCCCGTGACGCCTTTCGCTGCCAGCAGTTGGCGCAGCGCCGGTGCAGGTTCGTTAATGATGGTGGGAATACCCTGCCGCAGCGACACCAGCACCGCCCGCGTGCCGTGCGACGGGCTGCCCATGCAAGCCAAAACCGTGTCGCCGTCCAGCGGCACCAGCGCCGACGGGTAGCTCGCCGACGGCAGTACTAGCGGCGGCGAAAACGTTGCGGCCTTCTTGTTCCACCAGACCAGGCTCCTGACCGGATTGCCGTCATCGTCGTGCGCGCGGCCCTCCACCAGGACTCCGTCGCCCAGCGGGGTCCAGTCGCCGCCGATAGCCGTGTGCAGGGGCCAACCCGCCGGCTCGCCAAAACTGTTCATTTCGGCGTCCCAAACGAGTTTTCCGCTGCGCGTCGAAACCAGGAAGCGCCCTGCTCCAAGGGGGACAAAATGCGGGTTCAGCTTGTTTGGCCAGTCGATAGTGGCATAGGCGTTCCCGGGCGGGGACGCATGGGCCGCAGCGGCAAGGAGCCACAGGAAGACAAGATAGTTGCGCATGGCGAACATGGTGCCACGCAGGCATGTCCAGATCAATCACCCACATGATGTAAGCTGCCGGTTTTCCTTTCCTGGAGCGCCTTGTGAAAAAACTCGCATTCGCCATAGCGGCCCTGCTCATCATGCTTGGCGCAAGCGCTGCCCCAGCCGATGCCGAATTCCGCCAGCAGGTCAACGCCTTCGTCGACAGCTGGCACGACGACGCTGCCAACACCCGCCCTGACTACTGGGACAAGTTCACGCCGGACGCCGTGTTCATCGGCACCGACAAAAGCGAAGTATGGAGCTACAAGGAATTCAAAGCCTGGGCCAAGCGCTTCTGGGACCGCAAGAAGGCGTGGACCTTCACCGCGCAAAAGCGCAATGTCTACTTCTCGCCCGATAAGAAATATGTGTGGTTCGACGAACAGCTCAACACGCAGATGGGCACATGCCAGGCCAGCGGAGTGCTGGTCAACACCGGGAAGGGATTCAAGATCGAGCACTACCAGCTGTCGCTGGCAGTGCCCAATCCGCTCATGGACAGCTTCACCAAGGCAATCCGCGAGCATGAATCCCGGCAATAGCAGCGCCATAAGGGCTCACCCTTATTCCCCAGAACAAATACGCGTTGTGTTTCAGTTATACTCCGCTGCTTTTATTACAACTAGACACACGGGGGAAGGTAATGCTTTTGATCTGGGGAAAACGCCCATACGGCGCGACGCAGAAAGTGGGGACAGTAAGCAAGCAGACGATATTCGGGCACCTATGGTATTTGCCGCTTTTCCCGATGACCAGCTATTTCATCAACAGCAAGGACAAGCGCGCATTCGAACTGAACCGTCTGAGCAAGCGCTCCATACTGTACGGCTACGCGCGTGTCTGGCTCGGCGTATTCTGCGCAGCCAACCTGGCCGCGCTGGCTGCGGTGGAAGACAAGCCGGCCGCAATTGCAGTTGCCATGTTGCCGGCCATTCTGCTTGCCAGCCTGATCGGCCTTACCTACTGGGTCGACAGCAAACAGTTCAAACCGCAACAACGCCTGCTGCGCGAGATGATGGGGCGCCACCTGGGCGTCGCGCTCGATCCGTTCGATTGCCTGGAGAACTTCAGTCCCGAGATCACTTCGGTAGCGCAGCGCTACAGCAGTACCACGCTGGAAGAATACTGGTACAAGCCAGTGCTGCGCGATTCCTTCGCCAGCCAGCCGCTGCGCGAATTGGCAATGCTGCGCGCGCGCTGCGACCAGCACGACAAGGTCCTGCAGCAGGAAGTATTCATGGCACTGGAAAAGCCGGCGCCGCACAGCGCACAGTCCGCCTCGTTCAATGGAACTAAGGCCTAGGCATTGCCGCCCCTGACGGGGCAGCAATCTTGAGGGGATGGTGGATCAGACGTTGAACAGGAAGTTCAGCACGTCGCCATCCTTGACCACGTATTCCTTGCCCTCAGCGCGCATCTTGCCCGCTTCCTTGGCGCCGGCTTCACCCTTGTAGGTGATGTAGTCGTCATAGGCGATGGTCTGGGCGCGGATGAAGCCGCGCTCGAAGTCGGTGTGGATCACGCCCGCAGCCTGCGGCGCGGTGTCGCCCACGTGGATGGTCCAGGCGCGCACTTCCTTCACGCCGGCGGTGAAGTAGGTTTGCAGGCCGAGCAGCTTGAAGCCGGCGCGGATCAGGCGGTCCAGGCCGGGTTCGGCCATGCCCATGTCGGCCAGGAAGGCTTCCTTGTCGGCGTCGTCCAGTTCGGCAATTTCCGCTTCGATGGCGGCACAGATAGCGACGATCGGCGCGTTCTGCGCTTCGGCATACTTGGTCAGCTGGTCCAGCAGCGGATTGTTGGTGAAACCGCTTTCGGAGACGTTGGCCACGTACATGGCCGGCTTGGCGGTAATCAGGCACAGCGGCTTGATCAGTTCCATTTTTTCGGCGTCCAGGCCCAGTGCGCGCACTGGCTTGGCTTCGTTCAGGTGCGGTACCAGTACCTCCAGCAGGGCCACCAGCTTGGCGGCATCCTTGTCGCCGGAGCGGGCTTTCTTCTGTTCGCGGTGGATGGCTTTTTCTACGGTGCCGAGGTCAGCCAGCGCCAGTTCGGTCTGGATCACTTCGATGTCGTCCAGCGGCGATACACGGCCCGATACGTGGATCACGTTGTCGTCTTCGAAGCAGCGCACCACGTTCACGATCGCGTCGGTTTCGCGGATGTGGGACAGGAACTGGTTGCCCAGGCCTTCGCCTTTGGAGGCACCCGCCACCAGGCCGGCGATGTCGACGAACTCAACGATCGCAGGCAGGATACGCTCCGGCTTGACGATTTCAGCCAGCTGTTTCAAGCGCGGATCAGGCACTTCCACCACGCCGACGTTCGGTTCGATGGTGCAGAACGGATAGTTCTCGGCCGCGATGCCAGCCTTGGTCAGTGCATTGAAGAGGGTGGACTTGCCAACGTTAGGCAGGCCGACGATGCCGCATTTGAGACTCATGGAAAACCTTTAAATGATATTGTTCTGCTACGGAATTTTCCGCAAATAGACCGAGATTGTACCCCAGATCATGTCGAGAACCGCCCATATCACCCTGCTGGCCCGCTACAACGATTGGATGAACAACAAGCTGTATGAGGCGGCGGCGACCCTGCCGGCGGAAGAGCTGGCGGCGGATCGCGGGGCGTTCTTTGGTTCGTTGCTGGCGACCCTCAACCATATCGCCGTAGCCGACACCATCTGGCTGAAGCGCATTGCCAGCCACCCGCGCTTTGCCGCCGCGCTGGCGCCGGTTGCAGCCCTGCCGGCGCCGGCTGCGCTGGACCAGCCGCTTTTCGATGCCCTCGGCGCCCTGCGCGAGCGCCGCATCTGGCTCGACCGCCTGATCCTGGATTGGAGCGCCGGCCTGGACGAGGCCGACCTGGATGCCGTCATCACCTACCGCCGCTTCAATGGCGAGGCCAATCACCGGCAGCTCGGGCTGCTGCTGCTGCATTTCTTCAACCATCAAACCCACCATCGCGGCCAGGCTACTACTTTGCTGTCCCAAGCGGGCGTGGATGTCGGCGTGACGGACTTGCTGGCGCTGGTCCCGGAAGCGGCGATGTAGGCAGGATCAGATCCTGATACGCCTGCGAACAAACGGCGATACGGGTATCACCGGCGCTTGCAATATTGTTACCGCTGGAAAATAATGCCATTAGAACAATGTAGGGAGCAATCATGGATTTGCTTTGGTTTATCGTACTGGCGCTCGTAGCGCGCTGGGCTTGGCTGGCCCGCCGCGATGCGCGCCAGGCACGCGAGCACGCCCTCCAGTTGCAGCGCGACTTTGCTGCACTGGAGATCACATTCGACAGCGTAATGCGCACTGCCGCCAGCAGGCAGGCTGCCGCCGCAACGGAGTCGCAAGGCGCGCCAGCACCTGCCGCTGCACCGGAGGCACCGGCCAAGCCCGCCGAGCGCGAGCCGCTGGTGGCGCGCGCCGTCGTGCCGCCGCAGACGGTGCCGCCAGCGCCGGCAGCGGCCGAAAAGCCCGTTCCGGCACTGGCGCCGGCAAGCACCGCAGCGACGCCCCAGCAAGCCGCTGCAAAGACCGCAGACGCTGCCGACCAGGCCTGGGCCACGGCGAAGGAAGCCACGCCGGAAAGCGCCGCTCCCGCCCGCCCTGCGGCACGGCCAAGCCTGCCGCCAAAGGAACCGCCAGCCTGGTTCACCGCTGCCCGCAACTGGCTGTTTGAGGGCAACCTAGTCGCCAAAATCGGCCTGCTGATCCTCTTCATCGGCGTCAGCTTCCTGCTGAAATACGCCGCCGCCCGCGTCACGGTTCCCATCGAACTGCGCCTGGCCGGCATCGTGCTCGCCGATTTGGCCGCTCTGGCCTGGGCCTGGCGCATCCGCAACAGCAACCAGGGCGTCAGCCTGCCGCTGCAGGGCACCTGCATGGCCGTACTGATGCTGGTGGTGTTTGGCGCCTTCCGCATCTACCACCTGATCCCCGGCGGCCTGGCCTTCGCCATGCTGTTCCTGCTGACGTTTGGCACCTGCCTGCTGGCCGTGCTGCAGAATGCCCAATGGCTCGCCATTTTCGGCATTACCGGCGGTTTTGCGGCACCGATCCTGGCCTCCACCGGCCAAGGCAGCCATATCGGCTTKTTCAGCTATTACGCCCTGCTCAACGCCGGCGTCCTGGCCATCGCCCTCAAACGCTCCTGGCGCGCACTGAACCTGCTTGGCTTCGCGTTCACCTTCGCCATCGGCACCGCCTGGGGGGTGCTGCGCTATGAACCGCAGTTCTACCAGTCGGTGCAGGGCTTCCTTGCACTGTTCTTCCTGTACTACGTCGGCATCGCCGTCGCCTACGCCCACCTCGAGGCGCCCAAGCTGAAAAGCTATGTCGACGGCACGCTGGTATTCGGCACGCCGATGCTGGCGGCCAGCCTGCAATTCGGCCTGGTCAAAGGCTTTGCATTCGGCATGGCCTATTCCGCCCTCGCGCTCGGCCTGTTCTACGGCGTGCTGGCGATCACGCTGGCCCGCCGCCGCGCCACCTACGGCCTGCTGGTCGATGCTTTCACCGCGCTGGCCGTGGTCTTCGGCACGCTCGCCATCCCGATGGCGCTCGACGGCCGCTGGACTTCCGCTGCCTGGGCCCTGGAAGGCGCCGGCATCGTCTGGATCGGCCTGCGCCAGCGCCAGCCGCTGGCATGGGGCTTCGGCCTGCTGGTGCAGTTGGGCGCCTGGGTCAGCTTCATCGGCGCGGTTTCCGGCCTGGACCAGGAAGCGGCAACGCATTCCAACCTGTGGCTCGGCTTCTTGCTGCTGGCAATCAGCGCCTGCATCATGGCCATGCGCTTCCGCAATCATGCCAGCGATGAAGGCAGGCGCGGCCTGCAGCTGCTGGGCGCCTTGTTCCTCGCCGGTTCCGCCGTCTGGCTGGTGGGCGGGGCCTGGACCGAGGTCATCCTGCGCACCAGCGGCAAGCTGCAAGCGAACTTGCTGGTTGCCAGCGCACTTGGCGCCGCCGTCGTGATGGCCCTGATCGGGCGCCGCCTGGCCTGGCCGATGGCACGCGGACTGGCACTGGCAGCACAGCTGCTGGCCGGCCTGGTGCTGGCCGGCCTGCTGGCTTTGAACTGGCAAGTCGCACCGGTTTCGCCGGACCTGTTTGCCACGCCTTTCCTCGGCAGCGTCATGCTGCTGGCTGGCGCCGTGTTCAGTGCCTGGACCTTGAAGCGCTACGGCACGGAGTATCCGCCGTCCTGGTCGAATGCGGTGCTGGCGTATTCCGGCTTCTGGTGGCTGCTCGTGATCGTGCCAACCATCGCCAACTGGCTGCTGGCGCATTACCAGATCGCCACCAGCGGCAACTTTGATCCGCACAGTCCACTGCGTGCCAGCGCTTACAGCCTGGTGATCGTCCTCACCACGCCATTGTTCATCAAGCTGGCGCAACGCCTGTCCTGGCCGGCCCTGCGCGCCGCAGTACTGCCGGCGTGGCTGCTGTTCGGCATTACCACGCTCGGCATGCTGGGGGGCCTGTATAGCAGCATCAACGTGCCCGCCGGCGAAATATGGTTTGCCTACGCGGCATTGTGGTTGCTGTCCGAATGGCTGATGCGCGGCTCCGGGCTTGGCCAAGCGCCGCTGGCCTTGCTGCACACGCTGCGCAGCACCGGCCCCTGGCTGATGATCTGGCCGGTCGGCGCCTACTGGATTTCGCGCGCCCTGGAAGGCACCGGCGCCGATCCGGCCTGGGCCAACTTCCTGCCGGCCTGGCTGATGATGGGCGGCCTGGCCTGGGTCATGCGCCGTGTGCGCGCCAACGGCTGGCCGGTAAAACCGGTGGCAGGCTGGTACCGCGACGTGCTGCTGCCCCTGGGCTGCGGCTGGTCCCTGCTGCTGGTGGCGGTGTGGAACCTGACGCAAGACGGTGCGATGGCGCCGCTGCCCTACGTGCCGCTGGCCAACCCGCTTGACCTGACCAGCATCTTCGCCCTGCTGCTCGCCATTGCGGCTTACCGCCTGCTGCGGGACAGGCTCGCGCCATACCGCCCGCAGCTGCTGGCCGGCAGCGCGCTGGTCGCCTATGCCTGGTTCAATCTTGCGCTGCTGCGCACCGTCTCGCATTACGTCGGCGTGCCCTACCAGTTTGAGGACCTGTTTGCGTCGCAGTTCGTGCAGGCCATGCTGTCGCTGGTGTGGAGCGTGACCGCGCTGCTGCTGATGCGCTTCGCGACCCGCAAGCAGCAACGCAAGCTGTGGATTGCCGGTGCGGTGCTGCTCGGCGTCGTGGTGGCCAAGTTGTTCGTGGTCGACTTGTCCAATGTTGGTGGCGTTGAGCGTATCGTGTCCTTCCTTGGCGTCGGCGCGCTGATGGTCGGTATTGGCTACCTCGCCCCTTACCCGTCCGCCCGTGGCGGAGAAACTGAAAAGGAAGCTGCATGAACGCGCTGCTCCTGGCGGCTGCTGCCGCCACCACCGCGGCCAGCGATTTGCCGCAGGATTACACCCATGTGATGCCGCTGTCGGTCAACGGCAAGCCAAGCGTGGTCCAGCTGCAGTTGCCGCGCGATGCTTACCTGAATGCGCGCTCGGCATCGCTCAACGACCTGCGCGTGTTCGATGCCCGTGGCACGCCGCAGCCGTTTACGCTGCGCCAGCCGGATGCGGTTCCCGGCACCAGCCACCGCGCCCTGCCGGTACGCACCTTTCCGCTGATGGCAGAACGCGCCGATGCTCCGCTGGCGGGGCTGGAGGTCAGCACAGCGACCGATGGCCGCGTACTCTCGGTGCGCCTGCCAGGGCACCAGGGCACGGCATCGGGCACCGGCCGCGCGCAGGAGCGCCTGGCCGGCTTGGTGCTTGACCTTCGGCAAGAGGGCAAGCAAGAGCCGCCAACAATCGATGCCCTGCATTTCACGCTGCCGCCCGGCCGCAACACATACACCGGCCAGGTATTGCTGGAAGCCAGCGACGACCTGAAACACTGGGATACCATTGGCGTCGCGGAATTGAGCTGGCTGGCCAATGCCAGCGCCGAAACCCTGGCCAACGACAAACTGGAATTCCCGGCCCGTCCGATGCGCTATGCGCGCCTGGGCTGGCGCAGCGGCGAGCCGCTTTCATTTGCCAGCATCAGCGCCCAGTCCCCGGTACACACGCCGGCGGCAGCGCCGGTCGAATCGCTGCTGCTGCAGGCGCAGCCGGGCCGTGACCCGCGCGACCTGCAATACAAGATGCCAGCCGGCGTCGCACCGCGACGCGTCGGGCTGCAGATCGACAGCGGCAATATGGTGCTGCCCGCGATGCTGGGCAATTACGTGGAGGTGCGCCGTACCGGCCAGTTCCGCTTCGAGCCTGCGATGAGCACCACGTTCTACCGCCTCGAAAAGGATGGCAAAGCGCGCTTGTCGGACGATATCACGGCTCCTGCCGGGATGGGCGAGCGCTGGGTGCTGCGCTTCGACCAGCCGCCACCGGTCAAGCCGGCGCTGCGTATCAGCTGGGTGCCGGCCACATTGGTGTTCGTTGCCGGCGGTACGCCGCCTTATACGCTTGCCGTCGGGCGCGATAAAGCACCGTGGGCGGCGCGCGATATCTCCGAGGTGGCGCCCGGCTTCACGCCGGCAGAATTACGCACTTTGGATCGCGCTACGGCAGGTGCGGCGCAAGAGCAGCTTGAAGCGCTGTCCAACGCAGCCAAACAGGCGAGCGCCGACAACAGCGCAGCCCAGAGCCGCCTCATGATCCTGTGGGGCGTGCTGGTGCTGGGCGTGGCGGTTGTGGCGGGAATGGTGTGGCGCCTGTTGCGGCAGGCGGGCGCCAGCAGCACTTAATTGGTGTGCAGCTCCATCGTCGCCTTGGTGAAGTCACCGGCGACGGCGGTGGGGATGATGCGCAGCGCTTTCTCGATCGCTTCTTCGATCAGCAGTTGCTCTTCGCGGCGCGGACGGTGCAGCACAAAGTCGGCCACCGGCTGGTTCAGGTTCAGGGTGCGCGGATGGCCGATGCCGATGCGCAGGCGCCAGTAGTCCTGGGTGCCGAGCGCGGCAGTGATGTCCTTCAAGCCATTGTGGCCGCCCGACGAACCGCCCTTCTTCAACTTTGCCGCGCCAGGCGGCAGGTCCAGTTCATCATGCACCACCAGTACTTCGTCCGGCTGGATCTTGTAGAAGCGCGCGATTGCGCCCACCGACTGGCCGGAGCGGTTCATATAGGTTTGCGGCTCGAGCAGCCAGAGCTGGTTGCCGCCGATGTTGGTCTTGGCCACCATGGCGTTATAGCCCGACTCGCGCTGCAGGCGCGCATTCGGCAGCGAATTGGCGAGATTGTCCACCAGCCAGAAGCCGGCATTGTGGCGGGTTTGTTCGTATTCGGCGCCGGGGTTGCCGAGGCCGACGATCAGGCGAATGGGCATGGTCTTGCGGTTGCGAGTGCAAAACCGCAGATTATACCCTTGCCCTTAGCCCAGGATCCCACGCGCAAGCAAGGCCACCTCGCCGAGCAGGATCATGGCCATCATGCCAAATCCCCAGCGGCTGATCCGGTCCACGTGGTTGCGCAAAGAGTCGATCTGGGCCTGTAGCGGCGCGATCGCTTTAGCGATCTCATCCCGCGTATAGATCTGCATCTCAAGACGCAGTTTGACGAAACCGTCATCGACGTATTGGCGCATGCGGGCGAATTGCGCGTCGGTGGATGCCTGCATGTTGGCGAGCTGTGCGTCAAAAGACGCCTGCATCCCGGCGAAACCGCGTCCATATGCTGTCTCAGCAAAGCTAAATCACAATGGACGGCATCCAAGGCGTTCTCCTGTACGGCGATCCGGTCATCCGGGGTCAACTGCTCCATGATGCGCTCCCGCTGTCGGCAGACCATCATTGTTTGTCATTTTCGCGCGCCGCACTTTGAGGCGGCGCACCGGAAGCCGGGGAACTATTCAGCCGCTGCGTGGTCAGGATTCCAGGTAGCGCGCCAGTAAAGCCACATCCCATCCCCGCCTGCAGGCGATTCAACGCTGGTTTGGCGCCCGCCCTTCCTGCGCAGCCACCAGCTTGGCGTGCTCCGCCAAGTCCACCGGCCGGTATTTGATCGTGCTGCTGGCCGGGTCGGCGCCCAGGAAGTTATTGCCTTTCCAGTTTCTGCGCGGGCGGATTGGCCGCGGCACAAAGCCCCCGCCGCAGTTCGGACAGACATTGGCCAGCAGCGCGTCGACGCAGTCGGCACAGAAGGTGCACTCATAGGTGCAGATGCGGGCGTCCAGCGCTTCCGGCGGCAGGGCCTTGTTGCAATGTTCGCAGCTTGGGCGCAATTCCAGCATGTCCGTATCCTCGTCAAGTTACAAAAAAATAATGCTACACGAATTTCTTTCTTGACACAGACTGCCACCTGTAAGATATTTATTACACGTGTCTTTAAATTTTAAACAGAAAGGACGTGCCATGAAATCCCAGAACACCCTGCTGGCCGAACAATGCGAGCGCCCGAAAAGCAAAGAGGAAGCTTTCGCCCAATGCATGCAAGCCGCACGCGGCGAAAAAGGCGCGATGGCGACCGAATCGGTCGCCTCCAACTGCCGCCTGCTGCTGAAGTGAGTGGAATGCAAAAACTGCTGCCAGTGCTCGAAGCGCTTGCCAATCCGCACCGCCTGCGCATCATCGCTGCATTGAAAACGGACGGCCGCAACTACGTCAGCCAGCTGGCACGCGACGTAGGTATCAGCCGCCCGTTACTGCACCTGCACCTTGCCAAGCTGGAGGCGGCCGGCCTGGTCACCAGTCAGCACGAATTATCGAGCGACGGCAAGGCGCTGAACTACTTCGAAGTGGCGGATTTCTGCCTGACGCTCGATCCCGCTGCGATCGTGGCAGCCGCCAAACATCTCAACCTGGAAGAGGAATAACCGTATGTCCGAGCATATCTACCTGCTGACCCTGGGCCTGCCGCTGGCCACCGTGCTGGTCGTCTTTGGGATGAAATACTGGTCCGCTGCACACAAGGCCGGCGCCGAAGCCGCCAGCGCCGAGGCATACCGCGCGCTGGCCGCCAAATCGGCTGCGGTCCTGGCCGAAAATGCCGGCGCGCTGGCTGCCATGCAAGCGACGCTGGCAAACATGGACGGCCGCCTGGCCGAAGTCGAAACCATGCTGAAAGAGGTGGGCTGATGCTGGCCCGCCTGTGGCAGCGCGATGCGCGGCATGAAGGCGTCATGCGCGTCAACATCTACTTGCTGCGCCTGCTCTACGCACTGATGTTCTTCATGCTGGGCCAGACGACCTGGACCGAAATCCTGACCCACCAGGGCCAGTGGGAACCAAACAAGGCGGTGGCCTGGACAGTGTGGACTGCGTTTGCCACCCTGGCCGGCCTGGGCCTGCTGCGGCCGGTGAAGATGCTGCCGATCATCCTGCTGGAAATTTTCTACAAGGTGATGTGGCTGGCGATCGTCGCCTACCCGCTCTGGTCGCGCGGAGAACTGGTCGGCTCGCCGGCGGAAAGCACGACCTATGCCTTCCTGGGCGTGCTGCTGGCCATCATTGCCGTGCCCTGGGGTTACATCGCCACGTCCTACTTCACCTGGCCATCCACAGCCAAGCCTGCCTGAACATGCCCTTCCTTGCCAGCGTAATACTCGCCGCCGCGCTCACCGCGGCGGCTGAACCGAAACAGATTTACCAGATGTCGCCGCAGGAAGCGGGCGCCTTCATCGCCGAGGTGCGGCAGGCCGAACCGGACCTGCGCAAGCGCATCGCCGCCATCGGCCGCCGTAATATCGGCCAGCCCTACAAGCTGAACCTGCTTGGCGAATTCCCTTACGAGCTGCACGACACGCTGCCCATGTATAGCCTGTCCGCCAGCGACTGCCTGGTGTTCGCCGAGCACACTTACGCCATGGCGCTCAGCTCTTCGTGGGAGGAGTTCTTCTGGACCCTGCAACGCATCCGCTACAAGGACGGCGTGATCGGCGTCGCCAGCCGCAACCACTATATGGAAGTGGACTGGAACATCAACAACCGCTGGCTTCTCACCGACGCCAGCAGCGGCGCAAGCTACGCCATGCGCATTGACCGCGCGCAATTCCTGCTGTCCCAGCACCATGTGCAGCGCGACATCCCGCTGCAGGACACGGTGGAAGCCTTCCTGCCGGTCGAGCGCGCGCGGCAGGAATTCAGCACGCTGGCCGAAGGCGATCTGGTGGAAGTGGTGTCGGCGCGCAAGGGCCAGCACATGGTGACCCACGTCGGCCTGGTCGTGCTCGATGCGCAGGGCGCACGCCGCTTCCTGCATTCCTCGGCGCCGCAAGTGCGTGAGGAAACGTTTGAAGCCTTCATCGACCGCACCCAGGCCCGCGCCAATAATGGCCTGGCCGGCTTCAAGTTCATGCGGCTGAACGAGGCAATCGTGGTCCCGCCCTCGGCACCCCAGCCGCGCCCCGGCGCTTAGAAAACAAAAAACCCCGCCGAGGCGGGGTTCTTCATTGCAGCAAAAGAGGATTACTCTTTAGCAGCAGCGGCTTCAGCAGCAACAGCGCCGGCTGGCACGGATGCGGTAGCGATGGTTGCATCGGAACCGTGGGTCACGATGGTCACGCCTTTTGGCAGCTTCAGTTCGGAAGCGTGGATCGACTGGCCGACGTCCATCTTCGACAGGTCAACAGCCAGGAATTCTGGCAGGTCGGCTGGCAGGCAGGAGATTTCGATCTCGTTGGCCACGTGGCTGATGGTTGCAGCGTGCAGTTTCACAGCTGGGGACACGTCAGCGTTTTCGAAGTGCAGGGCAACTTTCACGTGCAGTGGCTTGTTGGCGTCAACGCGCTGGAAGTCAGCGTGCAGGACCAGTTGCTTGAACGCGTGCATCTGGAAGTCACGCAGCAGCACTTTCTGTACGGCGCCGTCGATTTCCATGTCCAGGATGGACGAGTGGAAAGCTTCTTTTTTCAGCGCGTGGAACAGTGCGTTGTGGTCCAGGGCGATGGTCACAGGGGCTTCGGTGCCGCCGTAGATGATGCCAGGGGTCTGGCCGGAATTACGCAGGCGGCGGCTCGCACCCGTACCTTGCAGATCACGTTTGAATGCAACAACTTTCATGGAATACTCCAAAAAATAAAACAAGGCTCGCGCCTTGTCGGTCAACGAAGTGCCCCGCGACCAGGGCACTTCAACAAATCGGCCGCGGCTTGCGCCGCGGCCGGAAAAACTTTAGTCGACGAACAGTGAAATCACCGAGTCGCCCTTGATGATGCGCTTGAAGGTCTCAGCCAGCAGCGGTGCGCAGGTCAGTTGGCGGATCTTGCCGCAGGCCTTGGCAGCTTCGGACAGCGGGATGGTGTCGGTCACCACCAGCTCGTCCAGCGAAGAACCGGAGATGCGTTCGATTGCCGGGCCGGACAGCACTGGGTGCGTGCAGTAAGCGGTTACTTTCTTGGCGCCGCGCTCTTTCAGCACTTCGGCAGCCTTGACCAGGGTACCTGCGGTGTCGACCATGTCGTCCATGATCACGCAGTTGCGGCCTTCGACGTCGCCGATGATGTTCATCACTTCGGATACGTTGGCTTTTGGACGGCGCTTGTCGATGATGGCCAGGTCGCAACCGAGGCGCTTGGCCAGTGCACGGGCACGCACCACGCCGCCGACGTCAGGCGACACCACCAGCAGGTCTTGCTCGGCCTTCTTCTGCAGGTCGCCCAGCAGGATTGGCGAAGCGTAAATATTGTCAACCGGGATATCGAAGAAGCCCTGGATCTGGTCAGCGTGCAAGTCCATGATCAGGACGCGCTCGACGCCGGCTTCTTCCAGCATATTGGCAACTACTTTTGCCGAAATGGCCACGCGGGCGGAACGCGGGCGGCGATCCTGGCGGGCATAGCCAAAGTAAGGAATTGCTGCAGTGATACGGCCAGCGGACGCACGTTTCAGGGCATCGACCATCAGGATCAGTTCCATCAGGCTGTCATTGGTCGGCGCGCAGGTCGATTGCAGCACGAACACGTCTTTACCTCGGACGTTTTCGTTGATTTCGACCATGACTTCGCCGTCCGAGAACTTGGAAACGACTGCTTTGCCGAGTGGGATGCCGAGATTTTTTGCGACCCCTTCTGCTAAGGCTGGATTAGCGTTGCCGGTAAAAACCATCAGGTTTTCGTAAGCCATTGGGAGTCCCGAGAGGTAGTGTTGAATTCTTGCGGCACTCCTGCGATACAGGAGCTTTTGTCTTAACCCTGGCTGGAGACTGCTGCCTCGACAGACCCAGGGAAAACGGTGGCAGGGGAACAAGGATTCGAACCTTGGTATGCCGGAATCAAAATCCGGTGCCTTAACCAGCTTGGCGATTCCCCTACTCTTGACTGACTGTCTTTCGTCAGTAGGCCGACATTATATAGCCTATTTCACGAAAAACCAAATCTTTTTTACGAATCACAACTTTGCGATGAGCGGATGCTGTTTCAGTGCCTTCGCTTTCCATCCGGTCCAGGCGGCTGGCACTTTCGCAAGTACCGCATCGGCCTGTTCTTCGCTTTGGATTGCGACGAACACACAAGCTCCGGAGCCAGTCATCCTGGCGTCACCGTAAGCGCCCAGCCATTCTACCGCTTCTGCTACCTGCGGGAATAAGCGGCACGCCACTTGTTGCAAATCGTTCTTCCCAAACTGCCGCAGATCTTGTCGATTCGCGTGGTAGCTGGAAAAGTCCGACATCTTAACGGGCGCAGTATCCCTTGTCAAATGCTCGGAGGTAAAAATCTGCGCCGTCGGGCAAGCCACGCCAGGCTCGATAACAACATACCAACAGTCCGGCGCATCGACCGGCTGCAACTCTTCGCCGACGCCTTCGGCAAAGCCGGTCTGGCCGAAGATAAAGAACGGCACGTCGGCGCCCAGCGGCAAGGCCAGGGCCATCAGCTCATTGCGCGTCAACCCGCCCCGCCACAGCTTGTTCAGCGCCATGAAGGTGGTCGCCGCGTCCGAAGAGCCACCGCCCAGGCCGCCACCCATGGGCAGGCGCTTGTCGATGGTGATATTCGCGCCGGGCGGCAACGCGCCAGTGCGGCGCTGCACTTCCGCCTGCAGGATGCGGGCGGCGCGGATCACCAGGTCCTGCTCGGCAGGCACGCCTTCGATATCGTTGGTGCGGTGCAGTTCGGAATCCGCGCGCAGCGAGAAATGCAGGGTATCGCTGCGGTCGATGATCTGGAACACCGACTGCAGCAAATGATAGCCGTCGGCGCGGCGGCCATTCACGTGCAGGAACAGGTTCAGCTTGGCCGGGGCCGGGCAGTTCAACAGGCTTTTCATGCTTACTCGGCGATCACGATGCGCAAGGCCATCTGCTGCACATCGCCCCCACCCGGATGTTCGGCATCGATCAGTTTCGGGCGCGGCGGCGAGCTGCCGGGCTGCCAGTCGGTATATCGCAGGTGCCAGCCTTCGCGCGTGGTCACCTCGCTGTCGGCAGGGCTGGCCGACCATGGCTTGCCGTCGGCGGCAGTGGCATGGCCTTGCAGCCAGCCGCGCAGTCCGGCCACCGGCAGCGCCCAGCCCAGTGCACGGGCGCTCAGGGCATCGACGCTAGGCGCTGTCAGCGGCGGCTTGTTGCCGCCAGTGTTCAGCGTCGCCCCCTGCGGGTTCACGCTGATCGTTGCGACCTTGCTGCCAAAAGGATTGAACAGTGCAACGTCAGTACTCTGCGCGTCCTGCTTCCAGTCGAAATTGACGGTGCTCGATTCCTGCTTACCGTCCTTGAGATAGCGCACATTCAGGCGGCCCGACAAGGCGGCGCTATCGGCATAAGGCGCCACGACGGCGCTCGATGGCGGCACCGAAGGCGTGCTGGCGCAGCCACACAGGATGGCGGCCGCGCCGGCGATGGCGGCGAGTGTCTTGAAGCTCATTAAATACCTGCGTTGAGGCGCGCCAGCGTGCTGCGCAGCGCGTCGTTTTTCGGATCCTTGTCGCGCGCTTCGCGCCACAGCCTGGAGGCGCCGGCCTTGTCGCCCTGTTTCCACAGCACTTCGCCCAGGTGCACGGCGATTTCCGCATCGCTGCGCAGCGCGTAGGCCTGGCGCAGCGATTGCTCCGCTTCTTTCAGTTTGCCCATGCGGAACAAGACCCAGCCCATGCTGTCCATGATGTAGGGATCGCCCGGCGCCATTTTCAGCGCCTTGTCGATCAGCTCATAGGCTTCGTCCAGGCGCACATTGCGTTCGGCCAGCGAGTAGCCCAGGGCATTGTAGGCGTGGTGGTTGTCGGGCACCGATTCGATCACCTTGCGCAGCGCCGTTTCCATCGCCTCCACCTTGCCCAGCTTCTCCGCTGCCAGTGCGTAGTCGTACATCAGGTCCGGGCTGTTGGGGAAGCGCAGCACGCCATCCTGCAGGGTCTTGAAAGCTTCCACCGCGCGGCCTGAGTCGCGCAGGAGCTGGCCTTCCGTCTGCAGGATCTGTACTTGTTCGGCCTGGTCAGCCGGCGTGATGTCCTTCAACTGGGCACGCGCGCCTTCGACGTCGCCCTTGCGTGCCGTCAGGTGGGCACGCTTCAGGCGCGCCGCCAGGACAGTGCGGGCATCTTCGCCATCGATCTTGTCCAGCCATGCCAGCGCGCCATCGAGGTCGCCCCGTTCTTCGGCGATCTGGGCCAGCAGCATCAGCGCCTTGTTCGGGTCGCGTTCAGGATCGGGCTGGGCTTCCAGCACTTCCAAGTAGCGCTTGAAATAGCCTTCCGCAGCCTTGCTGTCCTGGCCCTGCAGCGCCATGATGCCGAGCGCGTACAGGGTGCCCGGATTGTCAGGCTGCTCTTTCAGCAGCAGCAGGAATTGTTCGCGCGCCTGGTCGTACTGTTTTTGCTCCACCAGCAGCCGGGCATACGCCGAACGCACTTCGCGCGCGGCAGGATATTTCTGCAGGAAGTCGGCGAACAGCGTTTGCGCGCCATCCAGCTCGCCCAGCATCTGTCCCATGGTCAGCGTAGCCAGTTCGGAATCGGGCTTGATCGCCACCGCTTTTTTCGCTTCCTCGCGCGCGCGCGCGGCATCGGTCGCAGCGTGGGCGCCTTGCGCCTGCACCAGGTGGGCCTCCTGCGTGTTCAGGTAAGGCTTCAGCACGCGCTCCATCAGCGCGAACGCGGCGGCCTTGTCTTTCGCCCGCAGCAGGAATTGCTGCATCTGGAACATCAGCAGCGGGCGGCCGGTTGGCGCGGCGGCTTGCAGGCGCTGCGCGAACAGGGTTTCCGCTTCGCCCAGGTCATCGCCCAGCACGGCAAAGCCGAGGAAGTACTGCGCCGCTTCTTCGGATTCAGGCGCCAGTTCGCGCCACAGCCGGATCGCTGCCAGCGCTTCATTACCCTGCTTGGACGACAGTGCCATCTCGGAAGCGCGGCGCGCCAGGCGCGGATCGCGCGTCTGCTGCGCCAGCACCATCATCGTCACATAAGCGCTTTGCCACTGGCCGCGCTTGAAATCGAGTTCGGCCTTGGTCAGCTTGTAGAATAAATCGCTGGTCAGTTCAACGTTGGGCAGCTTTTCGTCGGCTGGAGCGGCCTTGGCAACGGCGTCGGCAGAAGGTGCGGCCGGCGCGACAGTTGGCGTTGCGGGTTCGGCTGCAGCCTGTTCCGGTGGCACGACTGCGCAGGCGGACACGAGGGCCGACAGGGTTACAATGGCGAATGCGTTTTTCAAAGGAAGATCCTGCAAATCGGGCTCAAGACTTGATTCTACGCCAACCCGCAAGAAACCACCCTCATGCCTGAATTACCAGAAGTAGAAGTGACCCGGCGCGGTGTCGCACCCCATATCGAAGGCCGTATCGTGCGCGACGTGGTGCTGCGCCGCGACGGCTTGCGCTGGCCGTTCCCGGACGACTTGCCGGCCCTGCTGGCCGGGCGCCGCGTCGGGTCGACCGATCGCCGCGGCAAGTACCTGCTGCTGCAGTTCGAACATGGCACGCTGATCATCCACTTGGGCATGAGCGGCCACCTGCGCGTGCTGCCGACTGGCATCCCGCCGGAAAAACATGATCATTTCGACATGATGGTGGAAGGCACCGACGGCAAGCATGTGCTGCGCCTGACCGATCCGCGCCGCTTCGGCGCCGTGCTGTGGCATTCCATGCAAGATGGCGAACTGGAACAGCATATGCTGCTGCGCGGCCTGGGCGTGGAGCCTTTGGGCCCGGCCTTTACCGGCAAGCTGCTGTTTGAGCAAACGCGCAGCCGCAGCGCGGCTGTCAAGCAGGTCCTGATGGCGGGCGATATCGTGGTCGGAGTGGGCAATATCTACTGCTCTGAAAGCCTGTTTCGCGCCGGGATCAACCCGAAAACGGCTGCCAACCGCATCAGCGCAGCCCGCTACGACCGGCTGGCGCAGGCCATCCGCGACGTGCTGGCTGAGGCAATTGTGCAAGGAGGCAGCACTTTGCGCGACTTTATCGGGGTAAATGGGCAATCAGGGTATTTCCAACAGACATATTTCGTCTATGATCGTGCTGGTGTGCCTTGCCGTTGTTGCGGCGCGCCTGTGCGCCAGATCAAGCAGGGCCAAAGATCAACATTTTATTGTGTAAATTGCCAGAAATAACGAGAAGCTAATGGTACGGGACCTGGAACAATATAGCCAATGGCGCCAAGGCGTCATGGGCGCTGTCGCAAACTATCGGGACTGGATCGTGCAGGCCGATCTGTCCGACGCCGCGACTGAGCAGCGCCTGGCGCAAACGCTGTCCAAACTGGCCGACGACAAGTTGTCGGTGGCCTTTGTGGCGGAATTTTCGCGCGGCAAATCTGAACTGATCAATTCGATCTTCTTCGCCGATTTCGGCCAGCGCATCCTGCCATCGGCAGCCGGCCGCACCACCATGTGCCCGACCGAGCTGATGTACGACGCGGCCTACCCCGCCTGCATCCGCCTGCTGCCGATCGAAACCCGCGCCGAAAACCTGTCGACCAGCGATTACCGCGACGATCCGCACGCCTGGACTATGCTGCCGCTGCAGCTCGATTCAGCGGAACATATGCAGGAAGTGTTCAAGCAAGTCAGCCTGACCCGCCACGTGCCGGTGGAAGAAGCCAAGCGCTACGGCCTGTACGACGAGAACGATCCCGACATGGGAGCCACGCTGGACAACAACGGCCTGGTCGAGATTTCGCAGTGGCGCCACGCCATCATCAACTTCCCGCACCCGCTGCTGAAGCAGGGCCTGGTGATCCTTGATACGCCAGGGCTGAACGCCATCGGTACCGAGCCGGAACTGACGCTGAACATGATCCCGCATGCGCACGCAGTACTGTTCATCCTGGCCGCCGATACCGGTGTCACCAAGAGCGATATCGAAGTGTGGCGCACCCATATCGGCAACGGCGCCGGCCGCATGGTCGTGCTGAACAAGATCGACTCCATGTGGGATCCGCTGCGCACCGAAGAAGAAATTGAAGCGGCCATCGCGCGCCAGCGCGAGCACGCAGCCCATATGCTGGGCCTCGACGCGCGCCAGGTGTTCCCGGTCTCGGCGCAAAAGGCGCTGCTGGGCAAGATCACCGGCGACCATGAACTGGTGCACAAGAGCCGCATGAAGCAGCTCGAAAGCGCGCTGTTCAACGAGCTGATCCCTGCGCGCAAGGACATCATCCGCCGCCGCCTCGGTGGCGAGCTGGCAGCGCTGAGTGGCGCCCAGTATGCGGCGCTGTCGGCCAAGACGCGCGGCATCGTCGAGCAGTTGCTGGAACTGAAAGGATTGCGCGGCAAGAACCAGTCGGTGATTGCGCACATGGCGCGCCGCGTCGAAGCCGAGAAGAAGGAATTCGACGAAAGCCTGTTCAAGCTGCAGGCGACGCGCGCGGTGTTCACCCGCCTGTCCACCGAGCTGTATTCCAGCCTGGGCATGGGCATCCTGCGCGACAACCTGGTCAAGGCCCGTTCGGAAATGCAGAACAGCCGCTTCACCACCGGCCTGCGCGATGCGATCAAGATTTACTTCGACAGCATCCACGCCAACCTGGATGAATCGGAGCGCAAGATCGAAGAGATCCGCAGCATGATGGAAACCATGTACAAGAAGTTCTCGGCGGAGCACGGCCTGACCTTGCCGATGCCGATGACCTTCTCGCTGGCCAAATACCGCGACGAGATCAACGAAGCCCACGGCATCTACGAAAAGCAGTTCGGTACCGCCGTCATGCTGACCACTTCGCGCGTGGTGCTGATGGAGCGCTTCTTCGATTCCGTGGCGTCGGCTGTCAAGCGCTGCTTCAAGGCCGCCAATGCCGACACCGATGCCTGGCTGAAGGTGATCATGGCGCCGCTGGAAGCGCAAATCCGCCAGCACAAGGAGCAGCTCAAGCATCGCCAGCAATCGATCGCGCGCATCCACGATGCAACCGATACGCTGGAGCAGAAGATCGAAGCCTTCGAAACCACCCAGGCCGAACTGGAAGCGCAGAAGGCCAAGCTGGCTGCACTGGCCGCCGCCATCAGCGACGCCATCTCAGCCGAGAATGTAGTGCTGGAGGCAGCGGCGTAATTGCAGTACCAAGACCCGAGCTTTGCTGCCGCGCTGGTCGCGTGGCAGAAAGAACATGGCCGCCACGACCTGCCGTGGCAGAACACCCGCGATGCCTACCGTGTGTGGCTGTCCGAAATCATGCTGCAACAGACGCAGGTATCGGCGGTGCTGGGTTATTACGCACGTTTCCTGCAGCGCTTCCCTACCCTCGCTTCGCTGGCCGCCGCTCCCGTTGAAGACGTGATGGCGCAGTGGGCTGGACTGGGCTACTACACCCGCGCCCGCAACCTGCACAAGTGTGCGCAGCGCGTAGTGGCGGAGTATGGCGGCGAGTTCCCCTCCGATCCGGCCTTGCTGGCTGAACTGCCTGGCATCGGGCGTTCGACGGCAGCCGCCATTGCGGCGTTTTCCGCCGGCCGCCGCGCCGCCATCATGGACGGTAACGTGAAACGCGTGTTCGCACGCGTGTTCGGCATCGACACCTATCCCGGTGAACGCAAGACGGAGCAGGCCATGTGGGCGCGTGCGGAAGCGCTGGCGCCGGCCGAGGGCATCGAGGCTTACACGCAAGGTTTGATGGACATGGGGGCAACGCTGTGCACGCGCAGCAGCCCTTCCTGCGAGCGCTGCCCGATGCAGGCACGCTGTGTCGCCTTCGCCACCGGCCGCACCGCCGAACTGCCGGTGCGCAAGCCGAAGAAAGCGACGCCGGAAAAGTCGGCGCACATGCTGCTGCTGGTGGATCGCGGCCAGGTGCTGCTGGAACAGCGCCCTGCGAACGGCATCTGGGGCGGCCTGCTGTCCCTGCCCGAGCTGGCTGGCCACGCCATGCATGCCGAAGCACCCGGAGATGCCGCCGTGGCCGCTGCCGTGCAGCCTTTCGGTACGATGGAATCGCTGGAGCGCCTGCTGCCGGTGGTGCACATCTTCACCCACTACAAGCTGCACATCCACCCGCTGATGGTCACGCTAGCCAGCCGCGCGGCAATGGCCGGCGAAGAGCGCTATGTGTGGCTCGGCGCCGCCGCCATCCCCGCCGCCGCCCTGCCCGCCCCGGTCAAGAAACTCCTGCTCGACCTGCTGGGTGAACGCGGCCAGGCGCGCATGTTCTGACCGCCGTTAACGCAGCCGGCGCGTCAACAGCTTGCTCAAAGGGCGGACCAGGAACAGCAGCAGGAAGGCGGTATTGGCGATCCCTGGCGCCTGGCCAGCCAGCACCACGGTCAGTGCCGCGACGGCGATCAGGATGCCCTGGCGGATGCAGACGCCGGCATAGGTCGCCTTGTCCATCGGGTGCGAACACAGTTCCGGATGGCGGTAGATGCGCGCGGCGACCAGCAGCGAACCGACGGCCATCAGCGTCATCACGACCGCATACACCGCCTGCGCCAGCTGCGACAGGAAGCGCCCGTTCACCGCGGATGCAAACGGCAGCAGGCTGGCCCCGGCCAGCATCAGGATGGTGTACCACGTCAGTGGCCCGTCGAGGTGGCGCACATGGCTGTAGAGGCGGTGGTTGCCGACCCAGAAAATGGCCAGCACCAGGAAGCTGATGATCCAGGAGCCAAAGGTCGGCGCCAGTTCGCCCAGCACATGCAGCAGTTCCGCGCTGCTGCTGGCCTGTACGTGTTCAGGCAGTTTCAGCTCGATCACCAGCAGCGTCATGGCGACGGCGAAGATGCCGTCGACCAGGGCTTCGATGCGATGTTTGCTGAGTTGCGGGCCGTGGGCAAGCGTGGTGTCGGTCATGATTCTTCTGGCAATGTTGGATTGCCAGAAGATTAACCCGGCGCGGGCCGCCATGCAAGCTAGAGATTGTCCAGCGAATAGATGCGGCGGTGTTCGGCAATCGCGTAGCGGTCGGTCATGCCGGCAATGTAGTCGGCCACGCGGCGCGCCTGGCCGCTGGCGTCGCCGCGTTCAGTGCGGTAATCAGGCGGCAGCAGCGAAGGGTCGCAGGCAAACGCTTCATACAGCTCGCGCACCATGCGGCTGGCCTTGACGCGCATGCGGTTCACCTTGAAATGGCGGTACAGGTTTTCGTGCAGGAAGCGCTTGAGCTCGCTGGCATCCTTGCGCATCCGGTCGGAGAAGCGGATCAGCGGCGGTGCCGCGCGTACCTGCTCGATGCTTTGCGGGCCGTGCGCGGCAATGCGGTCTTGCGAGGTGGCGATCAGATCGTCCGCCAGCGCGGTGATCAGGCGGCGCAGGGTTTCGTAGATGGCGCGGCGGCCGGCCAGTCCCGGATGGGCGGCCTGCACCTCGCGCCACAGGCGGCCGAAGAAATCCACCTGTTCCAGCTGCGCGATGGAGATCAGGCCGGAGCGCAAGCCGTCGTCGATGTCATGGCTGTTGTAGGCGATTTCGTCGGCCAGGTTGGTCAACTGGGCTTCCAGCGAAGGCTGGGTCTTGTCGAGGAAGCGCTGCGCCACATCGCCCAGCAGGCGGGCATTATTCACCGAGCAGTGCTTCAGGATGCCTTCGCGCGTTTCGAACATCAGGTTCAAGCCGTCGAAAGCGCCATACTGCTCTTCCAACAAGTCGACCACGCGCAGGCTTTGCAGGTTGTGCTCGAAGCCGCCGTGCTCCTTCATGCATTCGTGCAGCACATCCTGGCCCACATGGCCGAACGGCGTGTGGCCCAGGTCGTGTGCCAGCGCGATGGCTTCCACCAGGTCTTCGTTCAGGCGCAGGTTGCGCGCCAGCGAGCGACCGATCTGGGCCACCTCCAGGCTGTGCGTCAGGCGGGTGCGGAACAGGTCTCCTTCGTGGTTGAGGAAGACCTGGGTCTTGTATTCGAGCCGGCGGAAGGCGGTGGAATGGATGATGCGGTCGCGGTCGCGCTGGAACTGCGAGCGCGAAGCGTGCGGCGTTTCCGGGAAGCGGCGGCCGCGCCCCAGGTCAGAATGTGCTGCGTAGGGGGCGAGCGTCTCTTCCATATTACTCGGTGCAGGCGGCCAGGGTTTGCAGCAGCAGGTCTTGCGGCGCGCTCGTGATGCGGGCTTTGCCCAGCGGTTCGAGCAGGATGAACTTGATTGCCCCGCCCTCGTTTTTCTTGTCCACTTCCATCAGCTCAAGCCAGCGCTCGCTGCCCAGGTCCGGCGCCACGATCGGCAGGCCGGCTGCAGCCACCAGGTCGCGGATGCGTTCCACCGTAGCGTTGTCGATGAAGCCCAGGCGCTGCGACAAGTCGGCCGCCATCACCATGCCGCAGCCGACTGCCTCGCCGTGCAGCCAGGCGCCGTAGCCCATGCCCGCCTCGATGGCGTGGCCGAAGGTGTGGCCAAAATTCAGGATCGCGCGCAGGCCGCCTTCGCGTTCGTCCTGGTGCACCACGTCGGCCTTGATTTCACAGGAACGGGCGATGGCATACGCCAGCGCGCCCTTGTCGCGTGCCATCAGCAGCCCCATGTTCGCTTCGATCCATTCGAAGAACGGCACGTCGATGATGCAGCCGTACTTGATCACTTCCGCCAGGCCGGCCGACAGTTCGCGCACCGGCAGGGTTTCCAGCGTGGCGGTATCGGCAATCACCGCCTTCGGCTGGTAGAAGGCGCCGATCATGTTCTTGCCCAGCGGGTGGTTGATGCCGGTCTTGCCGCCCACCGAGGAATCGACCTGCGACAGCAAGGTGGTCGGCACCTGCACGAAGTCCACCCCGCGCATATAAGAGGCGGCGGCGTAGCCGGTCATGTCGCCGATCACGCCGCCGCCCAGCGCCACCAGGGTGGTCTTGCGGTCGGCCTTGCCGGCCAGCAGGGCATCGAACACCTTCATCAGCGATTCCCAGTGCTTGTGCTCTTCACCGTCCGGCAGCACCACTTCGATCACTTCCTTGCCGGCCGCCGCCAGCGGCGCGCGCACGCGTTCCATGTACAGCGGCGCCACCGTATCGTTGGAGATGATGGCGACCTTCTTGCCGCCCACGTATTTGGCCAGCAGGCTGGCGTCTTCCAGCAGCGCAGGGCCGATGACGATCGGGTAGCTGCGCTCGGCCAGGTCGACGTTGAGCAGGATATTGGTTTGTTCGTTCATGGCGGCTTGTGCCTTGGTCACGCAATTGGGCGCGGCCTGGCAGGCCAGCGCGTCGAGCTGGTTGATGATGTTCTGGACCATCGATTGTACGTTAGGGCGGCCGGTGTCGATGACCAGGTCGGCCATGTCCATGTACAGCGGTTCGCGCTGCGCCAGCAGTTCTTCGAGTTTTTTGCGGGGATCGGACGTTTGAAGCAGGGGCCGGTTCTTGTCGTGCGCGGTGCGCGCCAGGATCGAGTTGATCGACGCGCGCAGGTAGATGACGGTGCCGCGTTCCTGCAGCAGGGCACGGCTGGCTTCATTGAGGATGGCGCCGCCGCCGGTGGCCAGCACCAGGCCCTGCTGGCTGGTCAGTTCGCGGATGACTTCCGCTTCGCGCCGGCGAAAGGCGGGTTCACCTTCGATCTCGAAAATCCAGGGGATGGAGGCCCCGGTACGGCTTTCGATTTCATGATCGGAATCGACAAACCGCAAGCCCAGCTTGCGGGCGAGCTGGCGACCTATGGTCGTCTTGCCCGCCCCCATCAATCCAACTAAGTAAACATTTTGCATTCACGCATGATAGCGCAAATTACATGGCAGCAGCCTGCCGCGGGCAGGCGCTGCACTGGCCCAGCTTATTGCGTGGTGACGGTAATGGTGTTGGTGCTGACGTTGTCGACACCCTGCACGCCGGCGGAAATCTTGATCGCCAGGCCGGACGGCTGGCTGACGCCGTTCACGGTAACGCCTTTCACGCTCAGTTTCTCGGTGACGCTGCCACTGCTGTCAGTTTTCGCGCCGCTGTTGCTGATGGTGCCGGCCGTGGAATGGAACTGCACGATGGCACCAGGCACGGCCTGGTTGCCGCCATCCTTGACGATCGCGGTGATCGATACTTCGGTGCCGTCGATGCCGGAAGCGGCAATGGTGTTGGAGCTGGAGCTCACCGCCACGCTGGCTGCCTTCGGCGTCAGCGGATCGGGATTGGTCGGGCTGACGCCCGGGCTGCCGCCGCCGCCGCCGCAAGCGGCCAGCAGGCTGGCGCAGACCAGCGCGCCTGCCAGGCCGGACAATTTTCGGAATACTACGTTTGCCATTTTCTTTCCTTTATTCTGATAACACTATTTTTCGTCTCAACGCGCAGAGAGGCGGTCGGTAACGATCTTTGGCGTAATGAAGACCAGCAGTTCGGTCTTGTCATTGGTACGCGAATTCGTCTTGAACAGGTTACCCAGGATCGGCACGTCGCCCAGCACCGGCACCTTGGAGGTGACGTTACGCTCGGTCTGCTGGTAGATACCGCCCAGCACCACGGTGCCGCCGTTCTCCACCATCACCTGGGTCTTGACGTGTTTGGTGTCGATCGCGAAACCGGCGCGGGTTTCCTGGCCCACGGAGTCTTTGTTGACATCGACTTCCAGCACCACGTTGCCGTCCGGCGTAATTTGCGGGATGACGTCCAGTTTCAGGTTGGCCTTGCGGAACACGATCGAGGTCGCGCCGGAAGAAGTGGCCACCTGGTAAGGCAGTTCCACACCCTGTTCGATGGTGGCAGGCGCCTTGTCGGCAGTTACCACGCGCGGGCTGGAAATGATCTTGCCGGCGCCGTCAGCTTCCAGGGCCGACAGTTCCAGGTTCAGGAAGCGGTTGGCCGCCGAGTTGAACAGGCTGACCGCCAGGCTGCCAGCCTGGGCGCCATTGATCGATTGCGCAGGCAGGTTGATGAACTGGGTGTTGTTGTAGGAACCCTGGCCATCGTCCACTTTCACGATGCCCTGCTGCTGGCCCATGCCTGTGATGTTACCGGTCAGGCCGACACGGTTGTTGCCGTTGCCGACACCCCAGCCGGCGTCGCCGCCACGGATGCCGCGCATGTCGGCAAAGCCCAGCTTGGCGCCCAGGTTACGGGTAAAGGTATCGGACGCTTCCACGATACGCGCTTCGATCAGCACCTGCCTGGTAGCGACGTCGGTCTTCTGGATCAGCTTGCGCACTTCTTCCAGCTTGGCCGCAATGTCGGTGACGAACAGCTGGTTGGTGCGGGTTTCGATGATGGCGCTGCCGCGTTTGGACAGGATGCGGTTCTTGGTGTCGCCGCCGCCTTCAATGCCGAACACGGTCTTGAATGCTTCCGCCTTCTGGTAGTTCAGCTGGAAGATTTCGGACTTCAGCGGCTCCAGGTCGGCGATCTGGGCTTTCTGCTCCAGTTCCAGCTTTTCCTTGGTCAGCAGTTCTTCTTTTGGCGCGATCCACAGCACGTTGCCGTTCTTGCGCATGTCCAGGCCCTTGGCTTGCAGCACCACGTCCAGCGCATGGTCCCATGGCACTTCCTTCAGGCGCAGGGTCAGGTTGCCCTGCACGCTGTCGCTGGTGATGATGTTCAGGCCCGAGATGTCGGCAATCGCTTGCAGCGCTGCGCGCACTTCCACGTTCTGGAAATTGAACGACAGTTTTTCACCGCGGTAGCCCTGGCTGCCCTGTACCAGCTTGTTCGGGTCTTCCTTGATCGGCTTGACGTCGACGATCAGCTGGGTGTCACTCTGGTAGACGCTCTGTTCCCACAGGCCGTGCGCCTCCACGGTCATGCGCACGTTGTCGCCGTGCGGCACGGTGGTGATGCGGTTCACCGGCGTACCGAAGTCGGTCACGTCCAGGCGGCGGCGCAGGGTTTCCGGCACCGTGGTCTTGAGGAAGTCCACCACCACGCCGGTCGGGGTCTGGCGCACGTCGACGGCGACCTGGTTGTTCGGCAGGTCGATCACGACGCGGCCTTCGCCGCCGTTACCGCGACGGAAATCGATGTCGCGCAGCGCCTGCTTGCCGGCAGGCGCCGGCACCGCTGGCTTGGCGGCTACCACCGGCAGGCCGCGCGCATCGACTGCCTGCGCCACGCCGCCGGAAGCGTCGATGGTCAGGATCACGTTCTTGCCGTCCAGCGCCGTAGCGTAGTTCAGCGTGCGCTTCAGGTTGAACACCAGGCGCGAACGGTCACCGGCTTGCACCACGTTGACGCTGGCCAGTTCGCCCATGTTCAGGTCCTGGCTGGTCTTGCCGGTAGCATTGGTGGTCTGGCCGAAATCGAGCGCGATACGGGACGGATTGGTGATGGCAAAGCCGATCGGCAGCTTTTGCGGCGTTTCCTTCATTGCGATCTTCACGATCACATTGCTGCCTTGCTGGTTGGCCGTGATCGATTCGATCGCGTTGCCTTGGGCCTGCGCAACAGCTGCGCTGCCGGCCAGTGCCAGCATTACGCTAGCCTGGCGGCACAAGCGCTTCAGGGTTCTGATGGCGATCATTTGGAGCTCTCCTTACTTTCCTGCAGTTCCAGCTTCGACATGCGCTCGACCCAGTCGCCGGCCGCATCCTGAACAATTTCACGCACCGTGATCGCGTCATCCGTGACCGCGGTGATCAAACCATAATTCTGTCCCACGTACTGTCCCTTCTTGACCTGGTAGACGGTGCGGTCGATCTGCACCAGGCCATTCATCACATTGCTCTTTTCCATGGTGCCGACCATCTTCATGGCATCCAGCGGGAAACTCTCGAGGAATTCCTTGCGGCGGTTCTGGTCCGGCGCCTGGGAGCTGCCGGCGCGGCTCTTGGCCAGTTCGGCCAGCAGCTTGCTGGCATTGAACGGATCGAGCACATCGCCGGCCACGTAGGCGAAGGGCACGAAGGTTTTCGGCTCCTGCAGCGGCTTGACGGTCGGCTTGGTCTGGACTTCGGTTTCCTTCATCCAGGTACGCACCTGCTGGACGTCGCTCTCACCGCAAGCGGTCAGCAGCAGCGCGCAGGCGAGGGGGGCAAGCTTCTTCATTACTTCTGACCTCCCTTTTTCTTCTCGTTGGCTGCTTTGCGCTGCTCAGCCACTTCTTCCGGATCGAGATAGCGGAAGGTTTTTGCAGTGGCATTCAGCTGCAGCACGCCGGCCGGCAAATCCTTGCCTTCGCGCGGCTTGATGTCCAGCGAAATGTTGTTCAGCGTGACGATACGCGCCATGCCTGCCAGGTCGCCGGCGAAGGCGCCCAGGTCATGGTAGCTGCCGTTGACACGCAATTCGATCGGCTGTTCGGCGTAGTAGTCCTTGACTTCGACCCGGTTCGGCTTGAACAGTTCGAAGGTCAGGCCGCGGCCGGTACCGGCATTGTTGATGTCCGACAGCAGGGCCGCCATTTCAGCTTTGCCCGGCAGTTGCTTCTCCATCTGTACCACGTACTTGTCGACCTGTTCTTTCTGGCGCTTCAGTTCTTCCAGGTTGACCGCCTGGGCGATCTTCAGCTTGTACTCTTCACGCAGCCTCTGCTCCTGCTGCGCGCCGGCTTCCAGTTCCTCGTACTGCGTCTGCCAGTAGAGGAAGTAGCCGGCAGCGACTGCCACCGCCGCCACGCCCAGCGTAACCAGCAAGCGCGGCAGGATCGGCCACAGGCCCGGGTGCACCCCGTTCAGGTTCCTGAACTGGGCCTTGAGCACCTCATCTAATTGTTTCAAATCAGTTGCCATGGTTATGTTCTCAGGACTTGACTGCGGCATTCGGATTGGCGCCTGGCTTGGCGCCCGGCTTGCCGTCCGGGTTTTCGTCCTTGTCGCGTGGACGCTTGATCATGACCGAGAGCTGGAACTCGACGATGGCGCGGCCGCTCGCCTTGTCCTTGCCGCCGATCGTGCCGGCTTTGACTTCCACCAGTTCCGGACGCTCCAGCCACGGCGAATTGCCGGACAGGTTGCGCAGCAGCTCGGACACCCGTTCCTGCGACTGGCCACTGCCGGTCAGCGTGACTTTCTGGCCTTCCTGCTTGACCGTCTTCAGGAACACGCCTGGCGGAGTCTGCTTGACCAGTTCGTCCATCAGGTACACCGGCTGGTTGCGGTCAGCCTGCAGGTCTTCCACTGCCTGCTGGCGCGCCTTCAGCGCATCGATTTCCTGGCGCAGCGTGGAGATTTCCACGATTTTCTTGTCCAGTTCAACGATGGCGCCTTGCAGCTCGCCGTTGCGCAGCGACTGGATCGACAGTGCCCGGGCGTTGTAGCCGCCCACCACCAGTACCACCGCCGCGCCGGCTGCAGCGCCGATGCCAAGCATCGCGTAGAACGCTTTTTTGCGCAGCGCGCGTTTTTCCTCCCGGTGCGGGAGAAGGTTAATACGTATCATCAGCCGAACCTCCGCATGGCAAGGCCGCAGGCCACCAGGTATGCCGGCGCATCGCTGCGCAGGGCCTGTTCACGCACGCCGGACGCCAGCTGCATGCCTTTGAACGGCGAAATGACGGCGCTGGAAATACGGGTGCGGCTGGCGATCATGTCCAGCAAACCCGGCAACACGGCGCAGCCGCCCGCCAGGAAAATCTGGTCGATCTTGGTAAATGGCGTCGACGTGAAGAAGAACTGGATCGCGCGCGTCACTTCCAGCGCCGCGCCTTCCAGCCACGGTGCAAGCACGTCGGACTGGTAGTTCTCCGGCAAGTCGCCGGCCTTCTTGCGCGCCTCGGCCTCTTCAAAAGCCAGGCCGTAAGAACGCACGATATCCTGGGTCAGCGAATTGCCGCCAAACGGCTGCTCGCGTTCATAGATCGTGGCGCCATCGAGCATCACCGAAATCTGTGTCGACACGGCGCCGATCTGGAACAGCGCAATCACCTGCCCGGCGCCGCCATTTGGCAGTTGGGAGGTGACGTGGTCCAGCGCGGCACGCGCGGCGTAGGACTCGACGTCCACCACCGATGCTTTCAAGCCGGCTTCTTCAGCGATCGCCACGCGGTCGACAACTTTTTCGCGGCGCGCTGCTGCCAGCATCACCTCGATGTCCTCGAGCGAATTGGCAACCGGTCCGATCACGTCGAAGTCCAGGCTCACCTCGTCCAGCGCGAACGGGATGTACTGGGCAGCTTCGGACTCGACCTGCAGTTCCAGCTGCTGCTCCGACATACCGGCTGGCAGAATGATTTTCTTTGTGATGACGGAAGCAGGCGGCATGCCCAGCGCGACATTCTTGGCGCGCGTGCCGCTTTTCTTGACCAGGCGGCGCACCGCCTCGACCACTTGCTCCATATTTTCAATATTGCCGTCGGCGACAGCGCCGCGCGGTAGTGGCTCAGAGGCGCACCGCTCAAGGCGCATGCCGTCCTTGCCCGCATCGGACAATTCCACCAAGCGCACACTCGAGGTGCTGATATCTAAGCCAACCAGCGGGCCTTGGGCGCCGCCAAACAGGGCTTTCAAGTCCAATGGCATGGATGCACTCCTGACAACTCCATAGACATTTACATATCCAAATTCGTTTAAAAACCCGTGTTTAGACCGCAAACATGAGACAGTACATTAGATGCTAGCAACATTGTCAGCGCCGTGTAAAGGTATTTCTCCAGTGCACCATTAATGTTTTGTGAGGGATTTGCCACACCCGATGTTGCAATTAATGGCATATCAATAAACTAAGTTGCCTTGTTGCCCACAACCAATATTTCCGGATATCACGTGCGCTCAAGGGCCGGGAGCCTCATTTATAATGCCTTGCATAAAACTTAGCGAAGCTCCGTATGACTGCAAACAACCACGAAACCACGGCTAAAAAATCGCCGAAGGGTTTTCTGCTGATGGCCCTGATTTCTTTGCTGGGCCTGATCCTGGCCGGCGTGCTGCTGGTGGTATTCGGCCTGGCGCTGGCTTACCCGAACCTGCCCTCGCTCGATACCATTACCGACTACCGTCCGAAAATACCGCTGCGTATTTACTCGGCCGACAATGTGCTGCTCGGCGAGTTCGGCGAAGAGCGCCGCAACCTGGTGCATATCAAAGACATCCCCGAGGTCATGAAGAAGTCGGTGCTGGCAATTGAAGACAGCAACTTCTATGAACACGGCGGCGTCGACTACTGGGGCATCCTGCGCGCGGCGGTCCACAACGCGACCGGCGGCGCCCGCCAGGGAGCGTCCACCATCACGCAGCAGGTAGCGCGCAACTTCTTCCTCTCCAGCGAGCAGACGTTCAAGCGCAAGGCCTATGAAGCGCTGCTGGCCTGGAAGATCGAGCAGAACCTGACCAAGGACCAGATCCTGGAGGTCTACATGAACCAGATCTACCTGGGGCAGCGGGCCTACGGCTTTGCTTCGGCCGCTCAAATCTATTTCGGCAAGAACCTGAAAGACATTAGCGTGGCCGAAGCGGCCATGCTGGCCGGCCTGCCCAAAGCGCCTTCGGCCTACAACCCGGTGGTCAACCCGAAGCGCGCCAAGGTGCGCCAGCAGTACATCCTGCAACGCATGGCCCAGCTTGGCTATATTACGCCCGCACAGTATGAGGCGGCGAAGAATGAGCAGTTAAAAGTCAAAACAGACAGCAGCGCGTTTGGTGTTCATGCCGAATATGTTGCGGAAATGGCGCGCCAGCTGGTCTACGAGCAGTTCAAGGAGGAGACTTACACGCGCGGCCTGAACGTTTTCACCACGATTACCAAGGCCGACCAGGATGCGGCCTACCTCGCGCTGCGCAGCGGCGTGATGGAATATGAAAAGCGCCACCCATACCGCGGCCCGGAATCGTATGTCGACTTGCCGTCGAATAAATCCGAAGCCGACGAAATCGTGGAAACCGAACTGGCCGAGCATCCGGACAGCGACAATATCGTGGCTGCGATGGTATTGAGCGCCGCTGCCGACAAGGTGGTGGCCGTTACCGCCTCCGGCGAGGAAATCACCATCAAGGGCGCCGGCCTGGCCATGGGCAAGAGCTGGCTTTCGGACAAGAACCCGCCGAACAAGCGCATCCGCCGCGGCGCCGTGATCCGCGTCATGCAGGATGACAAGGACTGGCTGGTCACCCAGATGCCGGAAGTGGAATCGGCTTTCGTCTCGGCCAGCACCGAAGATGGCGCGATCAAGGCCATGGTGGGCGGCTTCGATTACAACCGCAACAAGTTCAACCACGTGACGCAGGCCTGGCGCCAGCCGGGTTCCTCGTTCAAGCCTTTCATCTACTCAGCCTCGCTGGAACGCGGCCTGTCGCCGGCAACCATGATCAACGACGCCCCGATCTCCTTCGACGCCGGCCAGACCGGCGGCCAGGCCTGGGAGCCGAAGAACTACGACGGCAAGTATGAAGGCCCGATGACCATGCGGCGCGGCCTGACCAAGTCGAAAAACATGGTCTCGATCCGCATCCTGCACCGCATCGGCGCCAAGTACGGCCAGGAATACACCACCCGATTCGGCTTCGACTCCGAGCGCAACCCGCCGTACCTGACGCTGGCACTGGGCGCCGGCGGCGTGACGCCGATGCAGATGGCCGGCGCCTATGCGGTATTCGCCAACGGCGGCTACAAGATCTCGCCTTACCTGATTGCCAAGGTGACCGACGCCAACGGCAAGGTGCTGTCGCAGGCCAGCCCGGACAAGGCCGGCGACGAAAAGAACCGCGTGATCGACGAGCGCAATGCCTTCCTGATGGATTCGATGCTGAAGGACGTAGTGCGCTTTGGTACCGCGACCCGCGCACTGTCGCTGAAACGCCCTGACATCGCGGGCAAGACCGGTACCACCAACGATTCGATCGATGCCTGGTTTGCCGGCTACCAGGCCAAGCTGGTGGGCATTGCATGGATCGGCTTTGACCAGCCGAAGAACCTTGGCAACAAGGAAACCGGCGGCGGCCTGGCCCTGCCGATCTGGATCAGCTATATGGGCAAGGCGCTCAAGAGTATTCCGGTCGAGGAAAGAACGATTCCGCAGGGCATCATCGCCCAGGATGGCGAGTACTACTATGCGGAGAACCCGCCGGGCGTGGGGATCGACAGCCTGGAAGGCGCGACCCGTGGCACGCCGGCCGAGGAGAAGCAGAAGGACGCCGTCAAGAACGAGTTGTTCTAAACCGCTAAACCTGAATCGGCCCCGTCACGCGACGGGGCTGGCCGAGTGTCACGCCCTGCGGGTCTGACACGGGTTTGCCGTCTACGGCGCCACCACCACCGGCGCCCCACCCTGCTCCGTCACAATCTCCGACAGCGCCGCATACAATTCCGTCCCGCGCCGCGTATCCGTCCATTTGCCCGCCACCTGGCGATAGTGGAAGCCGCCCGAACGCGCCGCCACCCACAGCTCCTGCATCGGGGCCTGCGAGTTGATGATCACCTTCGATCCGTTTTCGACGAACTCGATCTCCAGCACATTGCCGCTGCGGCTGCACTCCACGTCCACCATATCCTGCGCGCACAGGCGGTCCAGCGATGCCTCGATCGCATCCAGGGTCGCCTCGGCCAGGTCCAAAAATTCCGATTCGGTCATGCTACACTCCAAGATTCCTATCAAGCCCCTATTCTAATCGTGAAGTCCCCAATCGCACTTGCTGTCCTTACAATGGCAGCCCTGTTGGCCGGATGCGGCCAAACCGGCCCCCTCTATATGCCAAAGCGTCCCGCCAAGCCCGCCACCGAGGCGAAACCGGGCGTGGCGCCACCGGCGGCTCCGGTTCCCTCCACACCACCAGCATCCCAACAGTAAGCTTATGTCCCACTTCGAATACCAGAACGGCGTGCTGCACGCCGAAGGCGTTGCGCTCGACACTATCGCAGAACAATACGGCACCCCGGCCTACGTCTATTCCAAATCCCAGCTCATAGCGAACTTCGACGCCTACGCCAATGCCTGCGCCGGCCGCGACGCGCTGGTGTGCTATGCGATGAAGGCCAATTCCAACCTCGCCATCCTCGACCTGCTGGCCCGCCGCGGCGCCGGTTTCGACATCGTGTCGGGCGGCGAACTGCTGCGCGTGATTGCCGCCGGCGGCGACCCGAAGAAAGTGATCTTCTCCGGCGTCGGCAAGAGCGTGGAAGAAATGCGCCTGGCACTCGAACACGACATCCTGTGCTTCAACGTCGAATCGATCCCCGAACTGCACCGCCTGAACGAAGTGGCAGGCAGCATGGGCAAGAAGGCGCGCATCTCGCTGCGCGTCAACCCGAACGTGGACGCCAAGACCCACCCCTACATCGCCACCGGCCTGAAAGCCAGCAAGTTCGGCGTAGCCTTTGACGAAGCGCTGGAAACCTACCGCACCGCCGCCAAGCTGGCGCACCTGGACGTGTCGGGCATCGACTGCCATATCGGCTCGCAGCTGCTGGACGACGCGCCGCTGCTGGAAGCGCTGGACAAGCTGATTGAACTGATCGATGCGCTGGGCGCCGAAGGGATCCACCTGCACCACCTGGACATCGGCGGCGGCCTCGGCATCGACTACGGCGACGGCGCACCGGTGCCGGTCGGCGACTACCTGGCGCGCCTGTTCAAGCGCATCGACGCCTGGCGCACGGAACAGCACGGCGGCGCACCGATCAAAGTGATTTTCGAACCTGGCCGCTCCATCGTCGGCAATGCCGGCGTGCTGCTGACCCGCGTGGAATTCATCAAGCACGGCGAAGAGAAGAACTTCTGCATCGTCGACGCCGCCATGAACGATATGGCGCGTCCGGCAATGTACCAGGCCTGGATGGATATGCAGCCGGTGCTGCGCAAGGATGCCGCTGCTGCCATGTTCGACGTGGTCGGCCCGATCTGCGAATCCGGCGACTGGCTGGCCCGCGACCGCGAGCTGAGCGTCGACGCCGGCGACCTGCTGGTGATGAAGACCGCCGGCGCCTACGGCATGACCATGGCCTCCAACTACAACACCCGCGGCCGCGCCGTGGAGCTGATCGTCGACGGCGACCAGGTCCACGTCGTACGCCAACGCGAAAATCCAGCCGACCTGTTCGCGCTGGAATCCACCCTCAAGTAATCCCTTCGGGCGGCCTGCCCTCCAGGGCCGCCCGCGCCGGCTTTACTGCACAGCCTGACGGAGTTGGGCAGGTTTAGGCTGCTCCTGGTAGAAGTGCAGGTTCTTCAATTCGGCGGCATCGAAAGCGGCAGCGATGCTGGTGCCAAAGATTCGGTGCCAAGATTCGGTGCCAGGTCTGTCATTTGGACACGCAAGCTGATTGTTTGATAAATCTCAATACGTAAAAATGCCGGATTTTGCGTCTTGAGATTTATCAAGCGTGAGCGCTACCTGTCCAAATGACAGACCTGGCACCGAATTGTGGCACCGAATTTCAAACCTCAGCGGCGCGGTGCGACAGCGGCAGAAGCGGCGGCCGTCTTACTGCGTGCCCACCAGGCGCGCATCCCCAGCAGAACCAATACGATCAGCCCAAACAGGATCGGCTTGTTGAAGTCGTGCTTTCCTGCCCGCATCCACCAGAAGTGCAGGATGCCAAGCGGCGCAATCACGTACACCAGCTTATGCAGCAATTGCCAGCGTTTGCCGCCGAGGCGGCGTACCATGCCGTTGGTGCTGGTCACGGCCAGCGGCACCAGCAGCACAAACGCAGTAAAGCCGACGGTGATAAAAGGCCGCTTGGCGACATCCTTCAGCATCTCCTGCACGTCGAAGAAGTGATCGAACCACAGGAACGTGGTGAAGTGCAGCAGCGCATAGAAGAAGGCGTACAAGCCCATCATGCGGCGCAGCTTGAGCAGCCAGTTCCAGCCCGACAAACGGCGCAGCGGCGTGACCGCCAGCGTAATGCACAGGAAGTACAAGGTCCACGAGCCGGTGTTGCGCGTGATGTATTGCAGCGGCTCGACCAGCTGGTCGGTCGCGACCAGGTAGACCAGCGCGAAGAACGGCACCAGCGCCAGCATGAAGGCGGTGGATTTGATCGCCGTCAGCTGGCGCGGTGTCGGGGTAAAGGCCATCAGTAGAACTTCTTCAAATCCATGCCGGTGTACAGCGAGGCCACTTCCGGATAGCCGTTGAACATCAGCGTCTTGCGCTTCTTGGTAAAGAAGCCGTCTTCGCCGATGCGGCGCTCGCTGGCCTGCGACCAGCGCGGGTGGTCGACGTCCGGATTCACGTTCGAATAGAAGCCGTATTCACTGGACGCCGACTTATTCCATGAGGTACGCGGCATGTCGCGCACGAAGCGGATCTTCACGATCGACTTGGCGGATTTGAAGCCGTACTTCCACGGCACTACCATGCGCACCGGCGCGCCATTCTGGTTCGGCAGCACGTCGCCATACATGCCCAGCGTGAGTAGCGCCAGCGGGTGATTGGCTTCGTCGATACGCAAGCCTTCCACATAAGGCCAGTCCAGCACGCGGCTGCGCACGCCCGGCATCTGGTTATGGTCGGCCAGCGTGATGAACTCGACGAACTTGGCATTGTTGGTCGGCTCGACCTTCTTGATCAATTCGGAGAACGAATAGCCGATCCACGGGATCACCATCGACCAGCCTTCAACGCAGCGCAGGCGATAGATGCGTTCTTCCAGCGGCGCCAGCTTGAGCAGGCTGTCGATGTCCAGCGTCATCGGCTTTTTGACTTCGCCTTCGATCTGCACGGTCCAGGGACGCGTGCGCAGCGTGTGCGCATTCTCCGCCGGGTCGGACTTGTCGGTGCCGAATTCATAGAAGTTGTTATAGCTGGTGGCGTCCTTGCGCGAGGTCTGCTTTTCCATCACGGTATAAGCAGGATTCAGCTTGGACGGAAGAGTGGCCGCTTGCACCAGTTCGGGCCCGAGGATGGCGCCGGCAGCAGCCAGCTTGATGAACTTGCGGCGCGACTCGAAAACTTCGCGCGGCGTGATTTCGGAAGGGAGAATCAGCATGGTCGGCTCCAACTGGTGCAAGGTAATAGCTAAACCTTACACCAGTTTGCTGAAGCCGATATTAAAGCTAGCCACGCGCCTCTAGCCACTCCGACACGAAAACGCAATAGTCATTAAACGTCAGTTCTTCTGGCGTCAACTGCGCTTCGTCGCACATGGAAGGCAAGTCCCCGAAGAATTGGCGGTATCTTTGCGCAATAGCCGTCCCTCCGGGTATTGTCTTCCTACGAGAAGCGTCATTCAGCCAATCTCGAACATGTCGGATCAGCACACGCTCATCCATACTGCCGCGCACCTAAGAACAAACCCAGTTCGAGGGGCATGTTGAAACGCGGAAGACTGTTGGCAGCATCCAATTCGGTCCGCGAAATATCGTGCACGCCATACCTGGAGGACTGGATTAACCTCTTAATTTTGTCCAGCCGGATGTCTGCCCCGTCGTTCTCTTCTAGCGCACAGCGCGGCACAAATCCACAATCGAAGATGGCAAACACCATCGCATTCTGGAGCGGCTTAAATTCTTCGTCGAATGGACAATTGATAAAAACATTATCGTTGTAATTATCCTCGTCCCCATTCAAGTCCTATTTTTTGGCAGCGAGTGCAGTCGCAACTGCGCGCTTCACGACAGTCTCCAGTTTACAACTTTCCGTAGGAATGCAGGCCGGAGAGGAACATGTTCACGCCGAGGAAGGCGAAGGTGGTGACCAGCAGGCCGACCAGGGCCCACCACGCCGCCGGGCGGCCGCGCAGGCCCGACATCAGGCGCATGTGCAGCCAAGCCGCATAGTTTAGCCAGACGATCAGGGCCCAGGTTTCCTTCGGGTCCCAGGACCAGTAGCCGCCCCAGGCTTCCGCCGCCCACAGGGCGCCGAGGATGGTGGCGATGGTGAAGAAGGCGAAGCCGATCGAGATCGCCTTGTACATCACGTCGTCCAGCACTTCGAGCGAAGGCAGGCGGTCCTCCAGCAGACCGTGCGATTTGAGCAGGTAAGCCGAGGCCACCATTGCAGCCAGCGCAAAAGTGCCGTAGCCAATGAAGTTGGCCGGCACGTGGATCTTCATCCACCAGCTTTGCAGGGCAGGTACCAGCGGCTGGATCTCCGACGCGCCACGCGCCACGGTGTACCACAACAGGAAGCCGACTGCGGCCGAAATTACCAGCAGCACGAAGGGCCCCAGGGTGCGGGTCTTATAATGCTCTTCGTAGTACAGGTAGAACATCGCGGTGATCAGCGAGAACAGGATGAATACTTCGTACAGGTTGGAAATCGGGATATGGCCGACGTCGGTACCGATCAGGTAAGACTCGTACCAGCGTACCAGCATGCCGGTCACCCCCAGCACGATACCGGCCCAGCACAGCCTGGAGCCAATCGCCCCGCCGAAGTCGGAACGCGCCACCAGCCCGCCCCAGTAGAACAGGGTGGACAGGACGAACATGGTGCTCATCCACAGGATGGCCGACTGGCTCGACAGCATGTATTTGAGGAAGAAGCGCTTGTCCGCTGCCGCCAGGTCGCCGCCGTACAGGCTGACTGCCCATAACGCCAGCGCAAACGACAGCGGCATCAGCCAGCGCACAGGCTTCCAATACCAGCCCAGCGCGGCAAACACCGGTGCCGACGCCAGCAGGATGCCCTTCTCGTAGACGTCCATATAGGCGCTGAAGCGGTTAAAGGCGTACAGCGCCCCTGCGCACAGGACCAGTGCAAACAGCCAGTCGAACGCGTTGAGGCGCTTGAAATAGCCGGGTTGCTGGGTATAGGTTTGTATTGCTTCCATTTGCGATTCTCCAAAACTTGGCAACAGCTTACGCCGTTTGCGGAAGTTTTTCCTTGAGTTCCTTAAATTCCTGTTCAAAGTCCAGCGTCTTGCGCTGGGTGCTCATGGCCATGAGGGCCGCGGCACCGCCTTCGCCATCCTTGATCCACACCCAGACCCGGCGCTCGCGGATATAGAACATCGCGAACACGCCCAGCACCAGCAGCAGGCAGCCGAGGTACACGATGGTTTTGCCCGGCGAGCGGGTAACCTGGAATACCGATGCCTTGACCTGGGTGAATTCGTCGAGCTGCAGGTAGACCGGGGCGCCGTAGAAGAAGCTGTCCGACAACGCATTGGTGGCCAGCTGCAGGAAACGGCCGTGGGCTTCATCCATCGTGGCAGCCGGCTTGCCATCCTGGGCGCGGGCCGCTTGCCACAGTTCCCACATCGAGCCATTCAGGATCTTCAGGAAGATTTCGGCAGCCTTGGTCTGCTCGGCCTGCGGCACCTTTTCCAGGAAGCGGCTAATGGCGAAGAAGCCGGCGCCGTTGGTGTCGCCGGCGAAGATCTCCAGCCCCTTCAGGGCCGAGGCTTCCAGTTGGCCGCGCAAGGCATCGCCAGCCTTCGATTGAGGCATGGCGCGTGCCGCGTAGCCTGCGGCAGCTTTCTGGCGCAGCAGTGGGTCTTGCAGGGCGGCGCGCAGGCGCATCCACTCCCGCACGCTATGTTCGTCGTCGGCCGGAATGCGCAGGTAGCTGAACGGATCGGACGGATTGGCGCGCACGCCGGCCAGGAAGACGGTATCGCCTTCGATGGTCACCGGCTGCATATAGTTCTGGTATTCGCGCGCCTGTCCGGTCTTGTCGCGCAGCTTGTATTGCACCGAGGGGCCGACGTTCTTCAAGTCCTTGTTGTTGGCGGTCTTGGCGGCCGAGCCCAGCTGCTTGTCCAGGCTGCGCGAGAACGATTCATTCAGGCTTTCGCCCTTGGTGACCGCACGCGCATCCTGGCCGCTGATGTTTTCCACGTTGAAGGGCCGGAAGTCGCTCCACTCCACCGTGTATTCGTCGCTCAGCTTGGTGGTGCCGTTGACTTCGCCATCCAGGCCGAAAGTGGTGGTGGCGGTGCCCTTCATCGGGTGGCCGAGCAGCTTCAGCTTGCTGCCGCCATCTTCGAAGGAAGACTGGTAAATCGCCACGCCTTCAAAGATCAGCGGCTTGTTGACCTCGACCACCGCGTCGACGGTCTTGCCGCTCTCGTTGGAACGCACCGTCACGTGGCTGGCGAACAGCTTCGGCATGCCGGTACTGTAGAAGTCGATATCGAATTTCTTGAGCTGGATGGTGAATGGCAGTTCCTGGATCAGTACGCCGTCCGGGCGCGACAGGATGGCGGTATTGCCGGCCGTGCCTTCCGGCAGTGCAATATTGCCGCGGTAAGTCGGGTTGTGCACGCCAAGGCGATGCTGGGCCGGGATGTCGGCAATCAGGCCGGTACCGCCAAAGGCGGTCTTGCCCAGCACCCATTGCTGGAAGCGGATCGGCAGGTCGGAGTCGAGCATGCCGCCAACCAGGATGATGACGATGGCGCTGTGGGCAAAGATATAGCCGAACTTGTTGCCGGCACCGCGTTTGGCCGAGACCAGGATGGCGCCGTCTTTTTCAATGACCTTGGTGCCGTAGCCGGCATGGCCCAGGCGCTGGGCAGTCTGGCCCGCCAGCTGTTCGCGCGACAGCGGCGACTGCCAGTGCGCCTTATGGTGGAAATTGTTCAGCGAAGCCTCGCGTACCTTCTCGCGCCAGCTACGCATATCCTTCAGCATCTTCGGCGTATTGTGCACGATGCACAGCGAAGTCGACACGACCAGCAAGCCGCACATGGAAACAAACCACCACGACGAGTAAATCGCGTACAGTCCCAGTTTATTGAACACTTCGAACCAGAACGGCCCAAACTGGTTGATGTAGTTCGGCATCGGCTGGCTTTGCTGCACGATGGTGCCGATGATGGCGGCGAAGATGATCACCACGAACAGTGCGATCGCGAACCGCATCGAAGACAGCAACTCGACCGTCTCGGCCAGTGCGCCGCGCCGGTTGCGCAGCTGGATTCCGGAGGTGCTTGGGGTATCGCTCATTGCTGCTCAGGGAAAAAGTCAGGAGAATAACAAAAAAGGGCAGCCTGCTTGCGCGGCCGCCCTTTTCATGTCCAGAACCGCCCTGCATCGGGCGGCGCATTGCAATTACTTCAAGCCGGCCATGTAGTCGGCAACCGCTTCGATTTCCTTGTCGGACATGCGGTAAGCGATGGTTTGCATTTCAGCGCTGGACTTGCGGGTGCCGGCCTTGAAGGCTTTCAGGGTGGCAGCGCTGTAGTCCTGGTGCTGGCCGCCGACGCGCGGGTACATGGCTGGCATGCCGCCGCCGGCTGGGCCGTGGCAGGAAGCACAGGCCGGCACGCGGTTTTCAGCGATGCCGCCGCGGTAGATCTTCTTGCCCAGTTCGACGGTGTCCTTGTTCTTGGCGGCGCCGGCCTTGCCGGGCTCGGTGGCCAGGTAGGCTGCGATGTTCTTCTTCTCTTCTTCGGTCAGTGCCTTGGCAAACGCGGTCATCACGGTGCCTGGACGGGCATCGCCGCTGAAGGCCACCAGCTGTTTGTAAACGTAGGCTTCGCCCTGGCCACCCAGTTTCGGGTTGACGGTGATGGTCGATGCGCCCTTGGCGCCGTGGCAGGATACGCAGGCCGGGATGCCGCGTGCGTTGTCGCCTTCCGCATACAGGGTGGCGCCTTTGGCTGGATCAACCTTGGCTGCTGCCGGGGCATGCGCTTCATTAGCGGAGGCCACGCCGGAAACGGCCAGCATTGCAACGAACAAGGATTTTACAAATGGCGAAAACGCACGATTCATTCAGACACCTTGGGACAGAAGTAAATAATGAGTAGTATAAGAATTGGCGCAATATAGCATGGCAACAATTCGTAACCCCTTATTGTACAATAGCTTTCCTGCACTTTTGCCCTCTTTTTGTTGCTTTCCCCATGTCCAAACTCTGGCAAGCCCGTTTTTTCACTACCGTTAACCATCTGCGCGACCTGCCGCGCACGACGGTGCCAGAGATCGCCTTTGCGGGCCGCTCCAATGCTGGCAAATCAACCGCGATCAATATCCTGTGCAACCAGAAAGGCTTGGCTTTCGCCTCCAAAACTCCTGGCCGCACCCAGCACATCAATTTCTTCTCGATCGGCGGCGCCCACGTCGCGATGCACCGCCACGATCCGCTTAACATGGATGAGCTGCAATGCCTGGTGGCGGACTTGCCGGGCTACGGCTATGCGGAAGTGTCGGGCGACGCCAAGAACCATTGGCAGCGCCTGCTGGGCGACTATGTCCAGCGGCGCGAGCAGCTAGCCGCCCTGGTGCTGATGATGGACGCGCGCCGCCCGTTCACCGACCTGGACCAGCAGATGATCGAATGGTTTGCCCCGACCGGCAAGCCGATCCACTGCATCCTGACCAAGGCCGACAAGCTCAACCGCAATGAATCCATCAATGTGCTGCGCCAGGCGCAAGCCAAGCTCGACAGCTACGTCGATGAAGACGGCGAAGGTTTCCCCTTCACCGTGCAACTGTTTTCCGCGCTGAAGCGCATCGGCATCGAGGAAGCGACCGCCAAGATCGAAGAGCTGGCCGGCCTCGCCGATGGCGACCAGGCGCCCCCTCCTGATGAAAGTGAAGAATGATCACTCCTGATTTTCCAGCCATCCGCATGCGCCGCATGCGCCGCGACCCGTTCTCGCGCGCCCTGATGCGCGAGAACACCGTCACCGTCGAAGACCTGATCTACCCGGTCTTCGTGGTGGAAGGCGCCAACCGCCGCGAAGCGGTGGGCACCATGCCGGGCGTGGACCGCATCTCGATCGACAACCTGCTGAAGGTGGCCGAGGAATGCGTGAAGCTGGGCATTCCTGTGCTGTCGCTGTTCCCGAACATCGATCCGTCGCTGAAGACCAACGACGGCGTGGAAGCCACCAATCCGGAAGGCCTGATCCCGCGCGCGGTGCGCGAGCTGAAAAAAAACTTCCCTGAGCTGGGCATCATGACCGACGTGGCACTGGACCCGTACACCAGCCACGGCCAGGACGGCACGGTCGATGAAAAAGGTTCGATCCTGAACGACGAGACCACAGAGATGCTGGTGCGCCAGGCGCTGACCCAGGCCGAAGCCGGCGTCGACATCGTCGGCCCGTCCGACATGATGGATGGCCGCATCGGCGTGATGCGCAAGGCGCTGGAAGAGAAGGAACTGATCCACACCCGCATCATGGCTTATTCGGCCAAATACGCGTCCGCCTTCTACGGCCCGTTCCGCGATGCGGTCGGTTCGGCGGCAGCGCTGGGCAAGGCCGACAAGTTCACCTACCAGATGGACCCGGCCAACACCGACGAAGCCCTGCGCGAAGTGGCGCTGGACATCGCCGAAGGCGCCGACATGGTGATGGTCAAGCCAGGCATGCCTTACCTGGATATCGTGCGCCGCGTGAAGGATGAATTCAAGGTGCCGACCTATGCCTACCAGGTTTCAGGCGAATACGCCATGCTGAAGGCCGCCGCGCTGAACGGCTGGCTCGATCACGACAAGGTGATGATGGAATCGATGATGGCCTTCAAGCGCGCCGGCGCCGACGGCGTCCTCACCTACTTCGCGCTCGATATCGCGCGCAAGCTGAAAGGCCTGGCGTAAGAAAAAAACGCCGCGGAATCCGCGGCGTTTTTGTTTATGGATTCAAGCCTTTGACGTGGTGCACACCGTCATGGCGATTCTGCAGTACCTGTGGCATCAGCGAACCAGCGATCATGCCGATGAAGCCCGCCAGCAAGCCTGCCAGCTGTCCCGGGAACGTTGCGCCGAGCGAGGAGATCTGCGGGAAGAAGACAATCCAAGTAGCGATGCCAGCGCCCAGCGAGAAGATCGCGCCCTGGGTCGTGGCGCGCTTCCAGTACAGGCCCATGACCAGCGGCACAAACGCACCGACCAAGGTGATCTGGTAAGCCGAGGAAACCAGCTCATAGATCGAGGTGCCATTCATCTTGATCGCGTACAGCAGCACCGACGCTGCGAACACCACGATGGTGGCACGCATGGCGAACAGCTGCTGTTTGTCGTTCATCCCGGGACGCAGGTTTTTCAGGATATTCTCCACGAAGCTGGTCGATGGCGCCAGCAGCGTCGCCGACGAAGTCGACTTGATCGCCGACAGCAGCGCGCCAAAGAACAGGATCTGCATCACCAGCGGCATCTTGGTCAGCACGAAGGTCGGCAGCAGGCGCTGGTAGTCGTTCTTGGCCATTTCCAGGCCATGCTCGCCCAGCACGATGATTGCGCAGGAAACGATGAACATCGGCACCGCGGCGAACAGGATGTAGCTGGCGCCGCCGATGATGGCGCCGGTGCGCGCGGTCGGCGCATTCTTGGCCGACATCACGCGCTGGAACACGTCCTGCTGCGGAATCGAGCCCAGCATCATAGTCACGGCCGAGCCGACGAAGAAGGCGATGTCGGTGAACTGCGCCGGCGGCAGGAAGTTGCCCAGGTCCTTGCTGGCCACCATATCGACCACCTTGCCCGCTCCGCCTGCCAGGTCAGCCGAGAAGAAAGCGATCACGGTCAAGCCGACCACCAGCACGATCATCTGGATGAAGTCAGTCCAGGCCACCGCCAGGAAGCCGCCGATCACCACATAGATCAGCACCGCCAGGGTGCCGACGATCATGCCCATGGTTTCCGACATGGCGCCATTGGTCAGCACCGAGAACACCAGGCCCAGTGCAGTGATCTGCGCCGCCACCCAGCCCAGGTAGGAAACGATGATGGCCACCGAGCAGAACACCTCGATGCCCTTGCCGAAGCGCTGGCGGTAAAAGTCGCCGATGGTCAGCAGGTTGAGCTTGTACAGGCGTGCTGCGAAGAACATGCCGACCAGGATCAGGCAGGTACCGGCGCCAAACGGGTCTTCCACGATGGCGTTCAGGCCACCCTGCACGAACTTGGCAGGAATGCCCATCACGGTTTCCGCGCCAAACCAGGTCGCGAAAGTTGTCGTTACCACCATGATCAGGGGCAGGCTGCGGCCGGCCACCGCAAAGTCGGTCGTATTCTTGATGCGGGTGCCAGCCCATACGCCAAGGCCAAGTGTGCCCAGCAGGTACAGCACAACAAAGGAAATCAGGGTGATGTTCATCGCGGCGAAGACTCCGGCTCCAATCGGCAAATTCGGCGATTATAGCGGCAAGAACCCTGCCGGTTTCAAGAATTTTTACAACGTTGTTGCCTTATCGCACTTTGCCATAATTCGGCCAGAACTCAAGCAGCAGGAAGGCTTGCAGCTCTTTCTCGTCTTCCTTGCGCGCGCTCATTGGGACGTTGCGGCCAAGGCGATGCGACTCCCAGATGAAGTCGCCGGGCTTCTCCTTGCGGATCATCTCGACCATCTTCTTGACGATTGCCGTTTCGATATCTTTTTCCGCGCCCTGGTCGACGTGGATCTGCTGCTGCCAGGTGCGCTTGAAGTTGGTGCTGAAGCCGCGGAACTTGATATCCGCGCCATTGAAGGTCTGGTTGACGATCTGGAACACGCCGCCGGTATCGTTGCGTTCGCCATTCGCGTTGCGGCCCTGGGCGCCCATGATATTGGCCAGGGCGCGCGCCTTGCCGGTGGCGCCCGCATCTTCTTCCTGGGCCGGCTGCTGCGTCTCGCCGTTGCGCGCACGGCGGCGCTGCTCGATCAGCGCCGCCATATCCGGCACGTTGTCGGGCACCGGGGTCAGCTTGGCCTGCTCGGGCGGCACAATCTTTTCCTGCGGCTTGATGATCTCGGTGATCGCGTTCTTGTTCGGCGGCAGGTAGGCACGCGACGAGCGCGGCGTTTCCTTGGACGGCTTGGCTTTCGGCTGCGCTTTGGGCTTGGGCTGCGGCGCCGGCTTGCCCGGGGTGATATACACCATTTCGCCGGCCTTGGCCGGCGGGGTCAGGTCGATCTTGTCCTTGGGCTTGATGAAATAGATCAGCACCACCAGCAAATGCAGGCCGATGGTGAAGGCCATGCCCCAGCGGTTGGGCTTGCTCGCGCCATACTCAAGCACCTGATCCTGCGGCCATGGCTGGCCGCAGGTCGGGCAATGGTGCCCGTCGTGGGCCGCAAGCTCGGCGTGGGAGTGGGTGTACTGGTGCAAGATATTGGCTTTTTACTGAAGATACTGGGGTGGAAGCTTACCGACTTTCGCCCTTGACGAATGTTACAGGTTGTAAGCGCCGCCCCGCATATTATCAGTGTTTGGCCGCTTTGACGGCCCTCAGCTCGACCGGCTGCGCGGCTTCCGCCGCGGATCCGGCATCCAGCTCGCCATCCTTCATCGGGCCGTTGCCGGAGTACTTGTCGAGGAACAGGTAGATCACCGGCGTGATGTAAAGGGTAATCACCTGCGAGAAGAGCAGGCCGCCGATGACAGCCAGGCCCAGCGGCTGGCGCAGTTCGGCGCCGGCGCCCAGGCCCAGCGCAATCGGCAAGGCGCCCATCAGGGCCGCCAGCGTGGTCATCATGATCGGGCGGAAGCGCAGGATGCAGGCCTCGCGGATCGCATCCAGCGGCGCCTTGCCCTCTTCCCGCTGCGCCACCAGGGCGAAGTCGATCATCATGATCGCGTTCTTTTTCACGATACCGATCAGCATCAGGATGCCGATGATGGCGATCATGGTCAGGTCCATCTTGAAAATCCACAGCGTCAGCAGCGCGCCCACCGCCGCGGACGGCAGCCCGGCCAGGATGGTCAGCGGGTGGATATAGCTTTCGTACAGCACACCGAGCAGTACGTAGATCACGCCCAGCGCCGCCACGATCAGGATCAGCTGGCTGCCTTGCGAATCCTTGAACACGGCAGCATCGCCGCCGTAGCTGGTGATGATCGAGGCCGGCAGGCCCATCTGCATGCCCATCTTTTCGATCCTGGCGGTGGCATTGCCGAGCGGGATATCGGGCGCCAGGTTGAAGGAGATCGTGATCGCCTGCAGCTGGCCCTGGTGGTTGACCGACGTCGGGCCCACAGTGCGCTCGACGCTGGCAAAGCTCGACAGCTGCACCAGCTGGCCGCTGCTGTTACGCACCGACAGCTTGGTCAATGAGTCGTCGAACTGGCGGTCTTCGGTCGCCGCTTCGAGGATCACGAAATAGCTGGCGGCCGAGGAGTAGATGGTCGACACTTGGCGCTCGCCGAAAGCCAGGTAGAGCGCAGTGCGCACATCGGCCAGCTTGACGCCCAGCATATTGGCCTTGTCGCGGTCGATCTTCAGTTGCGCCTGCAAGCCCTTGTTCTGCGAATCGCTGGTGACGTCGCGGAAGTCGGTATCGGCGCGCATCAGGTCCAGGAACTTGGCGGCCCAGTCGTTCAGGGCATCCGGGCTGACCGACTGCAAGGTGTACTGGTAGCGGCTTTTCGATGGACGGCCGCCGAGCTGCAGGTTCTGCACCGGGCTCAGGTAGACCTGGATGCCGGCGATCTTCCTGGTTTCCCTGCGCAGGCTGTCCAGCACCTCCGTCATCTTCTTGCGCTCCGCGCGCGGCTTCAGCACCAGGAACATGCGGCCGGTATTGCCGCCGCCGGTGAACGAGGTGACATCCTTGATGTTCGGGTTGGCCTGGATCGTGGCTGCCACCTTCTCCTGCAGTTCCAGCATGGCCGAAGTCGAGATGTCTTCCGACGCTTCGGTATTGACGCGGATCTGGCCCAGGTCTTCCTCCGGGAAGAAGCCTTTCGGGATGGCGATGTACAGCCAGGCCGTCAACGCAAAGGTGCCAAGCGCGATGCCCAGCACCACGAAGCGGTGGTGCAGCGCCAGCTCCAGCGTGCGCGCATAGGCGTCGCGCGTGGCATGGAAGGCGCGCTCGAAGTGGCGACCGATAAAGGTATCGTCGCCCGAGGTCTCATGCGAGTCGGCCGGCATGAAGCGCGAGGCCAGCATCGGCACCAGGGTCAGCGACACGATCGCCGACACCAGCACCGACAGGCCGACCACCACGGCGAACTCGTGGAACATCAGGCCCATCACTCCCGGCATGAAGAAGATCGGGATGAACACGGCCACCAGCGAAACCGAAATCGAGACGATGGTGAAGCCCATCTCTTTCGAGCCGACCAGGGCTGCCTGCAAGGGTTTCTTGCCCAGTTCGATATGGCGCACGATATTTTCCAGCACCACGATCGCATCGTCGACCACCAGGCCCACCGCCAGCGTGATGCCGAGCAGGGATACGTTGTCCAGGCTGTAGCCCAGCGCATACAGCAGCGCCAGGGCGCCGAGCAGCGAAATCGGCATCGTGACGGCCGGGATGAAGGTGGCAGCCAGGCGGCGCAGGAACAGGAAGATCACCAGCACCACCAGCACCACGGTCAGCGCCAAGGTCAGGTTCACGTCGTGGATCGCTTCGCGGATCGACACCGAACGGTCGTTGACCAGGTTGATCGAGACCGATTCCGGCAGCTGGGCGCGGAAGCGCGGCAGCAGCTTGCGCACCGCATCGACCACCTGCACGGTGTTGGCATCGGGCTGGCGTTGCACCAGCAGCACAATGGCGCGCTCGCCGTTATAGCTGCCGGCCGCCTTGATCGACTGGTAGCTGTCTTCCACCGTCGCCACTTCCTTCAGGCGCACCGGCTGGCCATTGCGGGTAGCGATGATCAGGTCGGCGAAATCGGCGGCATGCATCAGCTGCGCGTTGCCCTGGATGGTCAGCGTCTGGCTCGGTCCATCGATGGTGCCAAGCGGGGTGTTGGCGTTGGCGGCCTTGATGGCGGCCTGCAGTTCGTCGAGCGTCAGGTTGCGCGAGTTCATCAGGTCCGGCTTGGCGCGTACGCGCACGGCAAAGCGCTTCTGGCCGTTGACCGACACCTGGGCCACGCCGGGCAGGGTGGACAGGTTGGGCGCCACCAGGTTTTCCGCGTAATCGTTCAGCTCCGACAGGCTCAGCGATGGCGAAGTCATGGTGGCGAACAGCACCGGCGCATCGGCCGGGTTGACCTTGCGGTAGGACGGCAAGTCCGTCATTTCCTGCGGCAGCGAACGCTGGGCGCGCAGCAGCGCCGCCTGCACGTCGACCGCGGCTTCATTGACGTTGATCGACGCATCGAATTCCAGCGTCAGCGAAGTATTGCCGAGCGTGCTGGTGGAGGTGATCATCGACAGGCCGCCGATGGTCGAGAATTGTTTTTCCAGCGGCAGCGCGACCGACGACGCCATGGTTTCCGGCGAGGCGCCCGGCAAGTCCGCGCTGACGTTGATGACGGGGGTGTTATAGCTCGGCAGTGCAGCGACGGGAATATGGGAGTAAGCCAGCACACCCGCCAGGATCAGGCTCAGCGAGAGCAGCACCACCATGATGGGGCGCCGGATACTCAGCTCGGAAAGGTTCATTCGGACTTGCCTTTCTTGTGGCCCTTGCCGTTCTGTGCCACTGCAGGTTCGGCGATGCGGACTTTGCCGCCCGGGCGCAGGTTCTGCTTGCCTTCGACGATGATCTGTTCATCGCCGTTCAGGCCGGTGACTGCGGCCAGCGTGCCGAAGCCATGGATGCGTTGGACGTTGACTACCTTGGCCGTCTGGTCAGGCGCAACGGTGTACACGAAAGTGCCTTTGGTATTGGTAATAATAGCGTTCTGCGGAACCACCAGGGCGTCTTTCAGCGTGGCGACCGTCAGCCTGGTGTTGACGTACTGGCCCGGCCACAGGCGGCTGTCGGCATTATCGAACACTGCCTTGACGCGGATCACGCCGGCCACCGGATCGACCGTATTGTCGACAAAGCTGAGCTGGCCTTTGACCGGCTTGTCCGAATTGTTCTGGAAGGCTTGCACCGCCACCTTGCCGGCGCGCTGCGCATCGAGCAGGGCCGCCAGGCTGGACTCCGGCACGGTGAAGGCGACGTTGATCGGGTTGAGCTGGGTCACCGTGGTGAGCGAGGTGCTGAGCTGAACCAGGCTGCCCGGGTAGACGTTGATGGCGCCGACGCGGCCGTTCAGCGGCGCGCGGATTTGCGTGAAGCTCTGGTCGACCTTGCTGGCGCGGGCCACGGCGATATCGGCTTCCAGTGCGGCCCGGCTCGAGTCTACCTGGCTCTTCAGGGTATCGACAGCGCTCTGGGCCAGGAAGTTCTGGGTGCGCAGCTCTTGCGCGCGCTGGTACTGGCGCTCCAAATCGGCCAGGGAGGCGCGGTCTTTCGCCACCTGCGCATCCGCCTTCTCGACATTGGCCGCTTCGCTGCGGGCATCGAGCGAGAACATCAGCTCGCCCTGCTTGACGAACTGGCCTTCCTTCACATGCACCTTGACGATGGTGCTGGTGGTTTGCGGGTGCAGGTCGACAGTCGAGATCGGGCTCACGGTGCCGTTGGCCGACAGTGCCACCGGCACATCCTGGCGCTGCGGCGCCACCACATTGACCGTGGTCGGGCCTTGCTCGCCCTTGCCTTTACCGCCAGCACCGCCATTGCCTTGCGCGTGCTCTGCGCCCTGCTCGGCCGGGCCCTTGTTCGCAAGCCAGGCGCCGCCGCCGATGGCCATGGCCAGGCCCACCACTACTGCCAAAGTTTTCTTCTTCATGTGAGGTCTAACTACTTTCCTGCATAAAATTCCGGGAACACGAGGGTGGCTTCCAGGCCGCCGCTCGCGTGATTGGCCAGGCTCAGGCTGGCACCGTGCTGTTCAGCGATATTGCGCGCAATCGTCAGGCCGAGGCCGGTGCCGCCGGAGGAACGGTTGCGCGAGGTTTCAAGGCGATAGAACGGTTCGAACACCTGTGCCAGCTGGCTGGCCGGGATGCCAGGTCCTTCGTCGCGGATGCGCACGCGCGAAGCGCCGGCTTCGCGCTCGACCGTCACATGGGCACGCTGGCCGTACTTGACGGCATTGTCGATCAGGTTCACCAGGCAGCGGCGGACGTCGAGCGGGCGGCCCATCAGGTCCATGGCGGCGCGGCCTTTCAAGTCCACTTCCTGGCCGGCGTCGGCGGCGTCGGCGCATACGCTGTCGAGCAGGGCGTCGAGGTCGACGCGCTGCATGGCTTCGGTGGTGTCCATGCTGCGCGCCAGGTCCAGGCCCTCCTTGACCATTTGCTGCATGGCCGACAGGTCTTCCAGCAGCTTGCCCTGCAATTCAGGGTCTTGCACCTTTTCCAGGCGCAAACGCATGCGGGTCAGCGGCGTCTGCAAGTCGTGCGTGATGGCGGCCAGCATTTCGGTGCGCTGGGCGATGTGCTGGCGGATGCGCGCTTGCATCGCGTTGAAGGCAGCCGATGCGGTGCGGATTTCGGTTGCGCCGCCCAGCGTGATCGGCGCGTAGTTGATGTCGTTGCCCAGGTTCTTGGCGGCGTCGGCCAGTTTATTCAGCGGCCCCATCGTCATGCGGGCCACCAGGTAAGCCAGCACGGCAATGCTGAGCAGGAATGGAACAAAAGCGGCATATTCATTTTTGCCTGTCGGCGCCGGCTGGCGCGGCGGCAGGATGGACAATTTCAGGTGCTGGCCGTCGGGCATGGTGACCGCCAGCGATTCGCAGGTGCCGCGCCAGGTGCCGGTACCGGCGCCGAACACGGAAAAGGCCGTGTAGGCAGGCGTTGGGCGTTCGCAGGCGTCCGGGCGCTCAAGCAGCGATTGCAGGGCATATTCCTTGCCGAGGCGGTTGGCCAGGGTGGCGCCGAACTCGCTCATTTCCGGGTTGATGCCGTTCAGGTCGTTCAGCACTTCGAGCTTGATGGCGCCCATGCTCGCCACGCGCAGGTACTGGTTGCGCGACTCCGGCAACACCACCACCGCGGTCGAAATGATCTGCTCGGCACGTTCGAGGGCAAAGAAATCGCGGTAGCGCTGCAAGGTGCGCTGGCGTTCGTTGACTGCGAGGTATTGGGTCAGCGCGGCAGAGGCAAGGATGCCCAGCATCAGGACCAGGAAGACCCGGCCCGTCATGCCCCTGAAGAACGCTTTCATCAGTCGGGCTCCACGGCCACCGTACCTGCCAGGACGTAGCCGCCATTCCGTACCGTCTTGATGATTTGCGGCAGGCGGGCATCTTCGCCCAGCTTCTGGCGCAGGCGGCTGATCTGGATGTCGATCGAACGGTCGAACGGATCGGCATCGCGGCCTTGCGTCAGGTTCAGCAACTGGTCGCGGTTCAGCACGCGGTTCGGGTGCTCGAGGAAAACCTTGAGCAGGCGGAATTCGGCGCCGGATAGCATGATGACCGTGCCCTGCGGGTTGACCAGGTGGCGCGCGGTCAGGTCCAGCACCCAGTTCGAGAAACGGATGCGGCTGGCTTTGTCGACGCCGCTGGCGGCGGTACTGGTACTACGGCGCAGCACGCTGCGGATGCGCGCCAGCAACTCGCGCGGCTCGAACGGTTTTGGCAGGTAATCGTCGGCGCCCATTTCCAGGCCGAGGATGCGGTCCAGCGGCTCGCTGCGCGCAGTCAGCATGATGACCGGCAGGGTCGAGTGGGCGCGCAGCTTGCGGCACAGTGTCAGGCCGTCTTCGCCGGGCAGGTTCAGGTCCAGCACGATCAGGTCGGGCTTGCTGTTATCGAGCAGCTTCCACATGGCCGCGCCATCGCTGGCGCCGTGGGTGCGGTAACCATTGGTTTCCAGATAGTCCTGCAACAGGGTGCGGATATCACGGTCGTCGTCGACGATGAGGATAGTGGCGGCATTTTCCATGCCTACAATTATCCCTTGATACGCTCAGGCAGGGGAATGAGTTTGTATCGCCATGTGTATACCGATCCGGTCTACACAATGCGTTACAAACTCCCCCGGCCAGTCCTTATTCCTGGGTCAGGTTCCAAGTGCCGTCGTTCAGGTTCGGCGGAATGCTCCAGACACCGCTCATCTTCTGCAGGCTGTCGAGCTTCCCTGTAAATAACATGCCGGGGTAATCCGGGTCCCCAACGAAAGTCAGCGTCCCGTCAGCACCCAAGGTGCCGGTAAAGCTGAAAGAAGTCGCCATCCCTAAGCAGTAACCTCGCGCACTCCCATTGACGTCCACTGTGAGACGGCATTCCAGCGGATAGCCGCCGGGAGCAGGCACCCCGCCAAAGTAGCTCCCCTTCCAATTACCGGCAAACCGAACCGCCGTGTCCACCTTGCGCGACAGTTTCTGATTGGCATAGCCAAGCATTTCCCACGTCTCCTTCTGCGAGCTTGCTGCGCCGGTTGCCGTGATAGTCTTGGTCGAATTTGAAACACATTTCACCTCGACCCCGAGCTCGGGCTCCCACCAGCAATTGCGCTCAGTAACGATGGTGGAGGTACTACTTTTTTCGCTTGAGTTCCGAATCACCTTGATGGTGTTGAAGGTTCCGGCCGCCACCGTTACAGTCTCTTGTGCAACCGCGCTGTCCTTGATTTCAACGGCGGCCTGAGTCGGAGCTTGCGGCGAACAGTTATTGCTCACAACGATCGAATATTGCCAGTTCATGCCGACCGAGATTGTCAACGGTGCTACAGCGTGATGAGGCAGATTTGGAGTGCTTGTGCAGGTCGAACTATTTTTTCCGCCAAGCCAGCGCCCAAGGACGTCATATTCGTCAGTCGAGGTGCTTGAACTGAATTTTGGACCAGCTGGCCATGTCGTCGTCGACAACGGCGAATCGTACAGGTGAGTAACGGAAACTCCACCGTCAGCTGCCACATTGCTGACCGACGCCGTGATATAGCTCGACGTTTCCGCAGCGGCGCCGTCCTGACTGACCAGTTTGTAGGCGTAATAGTCGTTTACCGTCGGCTTCGCCGCCAGATACGTCTTCGGCCCTGTTTCTAGTTGCGGAGACTGAACGCCGCCCGCTTGATTGCCGCCCCCACACCCAGCCAGAACTCCCAGCGCTGTCATTACGCCAACCCAACGAGAACGCATACTTTTCCTTTGCAAGTGAAATTTTGTTATAAAAATAATCTTTACATAAAGAAAATAATTGTGCAACAACTGGATACAAAACCCTTGCTCCAGGACATTTGGAAAAAGCAGGAAAGCGAGAAGATGCGTCCATGTGCAGTGCGAGTGCACATTTTCATAAATTCATTTCTGAAGGGATAAATGATGAAAACCTTGCATAAAGCATTCGTCATCAGCGCAGCTGTGTTTGGATTTGGCGCGGCTTCTTTGCCGGCCATGGCAGAAGAGGCTCCGCAGCATCAATATGCGGCGACCAAGTTCGATCCGGTAAAGATGCAGGAGCGTATGGACGCGCATGCCAAGCGCATGCACGATACGCTGAAAATCACGCCGGCCCAGGAAGCCGCGTGGCAGGCTTATTTGTCGGCACTGAAATCGAATATGCCGCAGCGCGGCCAGTTCGATCGCGCCTCGTTCAAGAATATGCCGGCGCCGGAGCGCATGGAAAAACGGATTGAAATGACGAAGGCCCGTTTGAGCCGCATGGAAAGCAACCTGGCAGCGACGAAAACCTTCTATGCCGCCCTGACGCCTGAACAGCAAAAACTGTTTGATGAAAAGGCCGGCCATTTCGGCCACGGCAGGCACCACGGCGCCATGCACCAACATCGCTGATCCGGGACGGCAAGCAATAAGGGCGCCTCGCGGCGCCCTGTTGTGGCAAAACCTAGTCCTGGGTGATCAACCAAGTACCGCTGCCTTGATTCGGCACGCTCCAGGTGCCGCTGATCTGCTGCTGGCTTTCGAACTTTGCTGTGATCGTCTGGCCTATGACACCGTTGCTGACCAGGTTCAATGCCAGCGTCCCGTCCGGATTGACCTTGCCGATAATATCGAATTCGAATCCTCTGTCTGCGCAACTGCCCTTGATCGTCCCATCGGGGTGGAACATCGCCGTACACTTGCCGTAGGCGTCGCCTAGCAGGAGGCCGCTCCAGGACCCGGTGAAACGCAGGGCCGATTCCATCTTGCGCCCCAGCTTACGATTGGAAAAACTTTGCAACTCGAAGGAGTCGGCATAATTCGTCTTTTCTCCGGTCGCCTTTTTCGTCCGCACCATATTGGTAAGGCATTTCACCTCCACGCCCAACTCGGGCTCCCACCAGCAGGTGCGCTCACGCACCGACGTCCAGGTCTCATTGATCGAGGTGGAACTTCGCGTTACTTTGAACGCATTGAACGTACCAGCAGGCACGGACACCGGCTCCAGGGCGCCGACCGTATCTTTGAATTCCAGGGTGGATTGCACAGGCCCTGCGCCACAATTGGTATCGAACGCGCCCGCATGCTGCCAGTTCATCCCGGCCGAAATCGTCCGGAGCGCCACGAGGTGATATGGTGGATTGGCGGTCTGGACACAAGAAAAATCCTTGATACTCAGCAGCCGTCCCAGGCTGTCATAATCTTCAGTGCTCGTCTGCGAACGGTATTCCATCAGTTCGGATTGCCCGCCGATTGCGGACACGTATTTAAGGGTCGCGCCTCCATCCGTTGCAACCGCGGCGACCAAACGCGTTACATATTCGGTCCAATCGCCCTGGCCTGAAACCTGCCACACCTGTTTGTACGAGTAATAGTCGCCCACGCTTGGCGTGGCTGCGACATATGTCTTGGGGCCGGTGGGTAATTGCACGCTCGCGCCTGCACTGCCATTACCATTGGCACTACCACCGCCACCGCCACAGGCGACCAGCAACGCCGCCAACACCGTCACGCCAAGACAACGAACATCCATAAACTTCCTTCGACCATTTGTTTATTCAGCAAAAACTATTGATATTATCACAACCTCCCATCCAAAATAAAGGGCGCCTTTCGCGCCCTTGGACTAGTTCAGCTTTTGCAGTGATCGCAAGAATTTCTCTGCGTTCTGGAATCCGATGACACGCGAACCGGCGATTTCCTGGCCCGCCGCATCGAAGAAAATAATTCCGGGCGGGCCGAACAAGGTGAAGCGCTGCAGCATGGCCTTATCGGCTTCGTTATTTTCCGTCACGTCCACCTGCAGCAAAATCGTATTGGCCAATTTCTGCTGGACCGCCGGGTCGACGAAGGTCAGCTTCTCCATTTCCTTGCACGACACGCACCAGTCGGCATAGAAGTCCAGCAGCACGGTTTTGCCGCCGGTCTGCTCCAGCACCGCATCCAGGTCTGCCACGGTTTTGATGCGGGTGAACTGCAGGTGGCGGTCGGCGCGGCCGGCCAGCCTTTCAATCGGGTGCAGCGGATCGGCACTGCCGGTCGCCAGCCCTGCTACCTGGATCAGGCCGAATAGCGCAAAGAAGGCTGCGATGACTTTCGGCAGCCATTTGCCGCGCTCATGGGTCAGCAGGAAGAACGCATAGCCCACGCCCAGGATGGCCCAGCCGATCATCTGCACTTTACCCGGCAACACCGGTGCGACCAGCCACAAGGCCATCGCCAGCATCAGCACGCCGAAGAAGCGCTTCACAGCCTGCATCCAGATGCCGGCGCGCGGCACCAGGGCGCCGGCCGAGATACCGACCAGCAGCAGCGGGATACTCATGCCCAGCGCCATCGAGAACAATGCACTGCCGCCGATCACGACGTCGCGGGTCTGGCTGATGTACACCAGCGCTCCGGCCAGCGGAGCGGCGACGCAAGGGCCGACGATCAGGGCGGAGATGGCGCCCATCGCAAACACGCCGGCCAGTTTGCCGCTGGACTGGCGGTTCGATGCGCCGGCCAGGCGCGATTGCATGGATGCCGGGACTTGCAGGTCATACACGCCAAACATGGACAGCGCCATGGCGGCCATCCCCAGGCCGAAGAAGCCGAGGACCCAAGGGTTTTGCAGGGCAGCCGACAAACCCTGGCCAACCAGGCCGGCTGCCACGCCGAGCACGGTGTAGACGATTGCCATGCCCAGCGAATAGCTGACCGACAGCACGAAGCCGCGCGAGCGGTTGCCGGCAGAACCATCGCCAACAATGATCGAAGACAGGATCGGCACCATCGGCAGTACGCAGGGAGTGAAGGACAGGCCCAGGCCAAGCAGGATGAACAGGGGCGCAATCACCAGCAGGCTGCCACCCTTCAAGGCCGATTCGATCTTGCCCATTTCGCTGTCGCCGGAGGCGGCCACCGCCACGGGGACTGCTGCCGCCACGGCCGCCTCTGGCGTATCGACGCCAGCCGATGCCGGGGCGCCCGGCACGCTCTGCTGGGCAGCCGCAGCGCCCTGCTTCGCGCCGAAGCCGAACACGCCGCTGCCAATGGATGCGCTGCTGCCGCCCACCACCATCAGGCGCGCCGACGATTCCATCGGCGAATAGCACAAGCCTTTCTCCGAACAGCCCTGGCTCGTGGCCTTCAGGGTGAACGGCCCCGGCGCCTGCACCGGGATCACGATCGTCACCTGGTGGCGATAGGTCTCCACATTCTTGGCAAACGTCTCATCGTATTTGACCTTGCCCGGCGGGATTTGCGCTTCACCCAGGGTTGCGCCGTCGGCAACGAACTTGAAGCGCTCGCGGTACATGTAATAGCCGTCGGCGATCTCGTAGGTCACGGCGATGGCCTTGCCCTCCACCACCTTGGCGGAAAACTTGAATGCGACCTGCGGATCGAGGAATTCTTCGTCGGCCCGCGCCGCGCCGGCAAACAGGAATACAAAGAGCGAGAGCGTGGCGAACAGCCACGTCTTGAAGAAGGACGCTTGTCGTTGCATGGTCTTGGGCGGTGGATCGATCGGGCACGCCAATCTTACACCGGGCGGCTTAACGCCGCTTTAAGCTGCTACCAGTGGAAAATAAAAAAAGCCGGGCAATGCCCGGCTCTTCAATAAACCTGACTGAGATTACTCAGCGGTTGGTGCCTCGTCAGCGGAGGTGGTTTCTGGACGGTCCAGCAGCTCGATGAAAGCCATTGGAGCGTTGTCGCCATGACGGAAACCCATTTTCAGGATACGCAGGTAGCCGCCGTTGCGGTTTGCGTAGCGTGGGCCCAGTTCAGCGAACAGCTTCAGGACCATCTCGCGATCGCGCAGACGGGAGAAAGCCAGGCGCTTGTTGGCCAGGGTGTCGGTCTTGCCCAGGGTCAGGATTGGTTCCACGACGCGACGCAGTTCCTTTGCCTTTGGCAGGGTGGTCTTGATCGCTTCGTGACGCAGCAGCGAAACAGTCATGTTGCGCAGCATTGCCAGACGGTGGGACGAGGTACGGTTCAGTTTACGGAGGCCGTTACGGTGACGCATGGTACTTCCTTTCGATGTTGTTTAAATCCGAGATCTTCGATCGCCTTGGCAAGCCGCGGCGCGGTCCGGTTATCACGTTAAGACGCCAGCGGCAAAACGCAGCGGGCGGTACTGCTAAACTGCTAATCAGTTGGTGACAGGGCAGAACATCGCTGCGCGATGTCCAGCACTGTCACCCGATCTGGAAATTACTTCTCCAGGCCAGCCGGTGGCCAGTTCTCGAGTTTCATGCCCAAGGTCAGGCCGCGCGATGCCAGCACTTCCTTGATTTCGTTGAGCGACTTGCGGCCCAGGTTCGGGGTCTTCAGCAGCTCGTTTTCGGTACGCTGGATCAGGTCGCCGATGTAGTAGATGTTTTCTGCTTTCAGGCAGTTGGCCGAACGCACGGTCAGTTCCAGGTCGTCCACTGGACGCAGCAGGATCGGATCGACCATTGGAGCACGCGATGGCGCTTCAGCGGTGGTTTCGGTGCCTTCCAGGGCAGCAAACACGTTCAGCTGGTCGACCAGCACGCGCGCCGATTGACGGATCGCTTCTTCCGGGGTGATCACGCCATTGGTTTCAATGTTGATGATCAGCTTGTCCAGGTCGGTACGCTGTTCCACACGAGCCGATTCGACAGCGTAGGAAACACGGCGCACTGGCGAGAACGAGGCGTCCAGGATGATGCGGCCGATGGTCTTGTTGGCGTCTTCCGACAGGCGACGCACGTTACCAGGAACGTAGCCGCGGCCTTTTTCGACCTTGATCTGCATGTCCAGCTTGCCGCCGGCAGTCAGGTTGGCGATCACATGGTCCGGGTTGATCAGTTCCACGTCGTGTGGCAGGTCGATGTCCGACGCTAGCACCGGGCCTTCGCCTTCCTTCTTCAGGGTCAGGGTCACGGAGTCACGGTTGTGCACCTTGAAGACGACGCCCTTCAGGTTCAGCAGCAGGTCAACCACGTCTTCCTGCACGCCGTCCAGCGAGGAGTACTCGTGAACGACACCGGCGATGGTGACTTCGGTCGGCGCGTAGCCGGTCATCGAAGACAGCAGCACGCGGCGCAGCGCGTTGCCCAGAGTGTGGCCGTAGCCGCGCTCGAACGGCTCCATCACGACTTTGGCGTGACCGTGGCCCAGGGCTTCAACATCGATAATACGTGGTTTCAACAAGCTATTTTGCATGTAAATGTCCTTTTCATTACCCTCGGCTCGTTACACCGATAAGGCTGATGGCATTAAATGGAAAAGGCGGGAGCCAGTCCCGCCTTGGTACAGCAACCCGGGATTAACGGGAATACAGTTCGACGATCAGCGATTCGTTGACGTCAGCAGCGATTTCGTTGCGCTCTGGCAGGGACTTGAAGGTACCTTCCATTTTCTTGGAGTCAACCGACACCCAAGCTGGCATGCCAACTTGTTCGGCCAGCGACAGCGCTTCGACGATACGGGTCTGCTTCTTCGACTTTTCGCGCACAGCGATCACGTCGCCGGTCTTCACGTTGAACGAAGGGATGTTCACCACTTGGCCGTTCACGGTGAAGGCTTTGTGGGAAACCAGCTGACGCGCTTCCGAGCGGGTCGAGCCGAAGCCCATGCGGTAGGCAACGTTGTCCAGGCGGGATTCCAGCAGGGACAGCAGGGTTTCGCCGGTTGGGCCCTTGCGGCGCTCAGCTTCAGCGAAGTAGCGACGGAACTGGCGTTCCAGCACGCCGTACATACGCTTGACCTTCTGCTTTTCGCGCAGCTGGTTGCCGTAGTCGGAGGTGCGGGCGCCGGATTTCACGCCGTGCTGGCCTGGCTTGACGTCCAGTTTGCACTTGGAATCGAGCGAGCGGCGTGCGCTCTTCAGGAACAGGTCGGTGCCTTCACGGCGGGACAGTTTTGCTTTTGGTCCGATATAACGTGCCACGGTATTTTCCTTAATGATTTAGATGACGCCCCAGCCGCATCGGGATGCGGTTAGGCGCTAGCCTGCTCCACTGACAAGCAGGCGGTGGCTCAACATTGCCAACGCGGCCACAGATGCGGCGCGAGAAGGCAAAAATAGCCGGACAGTATAACCGTTTCCGGTTCACTGTTCCAGCGATTTTGATTGCAGAAGACGGTGGCCGGTTCACACCGAACCGGCCAATGTCAGACTGACTATTAGATGCGACGACGCTTAGGAGGACGGCAGCCGTTGTGCGGCACTGGAGTCACGTCCTGGATCTCGGTGATCTTGATGCCCAGGTTGTTCAGTGCGCGAACAGCGGATTCGCGGCCAGGACCAGGGCCCTTGATGCGAACTTCCAGGTTCTTCACGCCGCATTCCTGCGCAACTTTACCAGCGGCTTCAGCAGCAACCTGCGCTGCGAACGGGGTCGACTTACGCGAACCCTTGAAGCCAGCACCACCGGAGGTCGCCCACGACAGAGCGTTGCCCTGGCGGTCGGTGATGGTGATGATGGTGTTGTTGAAGGAAGCGTGAACGTGTGCGATACCTTCAGCGACGTTCTTCTTGACTTTCTTGCGTACGCGAGCGGCTGCTGCGGAGCTTTGTTGCTTAGCCATAGTAGTTCCCTAGATTATTTCTTCAGCGATTGAGCGGCTTTGCGCGGGCCCTTGCGGGTACGTGCATTGGTGCGGGTGCGCTGACCGCGGACCGGCAGGCCCTTACGGTGACGCATACCGCGGTAGCAACCCAGATCCATCAGACGCTTGATGTTCATCGACAGCTCGCGGCGCAGGTCGCCTTCCACGATGAATTTGCCGATTTCTTCACGCAGCTTCTCGAGTTCGCTGTCGTCCAGGTCCTTGACCTTCTTGTTGGTTGCAACGCCGGCTTGTGCGCAGATGAACTGCGAACGAGGACGGCCGATACCGTAAATCTCGGTCAGGCCGATAACGGTGTGCTTATGATTTGGGATGTTAACCCCTGCAATACGTGCCATTCGTTATTCCCTCGAATTAACCTTGACGCTGCTTGTGACGAGCTTCCACGCAGATTACGCGGACCACGCCCTTGCGCTTGATGATCTTGCAGTTGCGGCAGATGCGCTTAACTGAAGCGTTAACTTTCATGATTGCACTCTCTTATGTTCGAAATTGCTTAATTAATTACTTTGTCCGGAACACAATACGGGCCCGGGACAGGTCGTACGGCGTCAATTCAACCGTGACTTTGTCGCCAGGGAGAATGCGGATGTAGTTCATACGCATTTTACCCGAAATGTGGCCGAGTACCACGTGGCCGTTTTCCAGCTTTACCCGAAAAGTTGCATTGGGCAAGTTCTCCAGGATCTCGCCCTGCATCTGAATTACGTCGTCTTTTGCCATTTATCGTGTCGGAAGCCCGCCCTTGAAGTTAGCTTTGCGCAGCAGCGATTCATATTGCTGCGACATCACATAATTTTGCACTTGGGCCATGAAGTCCATGGTCACAACTACAATAATCAACAGCGAAGTACCACCAAAATAGAACGACACCTTCCAGTAGCTCTGCATGAATTCCGGCAGCAGGCAGACTACGGTGATGTACACGGCACCCGCCAGGGTCAATCGCATCAGGATCTTGTCGATGTAACGGGCTGTCTGCTCACCGGGACGAATCCCTGGCACAAAGGCCCCGCTCTTCTTCAAGTTGTCCGCAGTTTCTTTGCTGTTGAACACCAGTGCGGTGTAGAAGAAGCAGAAGAAAATGATTGCCACGGCGTACAGCAGTGCATGGATTGGCTCACCAGGAGCCATCGACGCAGCCAGATCTTTCAGGAAGCGGACCACCGGGTTAGAGGTGTCCGCACCTTTCGAAAACCAGTCCACGATGGTAGCCGGGAACAAGATAATCGACGAAGCGAAGATCGGCGGGATTACGCCTGCCATGTTGAGCTTGAGCGGCAGGTGGCTGGTCTGCCCACCGTAGATCTTGTTACCGACCTGACGTTTGGCATAGTTGACCAGGATCTTGCGCTGGCCACGTTCGACGAACACCACGGCGTAGGTGACAGCTGCCACCAGGACCACGATGACGATCCCCGAGAAAGCGTTGATCTGGTTGTTGCTGACCTGGGTGAACAAGCCACCCAAGGCACTCGGCAGACCAGCCGCGATACCGGCGAAGATGATGATCGAGATGCCGTTACCAAGGCCGCGCTCGGTAATCTGCTCGCCCAACCACATCACGAACATGGTGCCGGTCAGCAGCGTCACCACGGTGACGAAGCGGAAGCCCATGCCAGGGTCGATCACCAGGCCAGGCTGGGATTCCAGCGCGACCGCGATGCCGAACGCCTGGAACAGTGCCAGACCGACAGTTGCATAACGGGTGTACTGGGTAATCTTGCGACGGCCCGATTCACCTTCTTTTTTCAGCGCCTCCATGGTCGGCGACACGATCGACACCAGCTGCATGATGATCGAGGCCGAAATGTATGGAGTAATGCCCAGGGCAAAGATCGTGAAACGCGACAGCGCGCCACCCGAGAACATGTTGAACATGCCCAGGATGCCGTTCTGCTGCGATTCAAACAACCGTGCCAGCTCTACCGGGTTGACACCCGGCACAGGGATGTGTGCACCGATACGGTACACCACCAGAGCGCCCAGCAAAAACCACAGCCGGTTCCAAGGGAAGCCGGCGGCGGCGGATTTAGCAAGCTGTTGGTTTGTTGCCAATTTTCGCTCCGATTAAGCTAGCTGACTCAGGCTACCGAGCCGCCAGCTGCTTCGATGGCTGCTTTCGCGCCAGCGGTCACTTTCAGGCCTTTAACGGTCACTGCTTTAGTGATTTCGCCGGAAGCGATAACACGTACGTCGCGTGCCAGAACATTCAGCACGCCGGCCTGTTTCAGCACCAGGATGTCGACTTCACCGACAGCCAGGGCGTTCAGGTCGGACAGACGCACTTCAGCCTTGAAAGTGGCATTCAGGGATTTGAAGCCACGCTTAGGCAGACGACGCTGCAGAGGCATTTGACCGCCTTCGAAGCCGACTTTATGGAAGCCGCCCGAACGCGATTTCTGACCTTTATGGCCGCGGCCTGCGGTTTTACCCAGGCCGGAGCCGATACCGCGGCCAACGCGGCGCTTAGCGTGCTTCGCGCCTTCTGCTGGTTGAATGGTATTCAGTTGCATTGTTTTCTCCAGTTCCTAAGGGTCGCTTAGGAAACGACTTTAACGAGGTAGGCGACCTTGTTGATCATGCCGCGCACAGCAGGAGTGTCCTGCAGTTCGCTGACAGAGTTCACACGACGCAGGCCCAGGCCACGCACGGTTGCGCGGTGGTCTTGACGGGTGCCGATCAGGCCCTTCACCAGTTTGACTTTGATAGTGCTCATTGAAGTGCTCCCTATTAACCCAGGATCTCTTCAACCGACTTACCGCGCTTGGCGGCGATGTCAGCTGGAGTGCTCATTTTGGCCAGGCCGTCCAGGGTGGCGCGCACCAGGTTGTACGGGTTGTTCGAGCCGGTGGATTTCGCCACGACGTCGGTCACGCCCATCACATCGAAGATAGCGCGCATTGCGCCACCTGCGATCACGCCGGTACCTGGCTTAGCTGGCGACATCATCACTTTCGACGCGCCGTGGCGGCCGGTGACGGTGTGCTGCAGGGTGCCGTTCTTCAGAGGAACCTTGATCAGGTTGCGACGGGCTTCTTCCATTGCCTTCTGCACACCGACCGGAACTTCCTTCGACTTGCCCTTGCCCATGCCGATGCGGCCATCGCCGTCACCAACCACGGTCAGCGCGGCGAAGCCCATGATGCGACCACCCTTGACCACTTTGGTCACGCGGTTGATCGCGATCATCTTTTCGCGCATGCCATCATCCGGCTTATCGGATGCCATTTTTGCTTGCATTTTTGCCATGATCGTACCCTTAGAACTTCAGGCCAGCTTCACGCGCGGCTTCAGCCAGCGCCTTGATGCGGCCGTGGTAACGGAAACCGGAGCGGTCGAAGGCGACTTCGGTGATGCCCGCTTTCAGTGCTTTTTCTGCGACACGCTTGCCAACCAGTGCGGCAGCGGCGGCGTTGCCACCCTTGCCCGACTTGCCAGCCAGCTCGGCGCGAACTTCCGCTTCCACGGTCGAGGCCGAAACCAGAACTTTGGCGTCTGGGCTGATCAGGTTCGCGTAAATGTGCAGGTTAGTGCGGTGCACCGACAGGCGGTTCACTTTCAGTTGCGCGATCTTGATGCGAGTTTGACGTCCGCGGCGCAGACGAGATTCTTTTTTGTCCATCGTCAGCCCCTAATTACTTCTTCTTGGTTTCTTTGAGCTTAACCACTTCGTCCACATAGCGGACACCCTTGCCCTTATAAGGCTCAGGGGAGCGGTAAGCACGCACTTCGGCAGCCACCTGGCCAACCTTTTGGCGATCAACGCCAGAGATGATGATCTCGGTTGGGGTCGGGGTTGCCACCTTGACGCCGGCAGGCATGTCGTGAACGACCGGGTGCGAGAAGCCCAGGGACAGGTTCAGCTTGTCGCCTTGGGCCTGGGCTTTGTAGCCCACGCCGACCAGGGACAGCTTCTTCTCGAAGCCCTTGGTTACGCCCACGACCATGTTGTTGACCAGGGCACGCAGGGTGCCGGACATGGCGTTCGATTCACGGCTGTCATTGACCACGTCGAAGGACAGGGTGCCAGCATTGTTTTCAACTTTAACCAGGCCGTTCAGGCTCTGGGTCAGGGTGCCCAGTGGGCCCTTGACGGTGATCGCTTGTGCGGAGATGGCAACTTCGGCGCCAGCAGGCACAACGATCGGCATTTTAGCTACACGAGACATTGTGTTACTCCTTAAGCCACGAAGCAGATGACTTCGCCACCAACACCGGTAGCGCGCGCCTTGCGATCGGTCATGACGCCTTGCGGGGTCGACACGATTGCCACGCCCAGGCCGTTCATCACGGTTGGGATCTCATCTTTGCCTTTGTAGATACGCAGGCCTGGACGCGAAACACGTTCCAGACGTTCGATCACAGGACGGCCTACATAATATTTCAAACCGATTTTCAGTTCCGACTTGCCCTCGTTGGTGGACACGGCGAAATCTTCAATGTAACCCTCGTCTTTCAGGACGTTGGCAATCGCAACTTTAACCTTCGACGATGGCATTGCCACGGAGGTCTTTTGCACGGTTTGTGCGTTGCGAATACGGGTCAGCATATCGGCGATAGGATCGCTCATACTCATTGCTTATTCTCCTATTACCAGCTGGCTTTGGTCATACCCGGGATCTCGCCACGCATGGCGAATTCACGGAGCTTGATACGACCCAGGCCGAATTTACGGAAGGTGCCACGTGGGCGACCGGTGACCTGGCAGCGGTTACGCTGACGGGTTGGAGCCGAGTTACGCGGCAGTGCCTGCAGTTTCAGGCGCGCTTCGTAACGCTCTTCTTCCGACTTGGTCTGGTCATCAATGATGGCCTTCAGAGCGGCGCGCTTGGCAGCAAACTTGGCTACCAGGTCAGCACGCTTCTGTTCACGGTTAATCAGTGCGAGTTTTGCCATGATCGTTTAGTTCCTGAACGGGAATTTAAAGGCGGCGAGCAGCGCTTTGGCTTCATCGTCGGTCTTCGCGGTGGTGGTGATCGAAATGTTCATACCACGCAGTGCGTCGATCTTGTCGTACTCGATTTCCGGGAAGATGATCTGTTCTTTCACGCCGATGTTGTAGTTACCACGGCCATCGAAGGATTTGCCAGACACACCACGGAAGTCACGCACGCGCGGCAGGGCCACGGTGATCAGACGGTCCAGGAATTCATACATGCGGGCGCCGCGCAGGGTCACCATGGTACCGATCGGGTAGCCTTCGCGGATCTTGAAACCTGCGATTGCCTTACGGGCCTTGGTGATGACTGGCTTCTGGCCGGCGATCTTGGTCAGGTCGCCAACAGCGTGCTCGATGATTTTCTTGTCAGCCACGGCTTCCGAGAGACCCATGTTCAGGGTGATCTTGGTCAGGCGCGGCACTTCCATCACGGAGGAGTAACCGAATTTACCGGTCAGCTCAGCGACGATCTTGTCTTTGTACAGTTGTTGCAGACGGGCCATTTCTGATTACCCTTTCACTACTTCGCCGGAGGACTTGAAGACGCGGACTTTTTTACCGTCCACTTCTTTGAAGCCTACGCGATCTGCCTTACCGGTCGCAGCGTTGAACAGAGCAACGTTGGACACGTGAATAGGCATGGTCTTATCGACGATGCCACCTTGAACACCAGTCATCGGGTTCGGCTTAACGGCTTTTTTAGCCACGTTAACGCCATCAACCACGACGTGCTCAGCGTCTACACGCTGGGTCACTACGCCGCGCTTGCCCTTGTCCTTACCAGTCAGGACGATGACTTCGTCGTTTTTGCGAATCTTATCCATTGTCTGACTCCTTACAGGACTTCCGGTGCCAGGGACACGATCTTCATGAACTTCTCAGTGCGCAGTTCGCGCGTCACTGGTCCAAAGATACGGGTACCGATCGGTTCCAGCTTGTTGTTCAGCAGGACAGCAGCATTGCCGTCGAACTTCACCAGCGAACCGTCCTGGCGACGCACACCCTTAGCGGTGCGCACTACCACGGCGTTATAAATTTCACCTTTTTTGACACGGCCGCGAGGCTGAGCCACCTTAACGGTGACTTTGATCACGTCGCCGATGCCAGCGTAACGGCGCTTGGAACCGCCCAACACCTTGATGCACATGACTTCCTTGGCACCGGTGTTGTCGGCCACTTCGAGCCGGCTTTCAGTTTGAATCATAGTTATCTCTTTCCCAACTTAAGCCGAAGAATCCACACAATGCGGATATCGGTCAGTCTTGGTCCCGCCAGCCAAAATGGCTGATTGGGTGCTTGATCTTCATACAAGTACTGACCGCTATCGCGTCTGCGGAGAGAAACTTTGCGGCGGATACATGGACGAAGCCCGCAAGTATCACATAAAACCTGCGGGCCTGCAAGAACTAATTAAATTGTGGCCGGGAACTCACGCTCCCGGCTTGCAACTTACTTAGACGATTTGTGCAGCTTGCACTACACGGGTCACCGTCCACGCCTTCGTTTTGGAGATCGGACGACCTTCCACGATCTCTACCGTGTCACCGGCTTTGACCTGGTTGGTCTCGTCGTGCGCGTGGTACTTGGCGCTACGAACGATGATCTTGCCATACAGAGGGTGCTTGACGTGACGTTCGATCAGAACGGTAACGGTCTTGTCCATCTTGTCGGACACGACTTTACCGATCAGAGTACGCTTCAGCTTAACTTGTTCGGTCATTTCGCTTCCTTCGAGTTCATTACCGTTTTTACGCGGGCGATGTCGCGGCGGACCTTCTTCAGCTGCGAACTGTTGCCCAGCTGCTGGGTAGCAGCTTGCATGCGCAGACCGAACTGCGCCTTCAGCAGGTCGTTCAGTTCTTTCTGCAGTGCAGCCTGGTCTTTGCCACGGAGTTCAGATGCTTTCATATTTCACTCCAATTATTGGCCAACCTGGCGCACCACGAAGGTGGTAGCCAGAGGCAGTTTAGCAGCAGCCAGACGGAACGCTTCGCGTGCCAGTTCTTCGCCAACGCCATCCATTTCGTACAGGACTTTGCCTGGACGGATTTCGGCAACGTAGTACTCCGGATTACCTTTACCGTTACCCATACGGACTTCGGCAGGCTTGTTGGAGATCGGCTTGTCTGGGAATACACGGATCCAGATACGGCCACCACGTTTGATGTGACGGGTCATCGCACGACGTGCGGACTCGATCTGGCGCGCGGTGATACGACCACGTGCCACGGCCTTCAGGCCGAATTCACCGAACGACACGTTAGTGCCGGTGGAGTGCGAAATGCCGGTGTTGCGGCCTTTCTGCTCTTTACGATATTTCCTGCGGCTAGGTTGCAGCATGCTTATTCTCCTGCTTTATCAGCTGCAGCCGGCTTGGCAGCGCGGCGGGCGGCTGGTGCGCCTGGTTTAGCACCGGCACCTGCTGGGCGGCGGCCTGCTGGCTTGCCGTCTTCGCGGCGCGGGCCACGTGGCTTCTTCTCTTCGGCCGGGGTGTCGATGACTGGTGCTTCGCCGGTGGCGGAGCGGTCACCCTTGTACACCCACACCTTGACACCGATGATGCCGTAGGTGGTGGAAGCTTCGGAGGTACCGTAGTCGATGTCCGCCTTCAGGGTATGCAGAGGCACGCGGCCTTCGCGATACCATTCGGTACGGGCGATCTCGATGCCGTTCAGACGACCCGAGGACATGATCTTGATGCCCTGGGCGCCCAGGCGCATTGCGTTCTGCATGGCGCGCTTCATGGCGCGGCGGAACATAATACGCTTTTCCAGCTGCTGCGAGATCGAGTCAGCGATCAGCTGAGCGTCGATTTCCGGCTTGCGGATTTCTTCGATGTTCACGTGCACTGGCACGCCCATGATCTTGGTCAGGGCGGACTTCAGCACTTCGATGTCTTCGCCCTTCTTGCCGATCACGACGCCAGGACGCGAGCTGTACACGGTGAAGCGTGCGTTCTTGGCAGGACGCTCGATGACGATGCGGCCTACGGAAGCGTTTTTCAGCTTCTTCTTCAGGAAAGCACGTGCCTTCAGGTCTTCGTTCAGCATGGAAGCGAAGTTACCGTTGGTTGCGTACCAGCGAGATGCCCAGTTACGGGTGACCGCCAGACGGAAACCGGTTGGATGAATTTTCTGACCCATCGCAGCTCCTTAGTTACCGACAGTCACGTAAATGTGACAGGATTGTTTCGAGATACGGTCGCCACGACCTTTAGCGCGTGCAGTGAAGCGCTTCAGGACCGGGCCCTTTTCGACGTAAATGGTCTTGACGACCAGCTCGTCGATGTCGGCACCGTCGTTGTGCTCGGCGTTCGCAATAGCGGACTCCAGCACTTTCTTGACGATGAACGCGCCTTTCTTAGGGCTGAACTGCAGAATGTTCAGCGCAGCGTCAACCTTCTTGCCGCGAATCAGGTCAGCGATCAGGCGACCTTTTTGATCCGACAGGCGCACGCCTTTGAGGATAGCTTTGGTTTCCATTATTTCTTAGCCTTTTTGTCAGCAGCGTGGCCCTTGAAGGTACGGGTCAGCGCGAATTCGCCGAGCTTGTGACCAACCATGTTCTCGGAAACGTACACAGGCACGTGGACCTTGCCGTTGTGCACGGCAATGGTCAGACCGATGAAGTCAGGCATGATCGTCGAGCGACGGGACCAGGTTTTAATTGGCTTTTTGTCTTTGGTCGCTTGCGCGGTTTCGACTTTTTTCACCAGGTGGGCGTCGCAGAACGGCCCTTTTTTCAATGAACGAGTCATGGTTTATCCTTATTTCTTGCCGCGGCGAGAGACGATCATCGAAGAAGTACGCTTGTTCGAGCGAGTCTTCTTACCCTTGGTCTGCTGGCCCCATGGCGATACTGGATGACGACCAGCTGCGGTACGGCCTTCACCACCACCGTGCGGGTGGTCGATCGGGTTCATGACCACACCGCGGACGGTTGGGCGAACACCGCGCCAGCGCATGGCACCGGCTTTACCGATCTTGCGCAGGCTGTGCTCAGCATTGCCGACTTCGCCGATGGTGGCGCGGCACTCGATGTGCACGCGGCGCACTTCGCCGGAGCGCAGGCGAACCTGGGCGTAGGTACCTTCACGGGCCATCAGGACCACAACAGCACCAGCGGTACGGGCCATCTGGGCACCTTTACCTGGCAGCATTTCCACGCAGTGGATGTTGGTGCCGACTGGGATGTTACGGATTGGCAGGCAGTTGCCGGCCTTGATCGGCGCTTCCGAACCGTTCAGCAGGGTGTCGCCGACAGCAACGCCTTTAGGGGCGATGATGTACTTGCGCTCGCCGTCGGCGTAGCACAGCAGGGCGATGTGTGCGGTACGGTTTGGATCGTATTCGATCCGTTCCACTTTCGCAGGGATGCCATCCTTGTTGCGCTTGAAGTCCACAATACGGTAGTGCTGCTTGTGGCCTCCGCCGATGTGGCGGGTGGTGATGTGGCCGTTGTTGTTACGGCCAGCAGTCTTCGACTTCTTTTCCAGCAGGGCGGCGAACGGACGACCTTTGTACAGGTCGCTGTTCACAACCTTCACCATGCCGCGACGGCCTGGGGAGGTTGGCTTCATCTTAACGAGTGCCATTATTTAGCCTCCTCGGTGAAATTGATTTCCTGGCCTGGCTTCAGGCACACGAAAGCACGCTTGGTGTGGTTGCGGCGACCGACGAAACGGCCGGAACGCTTAACCTTACCTTCGCGGTTCACGGTCTGCACCGATTCCACTTCAACCTTGAACAGCAGTTCAACGGCGGCCTTGATTTCTGGCTTGGTCGCATCCTTGGATACCAGGAACACGATCTGTTCGTTCTTTTCCGCAACCATGGTGGCTTTTTCGGAAATGACCGGAGCCAGCAGCACCTTCATCAGGCGCTCTTCGCTGTGTTTGATAACTGCGCTCATGCCAGCATCTCCTCAATCTGTGCCAGGGCTGCCTTGGTGACCAGGACCTTCTTGTAGAAGACCAGGGACATTGGGTCAGCGTGACGCGGCTCGACAACCAGCACGTTCGGCAGGTTGCGGGAAGCCAGTTCCAGGTTTTCCTGGATGGTGTCGGTAACGATCAGGACCGAGTCCAGACCCATGCCGGTCAGCTTTTGCGACAGCAGCTTGGTCTTAGGGGCTTCGATCGACAGGTCTTCGATCACAACCAGACGCTCTTCACGGGCCAGCTGAGACAGGATCGAGCAGATACCTGCGCGATACATCTTCTTGTTGACCTTGTGGGTGAAATTCTCGTCAGGCGAGTTCGGGAAGATGCGGCCACCACCACGCCACAGCGGGGAGGAGGACATACCAGCACGAGCGCGGCCGGTGCCTTTTTGGCGCCATGGCTTCTTGGTCGTGTGGTGGACTTCTTCACGGTCTTTTTGCTTGCGGTTACCGCTACGTGCGTTAGCAGCGTAAGCAACGACGACTTGGTGGATCAGTGCTTCGTTGTAGTCACGGCCGAAGACGGTGTCAGCGGCGGCTACGTTCGACGCGACTTGACCTTGCGCGTTCAAGAGCTTCAGTTCCATCGATTAAGCTCCCTTCTTTGCTTTAACTTTAACAGCTGGCGATACAACAACCTGGCCGTTTTTCGCGCCTGGTACTGCACCCTTCACCAGCAGCAGCTGGCGATCAGCGTCGATACGAGCGATTTCCAGGTTCTGGGTGGTGACGGTGACGTCGCCCATGTGACCGGTCATGCGCTTACCTGGGAACACACGGCCTGGATCCTGCGCCATACCGATCGAGCCTGGTACGTTGTGCGAACGGGAGTTACCGTGGGTTTGACGACCCGATGCGAAGTTGTGACGCTTGATGGTACCGGCGTAGCCTTTACCAATCGACACACCTTGCACGTCGATCTTCTGACCGACTTCGAACAGGGAAGCGGCGATAACTTCACCAGCTTTCAGTTCGTTTGCTTTAGCTGCGTCAACGCGGAATTCCTTGATAAAGGAACCAGCTTCAACACCTGCTTTAGCGTAGTGACCGGCAGCAGCTTTAGTCACGCGGGATGCGCGACGCTGACCGAAGACAACCTGAACAGCGGAATAACCATCCACTTCAGGAGTTTTGATTTGCGCAACACGGTTGTTCGATACGTCCAACACGGTGACTGGGATCGAATCCCCGTCATCGGTGAAGATGCGCATCATACCAACCTTGCGACCGAGGAGGCCAAGGCTCATTTTTTCTCCATTCCCACCTACGATTGGGCGGGGCTTTGTTTAACTACAAAAAAAGATACGGGCCATAAAAAAGACGAACCCATACCGAAGCCGGCTAGTGTACCGCCATTCCCCCCTTGACGCAACAGCTTTGTACGAGGTATGTCAGGTGTTTTAGCCATCCGGCAAGCGGGCGCCGCCATGAATTGACTCACAGTTAAGATTGCCCACTTCGCGCAAGGAGGTAAGCATGGTTAAACTGGCAATTCCTGCTGTCCTGGCGGCCCTCATGGCCATTTCCCCTGCCCGCGCCGGTGTGGTCGGCGCCATCCTGAGCCTGGACCAGCTGCAGATCCAGACCAGCGGCAATGTCGCGCTACAGCCCGGCTACTGGGAAATGTCGTCGCGCATTCTCAATGCCGGTCATGGCGAGGAGATTTCCGGCACCGATAGCCACAACGATAGCTGGGCGCCGCTGGCCACCTCGTCCAGCCACGGCGGTTCGCTGACCCGCGGCAGCTGGGATGCCCTGGGCGGTGGCGGCGAGCTGTATGTCGCCATGGTCGATAGCGATGCCCCTTGGACCCGGGGCCATACCGAGCTGTGGACCAACACCACGGTTTACCTCGCGCCGGGCGCCAGTATCACCGTCAGCGGCCAGGTCGGGCTGGAATTCGAGAACAGCACGACAGCCCAAGCCTTCGGCTCCGCGATGGCCGGCGTCTGCCTCGACCTGGCGCCGGGCGAATGCCGCAACAACTACAGGCGCACTACCTACCTGGCCGACGATCCTGATGGCTATACCGACAACTTTTCGGTGAGCTGGACCAACAATACGAACACCAACCAGCAACTGCTATGGAGCAGCAACCTGTCGGTCGGTGCCATGCCGCCTTTGCCGGTACCGGAACCGGCCGGCTGGGGCATGCTGGTTGGCGGGCTCGGCCTGCTGGGGGCATGCCGGAAACGGTATCGCAGCGCCTGAAAAACTCATTGGTGGGCGGGCGCAAGGAATCCTAATGTGGTGATGGGCCAGTGCGCCCTATAACCATAAAAGGAGACCTGATGAAAAAACTGCTGGCAGTACTCTGCCTGTGCCTGCCCGCCCTGGCGGCGCAGGCCATCAACCTGGCCGGACTGCAAAATGCCCATGACCCGGGCACCATCACCAAGGACGGCGATACTTATTTCAATTTCACCACCGGTAGCGGGATCTGGTATTCCACCTCGACCGACCTGGCAAGCTGGCAGGGCGGCCCGGGGCCGGTGTTCGGCACCACCCCAAGCTGGGTCGCCAACAAGATCCCCAACTTCAGCGGCTCGTTCTGGGCGCCGGACGTGATCCACATGAACGGGTATTACTACATCTACTACTCGGTATCGACCTTCGGCACCTCCAGCTCCGCCATCGGCGTCGCCCGCTCGGCCTCGCTGAAGAACCCGGCCTGGACCGACCTTGGCATCGTGGTCGAATCATTTGGCGGCAGCAGCGAGATCAACGCCATCGACCCGGCCCTGTACCGCGACCATGACGGCAAGGTGTATATGAGCTACGGCTCCTTCTTCGGCGGCATCGGCGTGGCCGAGATCAACCAGTCGAGCGGCAAACTGGCCGGCAATGTCAGCAAAATCTGGGGCGGCAACGGGCAGGACATCGAAGCGCCCTACATCACGCGCGACGGCGGCTACTACTACCTGTTCGTCAACCGCGGCGCCTGCTGCAAAGGTTCGAACAGCACCTACTACGTCGAAGTACAGCGCGCCACCAGCATCACCGGCCCCTACTCCGGCACCCGCACCGTGCTGCCGAACGTCGACGGCAAATACAAAGGCCCCGGCCACATCGGCGTGCTGAAGCAGGACGGCTGCAATTTCACCTCGATCCACTACTACGACCTGAACGACAGCGGCAACGCCAAGCTCGACATCCTGCGCATGACTTACAGCGGCGGCTGGCCAGCGCTGACACGTAACTTCAGCAACTTCGCCGGCTGCGGCGGCATGAGCGACGGTCCCTACGTGATCAAGTCGCGCCTGAGCGGCAAGGCACTGGCGGTAGCCAACGCCTCCACCAGCAACGGCGCCATGGTGCAACAGCAGAGCTACAGCGGCGGCAAGCACCAGCAATGGTATGTGGTCGGTCATGGTGACGGCCAGTACAGCGTGATCAACGCCGGCAGCCTGCTCAGCCTGGACAACTGGGAAAACTCCACCAGCGCCGGCACCAATATCGCGCAATGGTCATACTGGGCCGGCAACGGCCAGCACTGGAGCTTCGCCAGCCCGTCCAGCGGCTGGTACACAGTAAAGAACCTGCTGAGCGGCTACGTGATGGACGTGCAAAACAAGAGCACCGCCGACAACGCACAAATCATCCAATGGCCGCTAACGAACGCCAGCAACCAGCAATGGAGCTTTACCCGCCCGTAATACGGCAGAGCCCGTGTCACACCCTGGGGTCAGACCCCAAGGTGTGACACGGGCTCGTCCGGAACGCGGGCGTAGAATGCAGCGATGCTATCTCGCCTCGCTGCCGATGCGCTCCTGCTGCTGCATCTTGCCTTTATCCTGTTCGCACTTTTCGGTGCTTTTCTGGCGCTGCGCTGGCCGCGCATCGTGCGGCTGCACTTGCCGGCTGCACTGTGGGCCATCGGCATTGAACTGATGGGCGCCATCTGCCCGCTCACCTATCTTGAAAACGAATTACGCGTGCGCGCAGGCCAACAGGGCTATGCGGATGGATTCATCGAGCATTACCTGCTGCCCCTGATCTACCCTGCCGGACTGACGCCTGCCGCGCAGCATATAGTGGCGGGCGTCGTATTGGGCGTGAACCTTCTGCTGTACGCGCGGCTGTGGTTGCGCCGAGGCGCCCGCCGCTGATCCGCAGGAAGCAATCGCCACTTGCTCGGGCAAACGTACATAGCCCCGGAAAGTATCCGGCCGGCTGCGCCCAAGCCGGGTTTGCAGGATCTGCATCAGGTCCTGGTATGCGGCACTGTCCGGCGTCGGTGCACACGGCAGCGCCAAACGATACGCCGGCGCGGCGCCATGCCCGGTCACTGCGACAGCGCGGTAAGCGCTGGCGACTACTGCGACCAGTTCCGTGCCAGGCCGCACATCGAGCTCCCAGGCCACCGTCTCGTAGCTGGCCAGCACTAGCACCACGCGAGCGCCGCGCTGGTCGAGCACGACCCGCACCGGACCGGCGGGCTCACCGGCCGTATAGCCAGACAGCAGCACCAGTTGCGCGCCCTCAGCGAGGGATGGAGCGAGCAAGCCGCCCGGCAGCAGCGCGCCGGCCTGGGCCGGCAAACCATTCATATCGTTCATCAAAGGTTTCCTTTCTCAACTTGCCGGGTAGCCGAATAAAACACCATAGGCCAACCAGACCGCTACTGGGCAGGTGAGCGTCATGCCAAGGTGGGCCAACCGGCTCGGCCATGCCTCAATGCCGAAAAATTTCGTGCTCCTTGCCGATATGAAGACTGCAGCAAGGTACGTCACGGCAAAGCCGATATTCAGAACAGCGACGAGGACGTCCCAGGTATCGGGATTGCCGCGCGCGCCAAACTCGGTGATGCGCAACCTGGTGAGCCCTGCGTGTTCGAGCAAAACAAGGATTGCAAACTGCAGGGCAAGCAGCAGCCGGAACGCAAGGCGTATCGCTTGCGCCGCCATCTCCTGGCTTACGCCTGCTCTGCCGGCAGGACTGCCGGGTTGTTCAGGTTGTACCAGTCCACTTTGCGGGTAGCGACCATGATGGCGGCCAGCACGGCGAACAGCAGGATGGCGCCCAGCATCAGGGCATTGTTCTCGGAGTTGAGCAGACCAAACAAGATCCCGTACAAGGCGCACAGCGCAGCGCCGAAGCCCAGGCCGCGCTTCCAGTCGTGCAGCACGTGCATCAGGTAATAGCCAATCAGCACGATGCAGGCGGCGCTGGCGGCGATGTAGGAGGCGACAAAGTCATAGTGCTCGGACAGGCTGACCAGCAGCAGGAAGAACAGCGCCAGTGCCAGGCCCACCAGCAGGTATTGCACCGGGTGGATCGGCAGCCGTTTCATCACTTCGAACAGGAAGAAGGCAGCGAAGGTCAGCGCCACGAACAGCAGGCCGTACTTGGTGGCGCGGTCGGCCATTGAATACACGTTGACCGGCTCGATAAACGCGGCTTCGATAGTGTCAAGCGCGGGCATGGCATTTTCGCCCTGTCCTGCCGACTGCTCGCGCTGGCGGAGCTGCGACTGCGCTTCGCTGGCCAGCGATGAAATGCGCCACACCGCCTGGAAGCCCTTCTCATCCAGGCTATATTGCTCCGGCAGGAAGCGGCCGCTGAATTGCGGATGCGGCCAAGGGGAGGACATGACAAAGCGGTTATTGCGCGCCAGCGGGACAAAGCCCTGGCTGTTCATGCCCGCCAGGTTCAAGTTGAAGCTGAACTTGACCGGCCCCGCCGCAGCATCTTCCATCGACAGTTTGGCGTGCAATCCCTGGCGCGAAGAACGCAGGCCGGACCCTTGCTCGAATTCGACACTGCGCGTGCCCCACACCAGGCGCGGGATGTCGCGTACGCCGCGCACGTCGGCCACCGCCAGGGCGATGTACGGACGCTCGGGCGTGATCTGCGAGCCGCTCTCGGTATGCGGCAGCTCGGCCACGGCAGGCACGAGGAAGTCGCCGTTGATCTTGTGCGCGCCGTTGAACATCAGCACCTGATGGATGCCGCGGTGGCGGCGCTCGGTGCCGAGATTGGACACGACCTCAAGCTGGTTGGGGAACACCAGGTGCTGCGATTGCTTGCGGTAGCGCTTCGTCTCCGCCTTGCCGTCCTTGTCCTTCTCTTCGGCGGTGTACACCTCGCTGTACGGCATGACCAGCACTGGTCCGTAGATATGCTGCTCGCCGACCGAATCGTTGGCAATGCTGCGCGCCGCTTCGTCGCGGTAGGAGATGCGTTCACTGATGGTGGACTGGATCATGGCCAGCGGCACGCCGAGCAGCAGCATCAGCATGCCGACGATGAGGGCCTTGAATAGGAGTTTCTTTTGCATGGTATGGCGCATCCTGTTGTTATGGTTGCGCCAGTGTAGAAAGCCGGTGTGCGGCGACGATGCGTTCTGTGTGAAGCAAGCGAATATTTTTCGCACCAGTTCAGCGCGCACGCTCGACCGTCAGCGCGACCGGCATGGCCCACGTCGCCTGCGCAAAAGGCCAGCGCAGCAAGCTCACCTCCGTTCCCTTCGGTGCGCCCTCGCGCACCTGCGCTTCCCATCGCGCATAGAACCTGCGCTGGAACCCGTTCAGCCGCACGCTCTGGCAAGCGACTGGCCCGCCGTCCAGGTTGAGCGCCATCTTCAGGTCCAGCGGTGCGTCCTTGAGAAAGCTTGCCAGGCGGTCAAGCGAGAAAAATGCTTCTTTCGTGGTGCCGACCAGGATGCGTCCCGACCGGTCCTGCGCCACGAAAGTGCGATTGGCGAGCCAGCGGCTTTTCACGTTCACGTGCGTCTCGCCATCTTCGCCCAGCAAGAGTGGATAAGAAACCATCGCATTGCGTGCGCCCGTGAAAGCATCCTGCCAATCAGCTTGCACGAGGTTGTGCAGCGCTGCGCTTCCGTCTTCGCGCGCAACAAAGGCGCCGGCGCGAGCGTTGTACTGGCGGGGACCAAGCTGTTCGCCTTCGCTGATGAACGGCGTATCGGGCTGGCCTTTCAGGCCGAAGTAGCTGCCGTTCACGATCAGCACGGCGCTGGGCAGGGCGCGCTCCCATTCATCCAGCCCTTTGTCGCCTGCGGGTGCGCTGCGCACCGCGAAGCGGAAACGCTGTGGATCGATCCGGTTCAGCAGGATGCGATCTACTTCGCCATCTGCCGACATCACCGGCATGTCAGCCACCTCAAAGCCGGGTTCCGCTTCGCGCCAGTGGAACTGGCCGGCCGAAACTGCCGGCACGATGTCTTTGAGCGCTTCCCGCATGGATGGCGGCAACCGGGCATCGTCGGCGCCCATCTTGATCCAGTAAGTGCCGCCGCGCCGCTGCAGTACATTGAAGCCGTAGTCGCCGTTGCGCTGCCGGACCCAGATGCTGGCAACAAGGAGCGCCAGCACCAGCAGCGCCAACACAAGGTAGATCGATTTCCGTTTCAAGAGTGCTCCGTCACTTGCGCAAATTGCGCCAGTGTGGGGAACGGCTGTGCGTTGGCGATGCGTTCGGCGTGAAGCGCAGTCAATATTTTGGTATGCAAGCTCCCTCGACCGCGTGCTCTTGAAGGTCAGGCGGCGCCTGATCGGTACTGACGTCTGTCAGCGATACCACGCAACCGTCCGGAACGCCGTCCACCAGCATGTCACATGTCTTACCCGCCTCGTGCCCAGCAATAGATTGCTCAGGTATTTTTCGAGTTTTGTGGCAGGCGTACCATGGCGCGGCAACCAGTGCCGGACACATTTGCAACCTGCGCTGTGCCGCCATGCAGCGCGATCACCTCCCGCACAAAGGGCAATCCGAGGCCAGTGCTCTTTGGTGCATTCGGACGCGGCAGGGAGTAGAAGCGTTCGAACACGCGTTCGAACGCATAGTCGGGAATGCCGGGGCCGTTATCGGTAACCGCGATCTCCAGCAGGTCGCCCTCGCTGCGCGCGGACATGGTGATGCAGCTGCCGCGCGGCGCGAAGCTGATTGCATTGTCGAGCAGGTTGCCAAGCGCCTGGCGCAGTAGCAGGCGGTCGCCGAGGAGCTGCAGTTGCGGCGGTGCGTCGACAATGAGCTGCAGCGAGCACGCGGCGAGGCGCCCCTGGTAGTCTGATGCCACGTCCTGCAACAGCCCTGCCACATCGAGCGGCGCGGCGTCGTCGATGCGCTGTTGCTTTTCCACGCGCACCAAGGCCAGCAGCTTGTCGATCAGGTCGCGCTGGCGCGCGTTCTGGGCCTGGATGGTGGACAGGAACCGGCGGCGCTGCTCGGGCGGCATGTCTTCTTCCAGCAATTCGGCTGTGGCCTGGATGGCGGCGATCGGGCTTTTCAGTTCATGCGTCAGCGTATGCATCAGGGTTTCGACGTAATCTTTGCCCTCCAGCTTGGCGCGCATGGCTTCCAGCGCGTGGCCGAGCGTGCTGATCTCGCTGCTACCCAGCTTGGGCATGACGGCTTTGCGGCCGGCCTGCACCTCTTCCACGAATACCATCAGCTTGTTGACGGTGCTGGCCATGCGCCAGGTAATGGCGACGCCGATCAGCAGCGACAGGCCAAGCAGCACAATGCCCCATTTGAGGATCTTGCGCTGGCTGCGCTCGATGAAGCCTTGCACGCTGGAGATGGGCTTGGAAACCGTCAGCACGCCGATGATGCGCTCGCCGTCGCGCACCGGCGCAGCGACGTACATGCCGAGGCTGCTGTAATCGCGCGGCACTTCGCTCGTCATGCGCGCACCGTACTGGCCACGCAGCGTGAGGTAGACGTCGTTCCAGCGCGAGTAGTCCTTGCCGACCGACTTGCCGGCAGAGTCGAAACGCACGATGCCATCAGCACCGGCGATAGTGATGCGGTAATCGGTGTTGCGGCTGGCGGCGCCGAGCTTCGCCAGCAGGGCCGTTTCAGTAGCGCCCTCTTTTACATCGTCGGCGACCAGCTGGGCCAGCAGCTGCGCGGTGTCGTTCATGGCCGCTTCCAGCGTGGAGCGGGCACCAGGTTTCACCTCCTGCACGAAGACGTTGAGCAGGAACCAGGCTGCCAGGCCGACGATCAGGAAGTAGCCGAGCAGGATGCGCAGGCCGATCTTCATGCGCCGGGCTGCAGGCTGTAACCCATGCCGCGATGGGTCTGGATCGGGTCGGCGTTGTCGTCGATGGCGCGCAGCTTGGCGCGCAGGGATTTGACGTGGGCGTCCACCGTGCGGTCCAGCGTTTCCGGCGCGTCGCACCAGACGCGGTCCATCAGCTGGGCGCGCGACAGCACATGGCCGGGATGCTCGACCAGCGTTTTCAGCAGCAGGTATTCATAACGCGTCAGGTCGAGCGGCTGGCCGGCGAACAGGATGCGGGCTTCGGCCGCGCGCAGTTCGAAGGCCGGCGTGCGCGAGGCGGCGGGCGGTGTGGCCTGGGCAGCTGGCACGGCGCCATTACCATTGCCATTCCCGGCGCGGCGCAGGATCACGCGCACGCGCGCCACCAGTTCGCGCGGCGAGAACGGCTTGGTCACATAATCGTCGGCGCCGATTTCCAGCCCGACGATGCGGTCGATTTCATCGCTGCGCGCGGTCAGGAAAATCACCGGCGCTTCGGAAAACTGGCGCAGGCGGCGGCATACATCAAGGCCGCTGATATCGGGCAGGCCGACATCCAGGATCACCAGCGCCGGCGCCAGGTCGCGCGCGGCCGCCAGGGCCTGCTCGCCCAGCATCACGTGGTGCGGGGTGAAGCCTTCCTTGCCCAGGGCGAAGGCAATACTGTCTGCAATGGCTTGTTCGTCTTCGACGATCAGGATGGTCTTATCGCTCATGCGCGGCAGTATAGCGCGTCAGTTCTTGTCGGCTTCTTCTTTCTGCTTTTGCTGGGCCTCTTCCATCTTTTTCAGTGCATCCTGCGTCTTGTCGCGCTGGGCGCCCATGGCCTTGATGTCCTGTGCCGCCTGGTCGGCCGGGTTCTTCCTGCCGCATGCGGCCAGCAGGGACAGGGCCGCGATGGCGGCAAATACTGCGATGCGTTTCATTGGCTACTCCTGAAAAAGAAAAGCCCGCTCAGGAGCGGGCTTTTCAGGTGTCTTGCGACGAAACCGGGATTACTGCAGTTTGATTTCGACGTCCACGCCAGCTGGCAGGTCCAGCTTCATCAGCGCGTCAACAGTCTTGTCGGTTGGATCCACGATGTCCATCAGGCGCTGGTGGGTGCGGATTTCGAACTGGTCGCGCGAAGTCTTGTTCACGTGCGGGGAACGCAGCACGTCGTAACGCTGGATGCGGGTTGGCAGAGGAACTGGGCCTTTTACCACAGCGCCGGTGCGCTTGGCGGTGTCAACGATTTCCAGTGCGGACTGGTCGATCAGCTTGTAGTCGAAAGCCTTCAGGCGGATACGGATCTTTTGGTTTGGAGCGGACATGCTTATTCCTTAAAAGAACGAACCGGCAACAATATGTTTCCGGCAATGTATGTAATTACTGCGACGGGCCGACATGATAGCACATGCCGGCCCGTTTGAATCACCCAGGCAGATTAAGCCAGGATCTTGGCTACCACGCCGGCGCCGACGGTACGACCGCCTTCACGGATGGCGAAACGCAGGCCTTCTTCCATCGCGATCGGGGAGATCAGCTTGACGGTTTGAATTGCAGGAAGACGGCAGCTTTGCGCGCCCATACATCTTNAAGACAAGCCGTTTGCCATGATGAGGCTTAAGCCAGGATCTTGGCTACCACGCCGGCGCCGACGGTACGACCGCCTTCACGGATGGCGAAACGCAGGCCTTCTTCCATCGCGATCGGGGAGATCAGCTTGACGGTGATGGAGACGTTGTCGCCTGGCATAACCATTTCTTTGTCCGCTGGCAGCTCGATCGAACCGGTCACGTCGGTGGTACGGAAGTAGAACTGTGGACGGTAGTTGTTGAAGAACGGGGTGTGACGGCCGCCTTCATCTTTCGACAGAACGTAGATCTCGCCGGTGAAGTGATCGTGCGGCTTGATCGAACCTGGCTTGGCCAGAACCTGACCACGCTGAACGTCTTCACGCTTGGTGCCGCGCAGCAGCAGGCCAACGTTGTCGCCGGCTTGACCCTGGTCCAGCAGCTTGCGGAACATTTCCACGCCGGTGCAGGTGGTTTTCACGGTGTCGATGATACCGACGATTTCGATTTCTTCGCCGACCTTGATGATGCCGCGCTCAACACGACCGGTCACCACGGTGCCGCGGCCGGAGATCGAGAACACGTCTTCCACAGGCATCAGGAAGGCGCCGTCAACTGCGCGCTCTGGGGTCGGGATGTAGGTGTCCAGGGCTTCAGCCAGGCGGATGATGCACTCTTCGCCCATTTCGCCAGCTGCGCCTTCCAGCGCCATACGTGCCGAACCTTTGATGATTGGCAGGTCGTCGCCTGGGAATTCGTACTTGGAGAGCAACTCGCGCACTTCCATTTCGACCAGTTCCAGCAGTTCTGCGTCGTCGACCAGGTCGCACTTGTTCAGGAACACGATGATGTATGGAACGCCAACCTGGCGTGCCAGCAGGATGTGCTCGCGGGTCTGTGGCATTGGGCCGTCAGCTGCGGAGCAAACCAGGATCGCGCCGTCCATCTGCGCAGCACCGGTAATCATGTTCTTGATGTAGTCGGCGTGGCCTGGGCAGTCAACGTGAGCGTAGTGACGGTTGGCAGTCTCGTACTCGACGTGGGCGGTGTTGATGGTAATGCCGCGTGCTTTTTCTTCTGGAGCAGCGTCGATCTGGTCGTAAGCTTTGGCTTCGCCGCCGAATTTCTTCGACAGGACGGT